>CADCWF010000219.1 GCA_902806345.1 uncultured Thermomicrobiales bacterium
TTCGGCGTGGCTCCTGGCCCGCGCCAGCGCGTCGTCGCCGCCCCGGATCAACTCCAGCATCTCAAGGAACCCGGTTGGAAAAACGGCACCGGCGCGCTCTTCGCCGACGGCGACCGTGCCCTCCCGTTCGTAAGTCAGCAGCCGCATCGCCACCCCAGTTCGCGGCGGCCAAACGCTCCAGCATTCGACCCTTGGCACCCGTTGCCGGTAAGGCGGCATCTAACCATGGATCGAGGGATGGAGCTCGGGTAGCGAACCCGGGCCCCGGAGGACAGCCAACAAGCGCCGGAGCGGCCGGTAGCAGGTACCGGTCCCGGCCGATGCTAGACCAGCGTCTTCAGGCCCGGTCCCGCCGCGCTGCCGACCGCACCGTGGCAGTGCTTGAACTTCTTGCCGCTGCCGCAGGGGCATTGGTCGTTCGGTCCGATCTTGCGGGCCTTCCGCGGCTGGGCGGCGGCGCCGTTCTCGGCGGGCGCGACCGGCACGTTGCCGTTCTCGTCGGTGACCGCGGTCCGCACCGGCTTCTGGGCCACCACCGGCTGGGCCCGGTAGACGGTGTGGGCGACGTCATGCGAAATGTTGGCCCGCAGCTGGTCGAACAGCTTGTACCCCTCGGTCTTGTAGACGACGAGCGGGTCCTTCTGGCCGTACGCCTGCAAGCCGACGCCCTCGCGCAGCTCGTCCATCGCCGTCAGGTGCTGGACCCAGAGCTTGTCGATGATGGTCAGCAGCACGTGCCGCTCGACCTTCCGCATCAGCTCCGGACCGAACCGTGCCTCGACGACGTCGTACCCCTTCCCGGCGTCCTCGATCAGCACCTCGACCAGCTCGTCGCGGGGAAGCTCCTCGAGATCGTCGAGGCCCAGCTTCGTCGTCGGCACCAGCCCGGTGTACGACTCGAGCAGCCCCTCCCAGTCGCTCTCGGTCTCACGGCCGTCGCCCAGGTGGCCGTCGACCATCAATTCGATCTGCTCCTCGATCATCTGCCAGACGCGCTCGTGCATGTCCTCGCCGTCGACGACCCGGCGGCGGTCGGCGTAGATCGCCTCGCGGTGGCGGTTCATCACGTCGTCGTACTGGACGACGTGCTTCCGCAGGTCGAAGTTGTGGCCTTCGACCTTGACCTGGGCGTTCTCGATCGACTTGGAGATGACGCCGTGCTCGATCGGGACGTCCTCCTCCATGCCGAGCTTCTCCATCAGCCCGACGATCCGCTCGGAGCCGAAGCGGCGCATCAGCTCGTCTTCCAGGCTGACGTAGAAGCGGGAGGAACCCGGGTCGCCCTGCCGCCCGGCCCGGCCGCGCAACTGGTTGTCGATCCGGCGCGCCTCGTGCCGCTCGGTGCCGACGATGTGGAGACCGCCCGCCTCGCGGACACCCTCGCCGAGGACGATGTCGGTGCCGCGACCGGCCATGTTGGTCGCGATCGTCACGTTGCCGGCCTGCCCGGCCTGGGCGACGATCGCCGCCTCCCGCTCGTGCTGCTTGGCGTTGAGCACCTCGTGCGGGATCTTGCGCGCCTGGAGCAGCTTGCTCAGCCGCTCGCTCGCCTCGATGCTGGCGGTCCCGACCAGGACGGGTCGGCCCTTCTCGCGCATCTCCTCGATCTCGCCGACGACCGCGGCGAACTTGCCGCGCTCGTTCTTGTAGACGAGGTCCGCCATGTCCTCGCGGACGATCGGCTTGTTCGTCGGGATGACGACGACGTCCAGCTCGTAGATGCGCCGGAGTTCTTCCGCCTCCGTCTTCGCGGTGCCGGTCATCCCGGCCAGCTTCTCGTACATCCGGAAGTAGTTCTGGAAGGTGATCGTCGCCAGAGTCACATTCTGGCGGCGGACGCGAACCCCTTCCTTCGCCTCGATCGCCTGGTGCAGCCCTTCGCTGTAGCGCCGCCCCATCATCATCCGGCCGGTGAACTCGTCGACGATGATCACCTCGCCGTCGCGGACGATGTAGTCCTTGTCCCGGTGGAAGGTCGCCTGCGCCTTGAGCGCCTGCTCGAGGTAGTGGGTCAGGTCGATGTAGCGCTCGTCGTAGATCGACTCCCCCTCGGGAATCTGGATCAACTGCTCGACCTTGTCGATCCCCTCCTCGGTCAGCGTCGCCGAGCGGTGCTTGATGTCGACCTCGTAGTCCTTGTCCGTCTTGAGTTGGCGCACGACCTGGGCGAACTGGTAGTAGCGGTCGGTCGCCTGCTCGGCCTGGCCGGAGATGATCAGCGGGGTGCGCGCCTCGTCGATCAGGATGTTGTCGACCTCGTCGACGATGGCGTAGACGAGGTCCCGCTGGACCATCCGGGCCGCGTCGGGGACCATGTTGTCGCGCAGGTAGTCGAAGCCGAACTCGTTGTTGGTGCCGTAGGTGATGTCGGCGAGGTAGGCCTCTTTCCGGCCCACTGGGCGGAGCTTCTCGAGCCGCTCGTCCTCGCCGACCCACTCCGGATCGAAGAGGAACGCCGACTCGTGCTGGATAACGCCGACGCTGAGGCCGAGCCCGTGGTAGACCTGCCCCATCCACTGCGCGTCGCGCTTGGCCAGGTAGTCGTTGACGGTGACGAGGTGGACGCCGCGGCCACCCGCGGCGTTGAGAGCCACCGCCAGCGTGGCGGTTAGGGTCTTGCCCTCGCCGGTCCGCATCTCGGCGATCTTGCCGGCGTGGAGCACGGCGCCACCGATGAGCTGGACGTCGTAGTGGCGCTGGCCGAGGCGGCGGCGGGCGACCTCGCGCGTGGAAGCGAACGATTCGGGCAGCAGGTCGTCGAGGGTTTCGCCCACGTCGAGCCGGGTCCGGAACTGGCCGGCGAGCGAGGCCAGCTCCTCGTCGGAGCGGGCCTGCATGGCTGCCTCTTCGGCGTTGACCTTGGCCACGACCCCCTGGAACGGTTTGATCGAGGCCTCGTTCGGATCGCCGAACAGTTTGACGAGCAGGTTGCGCATGGGTTGACCTTCGCGAGCGCCCGCGGATTGATCGCCCCACAGACGCAGATTTCCGAGTTACGGCAAGTATACGAGCAGGCCGCGCCAACGGACGCCTCGCCTGCTCCGCCTGGTCCCGCCGGACCTCCGCAATGCGCCGATATCCAACAACACTTCAGGCGGTGGCGCCGGCCCTGTGCATCGATCCTGACGGCAGCGGCATCTCTCGCAGTCTCCCGTCATCCCCCAAATTTGAGACAGTTGAGCCAGTTGAGCCAGGTGCCTTCCCATCGAGGTCGCCGGGCGTCTCTTCCCGCTCCGGGGAACGAAGGGCAACGGGTGATCCGGACGCGATAGCGTCTCCGATCCCACCTTGCCCGCCGGCCCCCTGCCTTGGCCGGCGGAGCGGCTGTGCTACCGTCTGTTCAGACACCGCCCGCTCGGAGGTTGCCGCCATCCGATGAACGACCCTCAGACGTCCTCGTCGCCGGTCCGCGTCCCCAAGGCGATGACCATCGCCGGTTCCGACTCCGGAGGCGGCGCCGGCATCCAGGCCGACCTCAAAACCTTCGCCGCCTTCGGCGTCTACGGCACCAGCGTCCTGGCCGCCGTCACCGCCCAGAACACCCGCGGCGTGTTCGCCATCGCCGAGGTGCCGGAGGAGGTGATCGCGATCCAGATCGACGTCACCCTGGAGGACATCGGCGCCGACGCGGTCAAGACGGGGATGCTCTCCTCGGCCTCGATCGTGGAGACCGTTGCCGACCGGCTGGAGGCATGGGGACTACCCCTCGTCGTCGACCCGGTGATGGTCGCCAAGAGCGGCGACCACCTGCTGCAGCCGACCGCGGTCGGCGCCCTCAAGCGGGCGCTCCTGCCGCTGGCAACCGTAGTGACCCCAAACGCGCCCGAGGCCGAGGTGCTCTCCGGTCGGTCGGTGACGAGCCTGGCCGAGGCGCGGGAGGCGGCGAAGGCGATCGCGGACCTCGGCCCGAGGATCGTCGTGGTCAAGGGCGGTCACCTGACCGGTAACGCGACGGACGTGGTCTGGGACGGGTCCGGATTCCACGAGCTGCCGGCCGAGCGGATCGACACCAGGAACACGCACGGCACCGGTGACACGTTCGCTTCGGCCATCGCCGCAAACATCGCCCTCGGGCTGGACCCGGTCCCGGCAATCGTCGCCGCCAAGCACTACCTGACCGAGGCAATCCGCCACGCCTACGCGGTCGGCGACGGGCACTCGCCGGTGAATCATCTATGGAACGTGCGTCGAGGAGGCGAGAAGGCGAGGTGTCGCGAAGACTCTCCGGCGGACCCCTCGTCATTCTGATCGAAGAGAA
>CADCWF010000220.1 GCA_902806345.1 uncultured Thermomicrobiales bacterium
TGCAGGGGAGACGGAAGCACCATCCGGCACTCTAACCCGCGCCCTCGGTGACAGGTTCCGGCCAAGGTTTCCAACGGCTTCGTGCTCCCCCTCTCCCGCGCATCGGGAGAGTTGGGCTGGAGGTGAGGGCTTTCGGGGGGAGGGAGACGTTCTGCCGAGCACGATCCCCGGTCACTAAGCCGCCCCGGCCCCGAACGCCCGCCCGAACGCGGCAAGCACCTCGTACATCGAGGTCGCGCCAGGATCCTGAAAGCCGACGGCCCGCTCGGCGAGGCGCGAGGCTCGACCGACCTTCGGGGTCATGCGGGTCGTCGCCAGCATCCCCGCCCGCGCCGCCGGCAGCGCCGCCGCCCACGTCTCCGCCAGTCCCAGGCCACCGTTGGCCGCATCCCCGAGGGCCCCGACGAACGGCGCCAGGGTGTCGATCAACGTCTTGTCGCCGGGCTGGGCGCCGCCGTAGCGCTGGATCGCCGCCAGCCCCGCGGCGAGAGCCGCCGCGTAGGCCCGCGCGTCCACCTCCTCATCCGAGGCGGGGAGCGCGCCGCCGACGGCGATCAGGAAGGCGCCGACCAGGGCCCCCGAGGCGCCGCCGGCGGCATTCTGGAAGGCGGTGCCGCCGTGGACGAAGCTCTGGCGGGCGGTGCCGCTGAACCCCTCGACCGCGCCGCTCGCGGCCGTGAAACCGCGGACCATGCCGGCGCCGTGGTCGCCGTCGCCGGCCGCCGCGTCGAGCCGCCCCAGCTCCGCCTCCGCCGCCCGGATCGCGGCGAGGGCTTCCCGCAGCGCCATCCGCGCCGTCTCGCCGGCCACGCCGCCGACCGCCTCCACGGTCGCCTCGGTCGGCTCGGTCGTCCCGGTGCCGCGCTCGGTCCCGGTCGGGGACTCCGTCGCCCCACTCGCCGTCGCCGCCCCGGCGAGGAAGCCGACCCGCTCGATGTCCGGCCCGATCCGCGAGTAGGCAGGCGAGGAGGCGGTCGCGTCATGGAGCGTCTCGAGGTCGTCGTCCAGCCAGAACAGCGTCAGCGAGCAGCCCGCCATGTCGAGCGCGGTGACGAACTCGCCGATCTGCGCCTCGTGGACCGCCAACCCGGCCTCCGCCAGGAGGGGAGCGACGCCGCTGTAGAGGACGAACAGCTCCTCGTACTTGGTGCCGCCGAGGCCGTTGACCAACACCGCCACCTCGTTGCCGCCCCCGGCCGGCGCCTCGGCCAGCAGGGTGTCGACCAGCAGCTTGGCGATCTCCCGAGCCGGCACCTGCTCGGCGGTGCGGACCCCCGGCTCGCCGTGGATGCCGAGCCCGATCTCCATCCGGCCGGGGTCGACGGTGAAGAGCGGTTCGGTCTGGCCGGGGATGGTGCAGCCGGCGAAGGCGACGCCTGCCGTGCGGACCCGGTCGTTGGCGTGGCGGGTCAGCGCCTCGACCGTGTCGAGGCTGTCGCCGCGGGCGGCGCTGGCGCCGGCGGTCTTGAAGACGTAGAAGCCCCCGGCGATGCCGCGCCGACGGTCCGCTTCCTCCGGTTCAGCCGAGAGGACGTCGTCGGTGACGAGCACCGTCCGGGCGTCGGTTCCCTCGGCCCGCAGCCGCCCCTCGGCCATCCCGAAGTTCATCACGTCGCCGGCGTAGTTGCCGAAGGTGAAGAGGATGCCGGCACCGCCGTCGGCCGCCTTGGCGACGCGGTAGGCCTGCTCGCCGGAGGGGCTGGTGAAGACGTCGCCGATAGCGGCGGCCGTCGCCATCCCCTCCCCGACCAGACCGTAGAAGGCGGGGTAGTGGCCGGAGCCGCCGCCGACGACGACCGAGACCCGGCCGGCACGGGGAGCGCCGCGCGCGATGACGCCGGAGGCGCCAGGCACCCGTCGCAGGAACCGCCGGTTGGCAGTGGCGTAGCCGTCGATCATCTCCTCGCGGAACGACGCGGCGTCGTTCAACATCCGCTGCACGTGCGGCTCCTCCGTCTCTCCACTCGTCCACGATAGTCCAGGGTCGCAGCTCCCCCATCGCCTGCGCCCAACCCTGCCATCGGAGGGGCGGGCCCTGGGCCCCCCTTGGCCGGAGGCCCACCACCGTCGATGCTCCGGCCGACGGCGACGGCAGCACTTCGCGCCGCGGGCGGACCGGAGGCCCACCGCTACGGTCGGTTTGCCCGTCGTCCCGCCGCCGTCGCGACGATCAACTGGGGGGCAAACCCTCAGAGAGGACGAAGGCAACGCCTGCCCGAGGAGAGCCCCCCGAATGCCTCAGTCTGCCGGGGAGGAACCGTCGGCCACCCCGACGACGGTCGCCGGCGCCGGCAGCCGCTCCACCAAGTAGTTCCGCACCGCCTCCGGCGTCGGCGCGATCTTCGCACAACGGGCCAGCGCGTCGGGCCGCGGCGGATAGGTCGGGTTGGGGATCGCGACGACGGCCATGCCGGCGGCGGCCGCGGCCCGAATCCCGTTGCTGGAGTCTTCGACGGCGATGCAGCGGGCAGGATCGACGCCGAGCCGGCGGGCTGCCTCCGCGTAGACATCCGGCGACGGTTTGCCGCGGGGCACCTCTTCGCTGGAGACGAGCGCCGAGAAGAGCGGCCGCAGCGCCGTCGCCTCCAGCACCGCTTCGATCAACCGGCGCGGCGCCGACGAGGCGACGGCGATCGGGACCCGCTCGGCCGCCGCGCCGACCATCGCCGCCGCCCCGGGCAGCAGGGCGATCCGCCCATCGGCCAGGGCCCCAACCATGCCGTCAATGACCGCCTCCGCCACGGCCACCGGATCGGGGCTGTCCGTCCGCACGGCGAGGTCGGACGACCACTCTGGCACGCTCATCCCCTGCAGGCGGGCCGTGTCGGCCGCCTCCCAGGGGGAGTCGCGGGAGGCCGCGTAGGCCCGCCAGTTCTCCTCCCAGAGGTGCTCCGACTCGACCAACACGCCGTCGAGGTCGAAGACGACGGCGGCGACGGAGGTCTCGACGGTCACGGGCGTTCTCCTCTACCGGCTGGGGCGGTGCGGGGCGACCTCGAACGGGACGCGGGCGTCGCGGAGTTGGGCGAGGCCGGAGGCATCCACCCCCTCGTCGACGACGACCAGGTCGAAGTCCGTCAGCGGGGCGAGCTGGTGGAGCGCGGTCTTGCCGAGCTTGTGGTGGTCGATCAGGAGGACCCGGCGACCAGCGGCCCGCAGCATCGCCCTCTTGGCGGAGACGGTCACTTGTTCCTGATGCCAGGCGACGCCGTGGGAGACGGCCGAGGTGGACATGAACAAGACATCCGCCCGGACCGACGCCAGCGCGTCCTCGCAGAGCACGCCCATGAACGAGTCGTGGCTGGCGAAATACTCGCCGCCGAGGGCGATCAGACGGATCTCGGGCGCGCCATAGAGGAGGTCGATGACGGGGCGAGAATTGGTGATCACGGTCAGCGGTGCGATCGTCGGCAGGAGCCGGGCGAGGGCCAGGGTCGTCGTCGCGTCGTCGAGGAGGACGGCCTGGCCCGGCTCGATCGAGCCGAGGACGTGGCGGGCGAGGGACTCCTTCTCTGCCCGAGCCGCCGCCAACCGGTAGCGGACGTTGCTCTCGAACAGACTGGAGGGCTGGGGGGTGGCGCCGCCCCGGATCTTGCGGAGGACGCCCTGCCGCTCGAGTTCATCCAGGTCGCGGTGGACCGTCATCAGGCTCACGTCGAAGAGGGTCGCCAACTCGCGGGCGGCGACGGCCTCGCGGCCGAGGACGATCTCGGCGATCCGCTCCCGCCGCCCGGCGGGAGTCAACCCGGCCCGGCCGTCGCCGGGAGCCTCGCCCGTCGTCGGAAGCCGGGTCGCCATGGCTCCACCCCCGCCGCGCCGCGCCTGGCCGCGAACATCACACCACGCCCTGGGAAAATATCATAGCACCGGCTGGGGCCGGCGGCGTCGAGGAGGAACCGACGCCGGTCGAAACCGGGACCGGCCCGGAACAGATGGCCACGGAGTCGCCCCCCGTGCGGAGCCCTAAACACGCGCCGCGACGCGACCCTCGTCATCCTGAGCGAAGCGAAGAATCTCTCCTCGGGTCCTACTCAGGGACCCGAATGGGCCCACCCGCAGGGGCGACGATCATATGCCACCGGCCCGAGTCGGAACGAGATTCTTCGCCAGCGGGCTCAGAATGACGGCCGCTTGGCGCGAACGAAGGTGCTGCTCCACGCGCCACGCGATGGAGGGAAGATCGGGGAGCGTCGGTTCTCCCCGATGGGCCCGGCGCGTCGGCACCCGTCGAGCGCTAGAGCGCGACCGACCGTGCC
>CADCWF010000221.1 GCA_902806345.1 uncultured Thermomicrobiales bacterium
GGGCGGCGAGCGGCGGGCCGTCCTTGTTGACGAAGTGGTCGGAGCGGAAGAGGCCGGCGAAGCCGTGCTCCTCGGCGGCGCGGCCCAGCGCCTGCCAGCGCGGCCAGTCCAGTCCGTCCTGGCCCTCGATCATCAGCGCCACGTCCACGTCCGCCCTCCCCCAACCCCAACCCTTCCCGATCTCGCCCCCGATTCTGCCACGCTGGATCCCGCCGGGCAGCCGATCCTGCCGGCCGGGGGCTGGAAGCCGGCACGCGCCGCCGCGTCCACCGTCACCCATTGGTCGTCTCGTCCAGGCTCCGAAGGAATTGGACCGTTTCCCGCGCCAGCGTGACCTCGTTGGGCCATCACGGACGGAGTGGACGAAGATCTGCCAAGACGCCCGGGTTTGTCCGTCCGGCCGTTGGAAGACCCGGAGCGAGATCCTTCTGCTTCGGCTGGGATGAACGGGCAAGGTCGGCAGCCGGCAACGGCCAGCAACCCGGAACAGACGAGCGGTTCCTAGACGGTCTCCGGTGCCAGGTTCGGCCCGCGTCGGTCTCGTCGCCGGCCCTCCTGCCTCGATGCCCGGCGGATCACTCGGGCGAGGGCCTCGTCGTCGGCCTCGTCGCCGTCGCCGACCGTCTCCGTGCCGAACCGCTCCTCCACCACTTTGGCCAGCTGGGCGGCCACGTCGTTCCGGCAGACGGCGACGACCCGTATCACCATCCCGACCACCTCACTCCGATAGTGGGCGAGCCGGTTCATGTCGGACTCCGCCGCGACGAGCTCGACGAACCGGCGGGCCAGATCCTCCGCTCGCTCGGGATCCCTAACGGACCAGGCGTAGTAACGGGCCAGGACCGCGCAGACCGGCCACGATGTCCGCGACGCTTCCACTGCCTCAGCCTCCACCTCGGCCGGGAGGCCCAGACCTTGCTTGGCGGCCGCTTTGCGGACGCGGCCGAACAGCCACGCCTCGTCGTAGCGCTCCCGGAGCTCCGGGTTTCGACCCGCCAGCGAGGCCCGCAGCCGCCGCCCGAGGAAGCCGCGCTCGTCGAGGTAGGCGAGCACCTTCGGCATCTCGACGAGTTGGGGCGTCGCCTGTGGCCCGCTGCCGACGGCGGTTGCTCCCTCGCCGGAGCCACGGCGGCCGCCCTCGCCGGCGTCCCTCTCGGAGCTGAAGCTCGGCCGGTGGCCGGTGCCGAGGCAGTCGACGAAGGTCGTCGGCGCCTCGGCGAGGGCGGAGCAGAGGAAATAGTTGGCCGACGTGTGCTCGGGCGTCGTCAGGAGGTGCAACTCCGGCCGCTGGAGGGCGAAGAGGATGCTGTGGGCGGCGCTGCCGACGCTCGAGAAGACGTGGGCGTGCCGGTTGACCAGCCGGACCTGGTCGGCGAAGGTCATCGTTTCGGGGTGGGCGACCAGGAATCCGTTCTCCCGCAGCACATCCTCCAGCTCCGCCTCGCCGACGATCGGGCGCTGGCGGCTCGTGAGGAGGCGCCGGCTGAGGTAGACCGGCTGGTCGGCCCGGCCACAGTCGCCGGCGATCCGGGTGACCACCTCCCGGAACGGGCCGGTCATGGCAACGTGGGCGGCGTGCATCTGCTCGAAGAGCGCCTCCGGCACCAGCACTCGGCGTAGCCGGGTCGGGGTTTCCAGGACGAGCATCCGCTCGGCCGGGATGCCGAAGGCGTCGAGGATCCGCATCACCCACGGCGTCCGGGTCCGCAAGCCCGTGTTTGGGTGGTCGAATACGACGCGGAGGGCCGGATCCGCCTCCGCCAGGAACCAAACACGGGCGAGGGACTCTAGGAGCAACCGGCCGAAGTGGTTGAAGAGGGGGCCGAGGTAGACGACGGTCTCGTCCAGCTCGCGCCGGGGATCGACGGCGACGGGTGCGGCGAGCTCCCGACGGGGCGTCCGCCCCTTGCGCCGCACCTGGGCGGCTTCGACCGGCTGACCGTCTGCCGCGACGATGCCGCCGTAGGCCTGGGACTGGCCCTTGACCCGGTGGTGCTCGCTCGGGACGAAGACCGCGTCCTCGACGGTCTCGACCCTCGGCTCGCCGCCGCGGATGCTTGCCCCGCCGATCCGTTGCTCGATCCCGGCCAGCGCCTCGCCGAACCCGTGGAACGCGAACTCGCTCGGTGAGAGGGGGCGGACGTTTTCCGGGTCGAACGCGTGCCGACGGTTCAAGACCTCCTCCTCGTCCCCACTCGGGACCTTCGTGGCGCCGGGAGTCTCAGACGCGGAGCGGCGTTCCCGCCTAGGACGCATCACCGGTTCGCTTCGCTCGTACCTTGCCCCGGCGCCGCAACGGTTCCCCGTCGCCGGCGGCTTGGCTCGTCGGGCGAGTTGGGAGCCGCGCCCGACAGGTCGCCGGCGCGTGGGCGAGGTACTCGTCCAGGAACACCCGGACCGCCGTTCCTGCCTGGTCGTCGGAGCGGATCTGGGCGAGCTGGGCCACGAGGTTGGCGACGTCGCGCAGCGGGTCGCCTTCGGCCAGATCGTCGAAATCGATCAGGGCGACGCGGTCGCCGTCGAGCAGGATGTGGTTGGGCTTGAGGTCGCCGTGGGTCGGTCCGGGCGGCACGCCGCCGAGACCGACGGCCACCGCCTCCAGGAGTCCGGCAACCTCTCGCGCTAGGTCCGGTCGCTCGGAGCGGAGCCGTTCCTGGGCTTTCCGGAGCGGCCTGGGGATCTCCTTCCCGGCGCGGCGGGGCGGCGCGGCCAGGTCGAGCCGGTGGAACCCCGCCACCGCCCTAGCCGCGGCCCGCAGCGCCGGGGTCGGGTCGTCCTGCTGGCGGAGGAGCGCGTGCAGCGAGACCCCGCCGACCTCCCCCTGGACCAAGGTCTGCAGCCTTTCGACGTAGGCGATCGGCTCCGCCACGGCGAACGCGGCGCCGGCGGCGGCCCGGTCGTGGAGGTCGCGCTGCGCGTGCGCGCCCTGGCGCCCCTTCTCCGCATCGCCGTAGACCTTGGCGTACGCGTTCCGCTCGGCGACCCGGCCGGCGGCGGCGTCTCCGACCCGGATACCCAGCCGCAGGGCGGCCCGGATCCCGAGCCGGTAGCGAACCGGCTCGGCCTCCCAGGCGAGGACCGCCCACTCCCCCGGACCGAACCCGGCCAGGAGCGCGGGGAGGAGCTCGGGCGGCGGCCCCGCCACCAGCCGGGCGAGGGCCGGTAGTCCGTGATCGTGGGGGAAGACCTGCACCAGCATGTCCAGGTCGGGCACGTAGGCGAACGGCGGCAGCGCCGGCTGGTCCGCTTCGATCGCGGGCGGCGCGGGCACGGTGTCCCGCGCCTCCTCCCATGCCCGGCGGGTACGGCTCCCGCCGAAGCTCACGCCGGAGACGACGCGGTCCCAGACGCGGCCGGTTTCGGGGACCTCGAACCGCACGTCGTACTGGACGCTGAAGCGCGAGCCGTCCCGCTGGCGGACGTGCGTCAACCGGCAGTCGCGGACGCGGTAGGCGGGAGGGGCCGGCGGCTGGAGGTAACGCTCCAGGATCCCGCGCATCCGCTCCGGATCCTCGGCTACGTGGGCCGGGGCACCGGGGGAACCGACCGGCACCGTTGGCGATTCGTCCGTCAGTTCGGTCCCTCGCTTCCATGCTGCTTGCCGGCGACGAGGAGGACCGGGTGGCGGGGCGCGCCCGATCACGAATGGCGCGCCGACAAGGCGCCCCGTCCGGTAGCGGCGCCGTCTCCCACCCCACCGGCCGGAGCCCGAGCACCGCCGAGTCCACGAGTTCCGACCATTAA
This sequence comes from uncultured Thermomicrobiales bacterium, assembly GCA_902806345.1. Lineage (GTDB taxonomy): Bacteria > Chloroflexota > Chloroflexia > Thermomicrobiales > UBA6265 > CADCWF01. The sequence goes on from CADCWF010000221.1 coordinate 3,745, forward strand.
CGCATCTTTTCGTGAGAACGCCATGAGGCGCGGACAAGGGCTTCCTCATCCATGGCGCGGTCGGGCTGCTCCCCGGTGTCGGTCGGTGATGCCTGGGCGCGATCCCGGGCGGGGCCGCTTCCGGCAACCGCACCCCGATGCGGGTTTGGCGAGCGCCGGTTCGACACCAGCAGGGCTTGGACGCAACCCCCGCGCTGGCCACCCCCGCTCGGCCGGCCAACGCGGAACGCACCCTTGGTCATGGGAGTCGACCGACGCCCCGTGGGAGGCACCGGGCGGCGGAGCAACGACCCGGCGGGAACGACGACCGGTCGATCAGGCCGGCGACAATGGGGGACCGGAACGGCCGCGGCGGTGCTGGACGAAGCGGACGAGCGGCGGCGCGACGAGCGCCAGGGCGGCGATCAGGAGGATGGTCCCCGAGATCGGGCGGGTGACGAAGGTGGCGTAGTCCCCCTGGGCGATCTGGAGGGCACGCCGGAAGTGCTTCTCGGCGATCG
>CADCWF010000222.1 GCA_902806345.1 uncultured Thermomicrobiales bacterium
AGGGGAGAGGTGGGCAGCGGGCAAAGGGGGGACGGATGGACGCGGCGGAGCGGGCGGCGCTGATCGACCGGTACGAGGACGGCTTCAGGGTGGTCGCGGCGGCGCTGGAGGGGATCACAGACGCCGAGCTGGAGGCGCGGGAGGGGCCTGGCGAGTGGTGCCCGCGGGAGATCGTCCACCACCTGGCCGACAGCGAGATGACCTCGGCGATCCGACTGCGGCTGCTGATCGCCGAGGACGACCCGGCGATCGTCGGCTACGACCAGGAGGCGTTCGTCCGCCGACTCTTCCCGGACCGGCCGCTGGGGCCGTCACTAGCCGCCTTCGAGGCGGCGCGGGAGGCGACGGCGCCGATCCTCCGCCGGCTGACGGAGGAGCAGTGGGGCCGGGCCGGCACCCACAGCGAGAGCGGGCGCTACTCGGTCGAGGAGTGGCTGCGGATCTACGGCGGCCACGCCCACGACCACGCGGAGCAGATCCGGCGGGCGCGGGCGAGTGTGGCGGGCTAACGGGCAAGACCGGGGTCATTGCGTCGGGTCCCGACCGGCGGCGGCGGCACCGAGCCCGGCCATCAATGGCCGGGCTGAAGCGGGGGAGGGCCCTGAGAACGGGTGCCGCAAACCCGACGAATCAGGCCGGTCGGACAACGGATTCCGGGCAGCCGGCCCTGACGCGGACCCGCTTGACGCATGCCTGAGCGCGGGGGGCGAAGAATCATGCGGCGCGGCGGAGTCGATCGTCAGGCGTTTGCCGGAGTCGGAACGAGATTCTTCGCCTGCGGGCTCAGAATGACGGGGGTGGCGGGCACCCGCCGTCCACCCCTCTCCCGCGCATCGGGAGAGGGGACGGGGGTGAGGGCTTTCTTCGGGATCGGGGCTGGGGGTGGCCGGATCCGCTAGGCGACGCGCTGCTCCGTCTTCGGGTCAAAGAAGTGGAGGCGGCGCGGCTCGGCGGCGACCTCGATCTCCTGCCCCGACTGGAGCTTGATGTCGGGGTCCATCCGCGAGGTCAGCGTCACCGAGCCGCTGACCAGATAGACGAAGATCTCGTTGCCCAGCGTCTCGACGATGTCGACCTTGACCGGGATCGTCGCGTCCGGCGGCGCGTTGCCGTCGAGGCGGGAGCGCTCGAGCAGGTGCTCCGGCCGCACCCCGAGGGTGACCGTCTGGCCGATGTACTGCTCGAGGGCGCGCCCGGTGAGGTCGGGCACCCGCATCTTGAAGCCCGGGGTGACCGCGTAGATGCGGCCGTTGTCGGCCTGGAGGGTGACGTCGACGAAGTTCATCGAGGGCGAGCCGATGAAGCCGGCGACGAACTTGTTGACCGGCACGTCGTAGAGGTTCTGCGGGGTGTCGAGCTGCTGGAGGACGCCGAGGCTCATGACCGCGATCCGGTCGCCCATCGTCATCGCCTCGACCTGGTCGTGGGTGACGTAGATGGTCGTCGTGCTGACCCGCTCGTGGAGCTTGATCAGCTCGGCCCGGGTCTGGACCCGGAGCTTGGCGTCCAGGTTGGAGAGCGGCTCGTCCATCAGGAAGAGGTCGGCGTTGCGGACGATGGCGCGGCCGAGGGCGACGCGCTGCCGCTGGCCGCCGGAGAGCGCCTTCGGCTTGCGGTCGAGGAACTGCTCGATGTCGAGGATCCGAGCGGCCTCGCGGACCCGCTGGTCGCGCTCCGGCTTCGGCACCTTGCGCAGCTTGAGCGGGTAGGCCAGGTTGTCGTAGACGGTCATGTGCGGGTAGAGGGCGTAGCTCTGGAAGACCATCGCCACGTCGCGGTCCTTCGGCGGCAGGTCGTTGACGACCCGGTCGCCGATGATGATCCGGCCGTCGCTGATCTCCTCCAGCCCGGCGACCATCCGCATCGCGGTCGACTTGCCGCAGCCGGAGGGGCCGACGAGGACCAGGAACTCGCGGTCCATGACCTCCATGTTCAGGTCGTTGACGGCCGGGGCCGCGTTGCCCCCGTACAGCTTCGTCACGTTCTCGAAGATCACGCGCGCCATCGTCGCGTTGCTCCCCACGGAAAACTACGGGGCGGTCGCCAGTCGGACCGCCCGGAAGCACCCGGCCGCGCCCGCCGTGGGTCGCGGTCCGGCGCCCGGCTCAGGGCTCGGGCGCCCCGAATCGCGATGCCTTACGACTCGTGGCCCATTTGTCGATAATTCCGGCGCGCTTGTCAAGGGGGCATGAAGCGCGGGCGAGGCGCGGGGAGAGGGACCGGGCGTGACGGACGCGAACGGAGGCGGCGCGAAGCCGGTGGTGTCGTTCGGCGAGGCGATGCTGCGGCTGACCCCGCCCCGCCACGAACCGCTGGCACGGGCGATCGCGCTCGACATCTCGCCCGGCGGCGCCGAGCTCAATTCGGCGGTGACGACGGCCGCCCTCGGAGTACCGGCGGTCTGGGTCTCCTGTCTGCCGGACAACCCGCTCGGGCGCAACCTGGCCCGCCAGGCGCTCGCCAGCGGGGTCGACCTCGGGCGCGTCCGCTGGGTCGCCGAGGACGACGGCCGGATGGGGCTCTACTTCCTGGAGGAGGGCACCGACCCCCGCCCCTCGGCGGTCACCTACGACCGGGCCGAGAGCGCCTTCGCCCGGATCGCCTCCGGCGCCTTCGACTGGGAGGCGATCCTGGCCGGGGCGGGCGCGCTCCACGTCTCGGGGATCACCCCGGCCGTCGGCGAGGGACCGCGGGCGGAGACGATGGCGGCGATCCGGGCCGCCAACGGACTCGGCGTCCCGGTCGCCTTCGACCTCAACTACCGGGCCAAGCTCTGGAGCGAGGCGGAGGCGCGGGCCTGCTTCGTCGAGGTCGTGCCGAAGGTCGACATCCTGTTCGCCTCCCGCTCGGGGCTGCGGACCTTCTTCGGCCTCGACGGCACCTACCAGGAGGTGCTGACCCAGGCCCACGAGCGGCTGGGGCTGGCGACGACGGTGCTCTCCCGGAAGAAGGGCAAGACGAGCCGCGAGGTCCGCCTCGGCTCGGTGGCGATGGGCCAGGACGCCCAGATCGTCGAGGGGCCGTGGCGCGCGGTCGAGGTGGTCGACCGCCTCGGCGGCGGCGACGCCTTCGCCGGCGCGTTCCTGGCCGGCTACGTCCGCCACCCGGAGGACCTGGCCCGCTGCGTCGCCCTCGGCGCCGCCGCCCAGGCGCTGAAGCACACGATGCACGGGGATTTCCTGGTCGCGACCCGGGCCGAGATCGAGGCGGCGGTGGAGGCGACGGACGGCGGGGTGCTGCAGCGGTAGCCGCGGTCGTCCGCACGGTTCTCCTCCTTCCGGTTTTGACGTTGTTCATCTGTCCCTTCTTGCCCGACTTCCGTGGGCGGCAGTCACGAGTCGCTCGTGCCGTCCGCACCCACGCACCAGCGGAGCGCACATGACGCCGTCCCCTCCCCTGCTCCGGGTCGCCATCGTCGGCCTCGACCACTGGTACTTGGCGTTCTCCTTCGCCCGGGCCGTCGCCGGCCACCACGCGACAGAGCTGACAGCGATCGTCGACGACGACCTCGACCGCGCTCGCGAACTGGCGCAACGGGTCGGGGTCGGCGTCGAGTCGGCATCGACCGACCGGGAGCCGGTGCTGGACGACGAAACCGTCGATGTCGTCGCCTCGTTCGTGAGCGTCGACCAGAACCCGGCGGTGAGCGCGGCCGCCGTGCTCCGCGGCAAGCACCTCGTCTCGGTCAAGCCGCTCGCCCGGACGCTGGGCGAGGCAACCGAACTCCGCGAGGCGGTGCGCCGAGCTGGGGTGCTCTTCCTGCCGACCGAGTCGCGCCCCCGGCTCGCCGGGCAGCACCAACGGATCAAACGGTGGGTCGACGAAGGCGCCTTCGGCCGGATCCTCTCGGCAAGCGCGAGTCTCTGGGCGGGGCTGCCGAACCGGTGGCCGGGCGACCCCGATCCGGGGTGGTGGGCCGACCCCCAGCGGGTTCCCGGCGGCGGTTGGATCGACCACGCCATCTACGATATTGACCACCTGCGCTGGCTCCTCGGGGAGGAGGTTGCCCGCGTAGCCGGTGTCGCCGCCACCTTGAAGCACCGCAACCTGCCGGTCGAGGACTACGGCGCCGCCCTGCTCACGTTCGCCGGCGGCGCCGTTGCGAACCTGGAGGTAACCTGGACGGCACCTCCTGGTGGTGGCCGCCGCACCCTGAACATCGTCGGCACCGACGGCGCTCTCGTCTACGAGGGCCAGAGCGGCCGGCTCTCGGTGACCGGCCGGTTGTCCGAGACCGGAGGCTGGGAGGACGTCGAACCCGGACCGTGGGACTCGGAGGGGATCGACCACCTCGTGGCCGCGGTTCGCGGGGAGGAGGCGCCGATCGCGACGGTTGACGACGCCTGGCGCAACCTGGCGGCTTGCCTTGCCTTCTACGCGGCCGCCGCGACGGGGAGCACTGTCAGCCCGGCGCTCCCGCCGTCGTAGCGGGTCGGGGACGAGGTAACCCGGGGCCGGATTCGCCCGGCGCCGATCCATGGACGGTGCAGCGGGATCGTCCGCATGGCCTTGACGCCACCCTGGCCACCCGCTACGATCCGGTCTAGACCTCTAGAACAGCATGCGCTCAGGCACGCACCACGGGAGCCGCCCATGGCCTTCGAGACCACCCTCCCCGGCCGCTGGTTCTACGACCCCGCCATCTACGAGCGGGAGCAGGAGCGCCTCTTCGGTCGGATGTGGACCTACGTCGGCCGCGCCGACGCCCTCCCCCACCCTGGGGATTTCCTGACCGTCGACCTCGGCGGCGAGAACGTCCTCGTCGTCCGCGGCAAGGACGGCGCGGTCCGCGCCTTCCTCAACGTCTGCCGCCACCGCGGCGCCCGCCTCTGCCTGGAGCCGTGCGGCACCGCCGGCGCCGTCATCCAGTGCCCCTACCACGCCTGGAGCTACGGCCTCGACGGCCGCCTCCTGGGGGCGCCCAACATCGGCCCCGGGGAGCGGCTCGACCGCGACGGCCTCGGCCTCCACCCGGTCGCCCTCGAGGAGTGGGAGGGGCTGCTCTGGGTCACCCTCGCCGAGGACCCGGCCCCCCTCGCCGCCCAGCTCGAACCGCCGCTGGTCGACCGCTTCGGCGAGCTCGCCAAGTTCGCCCGCTACGGCATCGGCGGTCTCGCCGTCGGCCGCTCGATCTCCTACGACGTGGCCGCCAACTGGAAGCTCGTGGTCGAGAACTTCATGGAGTGCTACCACTGCGCCCCGGTCCACCCGGAGCTGACCCGGCTGCTCCCGGAGTTCCGCAACGGCACCAGCTACCAGGGGATCGTCGGCCAGGGCACCGCCTTCGCCGGCGACATCGACGGCTTCACCCTGTCCGGGGCCGGCGGCCGGGCGACGCTGCCGGGGCTGCTGCCGACCGACGAGCGGCTCTACTACGGCTTCGTCCTCTGGCCCAACCTCTTCGTCAACCTCCTGCCGGACCACGTCATCCTCCACCGCCTGCTGCCGACCGGGCCGGAAACGTGCAGCGTCGTCTGCGACTGGCTCTTCACCCCGGAGGAGATCGCCCGCCCCGGCTTCGACCCGACCGACACGGTCGAGGTCTTCGACATCACTAACAAGCAGGACTGGGAGGTCTGCGAGCGGACCCAGCTCGGGATGCGCTCCCGCGCCTACAAGGATGGCGGCTTCTACGTCACCAACGAGCAGCACATCGCCGGCTTCCGCGACCTCGTCCTGGCCAAGGTCGGCGAGCCGGCGGCCGTCCTGGCCGGGGACTAGCCGGCATGGACTGGTCCGCCCTCGCCCTCAACAAGGCGAGCCCGGTGCCGCTCTACCACCAACTGGCGGAGGCGATCCGGGAACGGGTCCGGCTCGGGGCGTTGCCGCCCGGCGATCGGCTGCCGCCGGAGCGGGAGCTGGCCGAGAAGGTCGGAATCAGCCGGATGACCGCCCGCCAGGCGGTGGCCGAGCTGGCCCGCGACGGCGCCCTCGACGTCCGCCACGGGGTCGGCACCTTCGTTGCCGCGCCGAAACTGACCTACGACGCGCTCCACCTGCTTGGCTTCACCGAGGAGACCCTCCGCCTCGGCGGCACGGCGGCGACGCGGGTGCTGTCCCAGGCGGTCGCGCCGCCGCCGGCACCGGTCGCGGCCCGGCTCGACCTCGATCCGGCGGAACCCGCCGTCGAGATCGTCCGCCTGCGGTCGGTCGGGGGCGAGCCGCTGCTGCTCGAGACGAGCTGGGTGCCGCGGGCGGCCTGCCCCGGGCTGGAGGGCGAGGACCTGGCGCGGCGGTCGCTCTACGACCTGCTCGAAGGCCGCTACGGCCACCGCCTTGGCGAGGCCCGGCAGACGGTCGAGGCGACGACCGCGGGCGACCGGGACGCACCGCTCCTCGGCGTCCCGGTCGGGTCGCCGGTGCTCCTGGTCGAGGGCGTGGCGCTGACCGAGCGGGGGCGGCCGATCGAGGCGTTCACCGCGATCTACCGCGCCGACCGGGTCCGCTTCGCGCTGGCCAGCCGGCGCGAAGCGTCCGGGAACGGGGCGGCGGCGACGGAGCGCGAAGTCAGCCTGGTGATGCGGTAGGCGGGATCCGGAGTCCGCGCCCGACGGGGCCGGCCGGACATGGACTGGTGGAGGAGGGACGCGGCGTGGCAGATCGGGCTCCCATCGGGGTCGGGGTGATCGGGTGCGGCAGCGTGTCGCGCAAGTACATCCCCCACCTGCTCCGGCTGAACGTGCCGCGGCCGAGGGTCGACATCCGCCTCCTCTGCGACGTGGACCCGGACCGCAAGGCCGAGGTCGCGGCGCGCTACGCGATCGACCGCTTCTCGACCGACCCCGAGGCGGTCTTTGCCGACCCGGCGATCGACCTCGTCCTGGTCCTGACCTCGATGCCGGAGCACGGGCACCTCGCCCGCGCCGCGCTGGAGGCCGGCAAGCACGTCCTGGTCGAGAAGCCGATGGCGATGACCGTCGAGGAGGCGGCCCATCTGGTCGAGCTGGCCGGCCGCTCCCCCGGCTTCCTCCTCCCCGCCCCCCATGTCGTCCTCAGCCCGACCTACCAGGCGATGTGGCGGCGGCTCCACCGGGGGGATGTCGGCACGGTCCGCACGGCCCGCGGCTTCTACGGCTGGGCCGGGCCGGACTGGGGCCAGTGGTTCTACAAGCCGGGCGGCGGCCCGATGTTCGACCTCGGCGTCTACAACGTGACGACCCTGACCGGCCTCCTCGGCCCGGCCAAGCGGATCGTCGCCCTCAGCGGGGTCGCCATCCCGGAGCGGGTGGTGGACGGGGAGATGACGAAGGTCGAGACGGACGACAACGCCCAGCTCCTGCTCGACTTCGGCGACGCCCGCTACGCCGTCGTCACCACCGGCTTCACCATCCAGAAGTACCGCGTCCCCGGGATCGAGCTCTACGGCAGCGATGGCACGATCCAGATGATCGGCGACGACTGGGCGCCCAAGGGCTACGAGCTCTGGCAGAACAAGGCCGGCTGCTGGCAGATCTTCGAGGACACCAGCGGCTGGCCGTGGACAGACGGCATCCGCCACCTGGTCGAGTGCGTCGAGACCGGGACGCCGCCGCACATCACCCCGGAGCATGCCTTCCACGTGCTGGAGATCATGACCAAGTCGATGGAGTCCGGCCGGACCGGGCGGGCGCTCGACATCGAGAGCACGTTCACGCTGCCGCGCTTCGAGGGGGCCGACCTGCTCGGCACCGGCGCCGAGCGCGACCACGCACCGGGGAGCGCCGAATGACCGCCGTCGAGCCGCAGACCGCACCGCCGACCGCCTCTGGGAATGGCTACGCGCCGTCGCCGCGGCCGACGTTCGACGGCCCGACCGCGATCCCGTTCGCCGGCGTCACCCGCCACCTCTGGGGCGACGACGGCTCGGGGCTGGTGGCCGACTGGATCTACGTCTCGAGCGGGATGATCCACCAGCTCGTCTTCGGGCTGCCGGCCGGCGGCTCGTTCCGCCACTCGGACGCCTTCCGGACGATCTTCGCGGCCGACGTCGTCTACGTCGTCCTCTCCGGGGAACTGATGCTGGCCAACCCGGAGACGGGCGAGGTCCAGCGGGCGCGGCCGGGCGAGGCCTGCTTCTTCCGGCGTGACACCTGGCACCACGCCTGGAACCACAGCGCCGAGCCGATGCGGGTGCTGGAGTTCTTCGCGCCGCCGCCGGCCCAGGGGACATCCGGCCGCTACGCCCAGACGAAGCCCTACCTCGCCGAGCCGCGCTACGGCCGCGACGACCTCCTCGGCGGCTGGCCGATGGAGCGCGCCGCGGCGCGGGCGGCGGAGACGATCCGGGTGGTCCGCGAGGAGGACCTGCTCTGGCGGCTGGAGGGGCGCGAGGCGCCGGCCCCGGTCGCACTCCTCGTCGCGACCGAGCACCTGACGGCCGGCCGGATCGAGTTGGTGTCGGGCCAGCGGACCGACTGGCAGGAGCACGGCGGTGACGAGGGGCTCTACGTCCGCGGCGGCGTCGTCCACCTGCGGACCGGTGGCGACGCCCCGCGCTGGTTCGAGCTCGGCCCCGGCGACGGCGCCTACGTGCCGAAGGGGACCCCCCACCAGTACCACAACCTCGGCGAGCGGCCAGCCGAGCTCTACTTCGGCGTCGCGCCCCGCTACCTGGCCGGTGAGGCGTAGCGGCATGGGCGAGCACGGCTGGGCGATCGGGATCGACGTCGGCGGCACCAAGATCGCCGCGGGATTGGTCGACCCCGAGACCGGGCGGACGACGGGGCGACGGACGATGCCTACCGGGTCGGATCGCGGTGGTGCGGCGGTCCTGGCCGATGTCGAGGCGGTGGCGGGCGATCTTGCCAACGAAGCGCGCGCCCGGGGGCGGACCGTCGCCGCCGTCGGCGTCGGGGTGCCCGAGCTGGTCGACCCGGAGGGCCGGATCGGCAGCGACCACGCCTTCGACTGGCGGGCGCTTCCGGTCGTGGGGCGGCTCGGGGAGATCGCCCCGGCGACGATCGAGGCCGATGTCCGAGCGGCCGCGTTGGCGGAGGCCCGGTTTGGTGCCGGACAGCCGTTTGCTTCCTTCGCCTACGTCTCGGTCGGCACCGGGATCAGCTCGACCCTGGTCCTCGACGGGCGGCCCTGGCCTGGGGCACGGGGCGCCGCCCTCGTCCTCTCGACCGGCCCCATCTCGGTCCCCTGCCCGCACTGTGGCGGCCTCGAGCCGTTCGTGCTCGAGGAGTTTGCCTCCGGGCCGGGCCTGGTCCGCCGCCACGCGGAGCTGACCGGGCGGGCGGCGAACGGGGCCGAGGAGGTGGTCGCCGCCGCGGCGGCGGGGGAGCCCGAGGCGGTGGCGGTTGTCGAGACGGCGGCGGTGGCGCTCGGGAGCGCGGTCGGCTTCCTGGTCAACGTGGCCGACCCGGCGGCGATCGTGGTCGGCGGCGGCCTCGGCTCGGCGCCCGGCCCGTTCTGGGATCATTTGGTCGCCGGGACGCGCCGCCACGTCTGGAACCCGGAGGCGCAGTCGCTGCCGATCCTCCAGGCCCGGCTCGGCCTGGACGCCGGCTGGATCGGGGCGGCGCTCGCCGCCGTCGATGAGGGCACCGCGGCGGATCGCGGCGGCGGCATGGACCGGCGGCCCCTGGCGGCCGTCGGCAGGAGGTGAGCGCGGCGCAAGGAGAGTCCCGGACCCAGGTTCGGACCGGAACCCGGACCCAAACTCGGACGACGAGCGATCGGCACTGCCCGACGCCGCCCCGGCCGTCGACGACGACGGCCGCGGCCCGGCGCCGGAGCGTCAGAGGAGACGCACCATGATGGATCGACAGCGGATGCTCCAGGAAGCGATGAACCGGCGGCGGATGCTCAAGCTGGGCGCCGGTGGCGCCGCGCTGGCCGGCGGGGTCGGGCTGCCGACGGGCCTCGGCCGTCGCCCGGGCGCCGTGCTCGCCGCCCAGGAGGGGGCGGCCCTCCGCTTCTGGGTGCCGCCGGGCTCGCCCAAGTTCTGCGAGATCCACCAGGAGATCGCGGCCGACTACCAGGCGACGGCCCAGGGCGTCACCTTCCAGGAGGTGCAATGCCTCCCCGGCGAGGCGGACGACTACATCCAGGCGATCCTGGCGGCCATCGCCGCCGGCAACCCGCCCGACGGGATGGTCATCTGGGACACCCCGGTCTCGCTCGGCGCCCGCGATGCCCTCCTCCCGCTCGACGAGCTGATGGCCGCCTCGGAGCACGCCCAGGTCGAGAAGTGGCCGGCCGGACTGCTGGCATCCTGCCAGTACGGCGGGGCCACATACGGCCTGCCGGCCGTCTCCGGGCTTTACGGCCTCTGGTACAACGCCGACCTGCTCGCCGAGAAGGGCATCCCGACCGACCGCGCCAGCCTGCCGAAGACGTGGGACGACCTGCGCCGGATGTCGAAGGAGTTCACGGTCTGGGACGGCGACCGCCTCGTCAGCGCCGGCTACATCCCCAACAACGCCGGCTGGGACTCCGAGACGCTGCCGATCTGGGCGGCGCTCAACGGCGGCCAGCTCTACGACGCCGAGAACCAGACCTACACGATCGACAGCGAGCCCGTCGTCGAGATGATGGAGTACTGGGTCTCCTGGCTCGACGAGGAGTACAAGGGCGACATCGGCCTCGTCCGCAGCTCCGCCGCCTGGGGCGCCTACGTCAACGAGGAGGGGTTGCCGCCCGCCTTCCAGGAAGGGCGGCAGGCCATGCTCCTCCAGGGGAGCTGGGTGATGGGCGACTTCGCCGCCGAGGTCGAGCCGGTCTTCACCAACTGGAACATCGGCAACCTCCCGGTCGGGCCGTCGGGCGAGGCGCCCGTCTCCGGCTACTGGCCGAACTGGCTGGCCATCCCGGCCGGCGCCGCCAACCCCGACGCCGCCTTCGGCTACCTCGACTACCTGAGCGCGGTCGGCGCCGAGAAGTGGTTCAGCGCCATCGTCGACATCCCGACCAACGCCGACGCCCCCGACGTCCTGCCGCAGGTCGTCGTCGACTCCCGCGGCGAGGAGTTCGCCCAGGAGATCATGGACTTCTGGGCGAGCCAGGCCGAGATCGCCACCCCGATGTGGGACTCCCCGATCCAGAGCTTCGCCAACGACCGCCTCCGGCAGGCGGTCGAACGGATCCTGACCAAGGCGGCCCCGCCGGCGGAGGAGCTGGCCTCGGCCCAGGCGGACTGCCAGGCCGAGTTGGAGTCGGTCCTCGCCGGCTAGGGGCTAGGGGCTGGGGGCTGGGGGCTGGGAGTTGGGGCCGAACTCGTTCCCTAGCACCCGGCCCCCAGTCCCCACGACCGGGAGCAGCGACGATGGCGACCATCGCCCAACGCCGGCCGGCGCCTAGCCCGTTGCGGCGGCAGGAGACGCGGGCAGGGCTCGTCTTCATCCTGCCGTGGTTGATCGGGCTGCTCGTCTTCACCGCCTATCCGACGATCGCCACCTTCTACCTCTCGCTGACCGACTACAACATCGTCCAGCCCCCGAGCTGGACCGGCCTCGACAACTACCGGACGATGTTCTTCGAGGACCCGGCGTTCTGGACGGCGGTCCGCAACAGCGCCGCCTACTCGCTGGTCTCGGTGCCGCTGAAGCTTGTCGTCGCCTTCGGCCTGGCGCTGCTGCTGAACATGGGGGTCCGCGGCATCGGCCTCTACCGGACGATCTTCTACCTTCCGGCGCTGGTGCCGCCGGTCGCCGCCACGATCGTCTTCATCCTGCTCTTTTCGGCGCAGGGCGGCCCGATCAGCGCCGTCCTCGGCGGTCTCGGGCTGCGGGCGCCGGACTGGTTCAACGACCCGACCTGGTCGAAGCCGGCGCTGATCCTGCTCGGCATCTGGCCGCTGGGGGTCGAGACGCTCGCCTTCCTGGCCGGATTGAAGGAGGTGCCGCAGGACCTCCTCGATGCGTCGGCGGTCGACGGCGCCGGCGGCTGGCAGAAGCTCCGCCACGTCGTCCTCCCCCTCATCTCGCCGGTCATCCTCTTCAATCTGGTGATCGGGGTCATCTACTCGTTCCAGGTTTTCACCCAGGCGCTGATCATCGGCGGCCAGAACGGGGAGCCGCTGGAATCGACGCTGATGTTCGTCGTCCTGATCTACCGCAACGCCTTCCGCTACTTCTCGATGGGCTACGCCGCGGCGCTCTCGGTCGTCCTCTTCGTCGCGGTCCTCCTGCTGACGCTCCTGATCTTCAAGACCTCCCGAAGCTGGGTCCACTACGAAGGGGGGCTGCGATGACCCATGCCGCCGAGCGCCGGGTCGAGGCGACCGCGCGCGTCGCCCCCGCCACCGTGACCCGGCATCGCCGGCCGGACTGGCTGGCGCCGCTGGCGCGCCACGCCCTGCTCGTCGGCGTCGCCGCCGTCTTCCTGCTGCCCTTCTACTGGATGGTGATGTCGGGTCTGAAGAGCAACGGCCAAATCTTCGCCCGGCCGCTCCAGTGGTGGCCGGACCCCGTCGTCTGGGACAACATCGGCCGGACGATCGGCTCGCAGTACTTCCCCTACTTCCGGCTGCTCGGCAACAGCGCCTTCTACGCCGGCGGCGTCACGCTCGGCACCGTCCTCTCCTGCGCCGCCGTCGGCTACGGCTTCGCCCGCCTCCGGTTCCCCGGCCGCGACGTCCTCTTCGCGATCACCCTGGCGACCCTGATGATCCCGCCGATCGTCACCTTCATCCCGACCTACGTCCTCTTCGCCCAGCTGAAGCTGACCGGCGGCTACGTGCCGCTGATCCTGCCCGCGTTCTTCGGCAACGCCTTCTTCATCTTCATGATGCGCCAGTTCTTCCTCAACATCCCCGGCGATCTCTCCGACGCCGCCCGCATCGACGGCGCCGGCGAGTACCGGATCTTCTTCCAGATCATGCTGCCGCTGGTGCGGCCGGCGCTGATGGTCGTCGCCGTCTTCAGCCTGCTCTACACCTGGCACGAGTTCTTCCAGCCGCTGATCTACCTCCAGGACCGGGCCCAATTCCCGCTCAGCCTCGGCCTGTACGCCTTCCGCTCCCAGCGCACCGCCGAGTGGGCCTCGATCATGGTCGGCTCGTTCCTGACGACCCTGCCGCTGATCGTGGTCTTCCTCTTCACCCAGCGCTACTTCCTGCGCGGCATCGCGACGACGGGGCTGAAGGGGTAAGGCAGACTCCCCTCTCCCGATGGGCGGGAGAGGGGGAAAGCGCGCGGCGGAGCCGCGGGACAGTGCAGTTGGCGGATCGGCAAGCTGAGGGAGGGACACCACGCATGAGCCGCAAGGTCGGGGTCGGGTTGATCGGCTGCGGCAGCCTCTCGCTGATCGGCATCCTGCCGCAGTTGGCGCTGGCGGACGCGAAGGAGCGGGTGGACCTCGTCGCGGTCTGCGACGTGGTCGGCGAGCGCGCCCGGGAGACGGCGGCCAAGTACGGCGTCCCCCACCACTACGACAACGCCGCCGACCTGATCGCCCGCGACGATGTCGAGTTGGTCCTGGTGATCACCCCGATCCGGTTCCACCACGAGTACACGATGGCGGCGCTCCGGGCTGGCAAGCACGTCTACGTCCAGAAGACGATGGCGACGGCCTACGCCGAGGCCCGGGAGATGGTCGAGACCGCCCGGGAGCGCGGCCTGACCCTGGTCGCCGCGCCCGGCCAGATGCTGAATGCCGCCAACGCCGCCATGAAGCGGCTCGTCGACGACGGCGCCCTCGGCGACGTCTACTGGGCGTGGGGCGACACCGGCGGCTGGTACCACAACGAGCCGACCCGGCAGGGCGAGGACGTGCTGACCGCGGTCGACCCCTCCTGGTACTACCGCGCTGATGGAGGCCCCCTGCGCGACGTGACCGTCTACGTCCTCCACACCCTGACCGGCGTCCTCGGCCCGGCAGAGAAGGTGACGGCGATGTCGGGTATCCGCGTCCCCGAGCGCCGATGGCGCGACAAAGCGATCTCGCTGGAAGTCGACGACAACTCGGTGCTGCTGCTCGACTTCGGCGGCGCCCGCTTCGCGATGGCCGGCGGCCATGCCAGCCGGACCGGGAAGCTGATGGGGTGGGGCACGCTGGGCATCTACGGCACGGGCGGCGCGGTCGAGACGCTGGAGATCGAGATGCTCTCCGGGCACCCCTCGAAGCTGCACGTCGACCTCGGGGGCGGCGAGGTCGACCCGGCCTTGCTGACGCCGCTCGGCGACGACGCCTACGCCCCGGTCGGCTGGCTCCCCCACGTCGACGCCACCCACGCAGCGATCCCGGAGCCGCACGTCTACGCCGACATCATGCACGCGGTCGAGTGCATCCGGACGGGCGCCCCGCCGGTCGCCTCCGGGGAGCACGCGGCCCACGTCGTCGAGATCATTGAGAAGGGTTACCTGGCGGCCGAGACGGGGCAGACGCAGGCGCTGGAGAGTCGGTTCACGCTGCCGATCCACTGATGGGGTGCCAAGGACCTCGTTGTCGACCAGGGTGCTGCGGCCGGGCAGCCGAGCCCGGGGCTAAAGCCACCGGGCTGAGGTCGGGGCGCGAGCGGCCGTGATCCTTGGTCCGGTCCCGAGGGGCCGAACTTGGGGATCTGCCCGATCGCGACCTGCGGGAGCAGGGTTCTGCATGGTCCTGGCTCGTGCCTTGGAGCTGGGCTCACGGGCCGCGCCGCCGAGCTTGGGTACGGCGCTTCATCACCGACAAGACACTGAGTCGTGCGTGGTCGGTTCGACCGAGGAGGAACGATGGCTCGATTGAAGCTGGCCCTGCTCGGCCCTGGCGATGTCGCCCAGCGCGACTACCTGCCGGAGTTCCACCGGATCGCGGATCGGGCCGAGCTGGTCGCGGTCTGCGGCAGGGGCGAGGCGCGGGCGCGGGAGGTCGCCGCCCGCTTCGGCATCCCCGCCTGGTACACGGACGCGGCGCGGATGCTGGCGAGCGAGGAGATCGACGCCGTCGTCAACCTGACGCCGATCCAGGCCCACGCCGAGACGACGCTCGCCATCCTCCGGGCGGGGAAGCACGTCTACAGCGAGAAGCCGGCCGCCGGCAGCGTGGGCGAGGCCGAGGCCATCCGCGACGAGGCGGCGCGGCGGGGGCTGGTGCTCGTCTGCGCCCCGTCGGTGCTCCTCTTTCCGCAGGTCGTCCATGCCCGGCGCCTGCTCGCGGACGGGGCGATCGGGCCCGTCCACGCCGCGCTCGGCCGGGGCTACGGCGGGGTGCCGCCGTGGGCCGGCTACCCGTCCGACCCCAGCCAGTTCTTCGCCGTCGGCGGCGGCTCGCTGGCGGACATGGGGGTCTACCCGCTGCATGCCCTGACCGGGCTGCTCGGCCCCGTGGAGCGGGTCTCGGCGATGGCGGCGCGGGCGCGGGAGGAGTTCACGATCGGAGACGGCCCCTACGCCGGGCGGCGGATCCCGATCGAGGTGGCGGACAACTGGCACCTCCTGCTCGATCTCGGCGGCGAGCGCCTGGCGTCGGTGACCGCCAACAACGTCGCCCAGGCCAGCCGTGCCCCGCAGCTCGAGATCTTCGGCCTCGGAGGCACCATCGCGCTCGATCTGCTCGACGTCTCGGCGCCGGTCGAGGTGTTTTCGCCCGAGGACGGGTGGCGGAGCGAGCCGGTGCCGCACGAGCGGGCCGGAGGCCCCGACCACATCCTCGGCGTCGAGCACCTCGTCGAGTGCGTCCGCACGGGCACGGCCCCGATCGCGAGCGTCGACCACGCGATCCACGTCCTGGCGATCCTGGAGGCGGCGGCCGAATCGGCGGCGACGGGGCGGACGGTCGCACCAGCCCGGACCTTCGCGGCCGTTTCGGTCTGAACCGGATTGCGTTAGAACCAGCGCGGTTTCGCGGCGGGGAGATCTCCGCCTCCCTCGATCATGGATCAGTGGTTGAGACGGCTCGTGCCCCCCTCTGCCGAGAACCCTTCGCCCGTCGAGCCCAGTCCCGTCCGGGTTGGGTCGGGACCGAGCCGATGTCCGCAGCGATACGGCCCCTCCCAAGAACCGGGAGGGGCCGTCGTGGAGAAGCCAGGTTCGTACCCCGATCCCGTCCTAATCGTCCTCCTCTTCCTCCTCCTCGCCCTCGCCGCCCTCGCCGCCCTCGCCGCCGCCGCAGGCGGCCAGCCCAGTCAGCGTCAAGCCAGCGGCGGCCAGCCCCAGCCCCGTCCGAAGCAGGAGCCGCCGCGTCGGCCGCGCTTCGTCGACCGTCTCCTCGATCCGCGTCTCGTCCATGCTGTGTCCTCCTCGATCGGGTGCCGGGTGCACCCTGCCGGCCCCGGCATCGAGCGGTCATACTCGGCACGATCCGGGCCACTGCCAGCCAATACGGCGGCGCAGGCCCGAGCCGTCGGACCGAGGTTCCGCCGACGACCGGAGGATTGCGCGATGTCCGACCTTCGACCCGACACCGCTGGGGTGATCGCCCCGCCGCCGCTCGTCTTCGGCGCGGCCGTCGGGATCGGCTTGCTGCTCAATCGGGCACGCCCGCTGCCGATTCTGCCGCCGGCCGTTGGCAAACCCCTGGGAGCGGTCCTGGCGGCGGCCGGGATCGGCCTCGGGCTGGCGGCGGTCAGGGCGCTGCAGGGAGCGGGCACCAACGTCGACCCCTACGAACAGACGTCGGCGATCGTCGAGAGTGGGCCCTACGGGTTCAGCCGCAACCCGATCTACGTCGCGATGGGGCTACTCGGCGCCGGCATCGGTCTCCTGGCCAACGCCGGCTGGATCCTGGCCTTGCTGCCGGCGGCGGTGGCGGTCGTCCAGAAGGGCGTCGTCGAGCGGGAGGAGGCGTACCTGACGCGGCTGTTTCCGGATGCCTACCCCGCCTACAAGGGACGGGTCCGCAGGTGGTTCTGACCTCCGGCGCCCAGGCCGAAGAGACGGATCCGACGGATCGGTGGTGGCGGTTACGGGCAATCCGGGCAACATCGCTAGGGTAGGCGCATAATGTCTGGTAAGCCCGTGGTGGACGGCCATCGCGGACGCTCGATTGGACCGCCGCCGGCTCACGCCGGCGCGAACGAGGCGGAGGAGGACGGAGCACATGCCCAAGGCCGACAAGCTCTCGCCGGGAGCGGTGACGCTGCTGCAGGAGCCGCAACTGGCGCACTTCACGACGCTGATGGCCGACGGCGATCCGCAGACCACCCCGGTCTGGGTCGACGTCGACGCGGACGGCAGCACCGTCCTGATCAACACCGCCGCCGGCCGGGTCAAGACCGAGAACATCGAGCGCGACCCGCGCGTCTCGGTCAGCGTCGTCGACAAGGGCAACGACTGGCGCTACGCGCTCGTCCGCGGCCGGGTGGTCGAGCAGCGGATTGAGGGCGCCGACGCCCACATCGACGCGATGGCCAAGAAGTACCTCGGCCAGGACAGCTACCCGTTCCGGAACGCGGCCGAGCAGCGCGTGATCCTGGTCATCAAGCCGGACCACGTGATCGAGCAGGGCACCTAGCCCCGGTCCTGCCTACCCGGTCCGACCCCCCGCGGCAGGCCTGGACTGCAAGGCCGTGTCGCAGTTCTCCCCTCTCCCGCGCATCGGGAGAGGGGCCGGGGGTGAGGGTCGGAGTCCAGGACCGAGGGCATCGACTCTCCCCCCCTACCCTGCCGCGACCGTCGCCGGGGCCGGCAGCGGCGACATGACCGCCGCCGGCGCCAACCGGGCGAGCAGATCGAGTCCGATTCTGGCCCGGCGGAGGCGCTCCCGGGTCAGGGACACCGCCGTCGCCTCGAGGTGGCTGCCGGAGGGGTAGATGTTCGGCGCGTTGCGGAGGCCAAACTTCAGGTAGACCGGGGCGCAGACCCGGACGAGCTCGGCGATCTCGTAGTGGCGGATGAAGCCGCCGATGTCGTCCGGCGACTCGACGTAGATGTCGAGCGGCATCGTCGTCGCGGCGCGGATCGCGGCGAGCTGGGCCAGCGAGAGGTCGGTCGGCGCGTTGAAGGTCGTCAGCCCGAGCCGCTCCAGGAGCCGGATCGAGGCCGGGTTGGCCGAGCCGAGCATGACGGAACCCTTCAGGATCAGCCCGGCCGGGAGTTCGCCCGCCGTCCGCATCTCCCCCAGCACCGACAGCAGCCCGTCGTCGGTCACCAGCACGCTCTCGATGCCGTGGGCGCAGGCACGGTGGACCTCCTCGACCGCCTGCACGAGCTGGTCGGCGCCGCGCACCTTCGGGCCGACGATCCGCCCGGCCGGCGAGTAGGCCATCGCCCCGGTGTCCCAGCCGGCGCGGGGGCCGACGAAGAGGCTGATCTCGATCCCGCGCGGCGCCGCGATCTCCCGCATCTCGTCCAGCTCGGCGTCCGTCAACAGCATGACGCCGCTGCCCTGACTGACGCGGTGGACCGGCACGCCGAGACGGTCCGCCTCCTCGAAGACGGCCCGCAGCGCCGCCGGCCCCTCGACCGAGGGGATCTCGACCCGCCACTGGCCTCCGTCCGGGAACCGGAGCGGCGAGTCCGGAAGGTGGTGGAGGTCGCCCTCCGGCAGCCCGATCCCCGCCAAAAAGGCGCGGGTCCGCGCCATCCCGTTGCCGCCGCTGCTGGCCGTGCCCTCCATCGGTGACCCTCCCTCCATCCGCCCAGTTCCGAGTGGGCGCATCCTACCCCGCCCTGGCTTGTCCCGGCCCGCTTCGGAACGGTCTGCCGGCTGCCACGGTCGATCCGTCGGCCGGGCGATTGGCTCGCTCGTCGCCGCCCATTGTCCCGAGCGGAGCGAATGCAGCGCCCGGCCCGGGATCGTCGTTCCTGCGGCGATGGCAGGAGGCGGAGGGAGATCCTTCGGCTTCGCCTCGGGGTGACGGGCGGACCGGCGGCCCGGCCTCCCATCGATCGCCCGGAGTTGGAATGAGGCAGGCGCGACGGGTGCGACAATCGAGGCCTACAGCGGTTTGCGGAAGAGCTGTCCCCTTCGTCATCCCGAGCGGAGCCGACGGATCCCGCCGTCTCGGCGTCCCGCACGAGATCCCTCGGCTCCGCTCGGGATGACGGACAGGCAGCGCGCGCAACTGTTCTGCGCCCCGCTGAAGACGCCGCACACACTACGGACCGAGGCGAACGATGGCCGAACCGTCGACCCGCGGAGAACCGGCTGACCTCTCCCCCGAAGCCGCCGGAGCCGCACAGGAGCGGCTCCGGGCGAGTTGGGAGGGTTGGCTAGCCGCGATCGCGGGAATCCCGCCCGAACGGCTGGAGGAGGCCGGGGTGTGCGGCGACTGGTCGGTGAAGGATCTCTACGGCCACGTCGCCTTCTGGGACCGCTACGCCATCGAGCGGGGCCGCACGGTGCTGGCGGGTGCGCCGTTCGCCGAGATCGACTGGCAGGCGATGAACGAGCGCGAGGCCGAAGCCGCCGCCGGCCGCTCGCCGACCGAGCTGCGGCGGGAGATGGAGGCGGCGCATGCCGAGATGCTGGCGTTCATCGCGGCGGCGCCGCAGACCCCGGAACTCCTGGTGCCGATGCTGGCCCGGATGGCGGTCGACACGGAGGAGCACTACGGCGAGCACGCGGCCGAGGTCCGCGCCTGGCGTGAGCGGGCGGGCATCGCCGGATAGGCCACCACGGCATCGGGCGCGTGGTCGAGCCTTGCCGCCTGGGGCGGCATCGGCGGCTCCGTGTTCGCCCCCTTGCTCGGCGTCGGTCTCGCGGTAGGCTGGTGCGGACGAAGGCGCCCGGCGCGGACGTCCGAGCCGCCGCAACCCGAGCATCCGCGATCGAGGCAGCGCCTCCGTGTCAGCCGCCACCGAACCGCCACCGTCGGCAACACCCCCACCCTCGGCCCCCAACGCGGAAGCGGTCTCCGCTCCCAACGCAACAGGGCCCGGTGTCCGCCCGGCCTGGCTCGCGGTCATCCTGGTTGGGCTGGCCCTGCTGGCCGCCGCGGGGTTGGCGGTCGCGCCGCGCTTCCGAGGCAGCCCGGCGGTCCCCCTCCAGCCGACGGTGGCGGCTCGGGGTGCCCCGGTCGTCGGGGTCTTCGTCCAGCCGGAGGACGGCCGGGCGCCGCTGCTGGAGGAGATCGCCGCCGCCCGCGCCTCGGTCGACGTCGCGGTCTACCTCCTGAGCGACGACGCGACGATCGCGGCGCTGGAGGCGGCGGTCGCCCGCGGCGTCCCCGTTCGCGTCCTCCTGGAGGAGCACCCCTTCGGCGGCGCCGGCAACCACGTCGAGATCTTCGAGCGGCTCCGCCGGGCCGGGGTGGACGCCCGCTGGGGCAACCCCGCCTTCCGCTTCAGCCACGTCAAGACGGTCGTCGTCGACCGTGCCGTGGCGGTCGTCATGAACCAGAACCTGACGGAGTCGGCCTTCGACCAGAACCGGGAGCTGAACGTCGTCACCACCCGCCCGGCCGACGTCGCCCAGGCGGCGGCCATCTTCGCCGCCGACTGGGAGCGCGCCGGCGAGCCCCCGCCCGGCCCCCTCGTGGTCAGCCCGACGAACGCCCGGTCGCAACTGCTCGCCCTGATCGGCGGTGCCGAGCGCAGCCTGGATGTCTACGCCGAGGTGGTCCGCGACCCGGAGTTCGTGGCGGCGCTGGCCGAAGCCGCGGCGCGCGGCGTCGACGTCCGGCTCGTCATGTCGCCGGGGGAGGAGCGGCAACTGGTCGAGCTGCGGCAGTTGGCCGCGGCCGGGGTGGCGGTCCGCCTCGTTGGCTCGCCCTACATCCACGCCAAGCTGTTCCTGGTCGACGGCGAGCGCGCCTTTGTCGGCAGCCAGAACATGACCGCGACCTCGCTCGACCAGAACCGCGAGCTCGGGCTGATCGTGGAGGAACCGGGCGCCCTGGAGCGGATCGGTCGGGTCTTCGCCGACGATTTCGGGCGCGGCCAGGCGGTGTCGCCGTGAGCGAGCGGTTCGTCTGGGAGCCGGACGCCTTCGCCGGGATGCTCCGGCACCGGGGCTACGATTTCGACGCCACCGACGCCCGGCTCGGCGTGGGCGGCAGCATCGCGGCCCGTCGGGAACGCTCGGATCGGGCCGTCCTGGTGGTGGTCGATGCCGGCGGCCGCTTTCGGGCGGAGATCACCGCGGTGGTCACCGACCGGTCGCGGACGGCCCGGGCGGCCGGGCTGGACCTCCGAGTGGTGGAGACGATGCAGACGGTGACAACGATCACCACGACCCTCTCCGACGCGGGAGCACTGGCGCCCCTGCTGGATGAGATCGATCGGCTCGGTCACCCGGCGGTCGGGAACCAGCCGCCGCGGCCGGAAACTGACTGGTGAGCGTCGAAGGGGCGCCCCAGGTTGCCACCCACGGGGTTCTGGCGGTCAGGCCGGCCCCCACTTTCCCAAGAGAGCGGGCCGCGAACCGACGGAGCGAGCGACGGTGAGGACCGGCGGTGTAACCTTGGCCGGTCGCCTTCCGGTCCCGCCCGCCCTCGCACCCGGGAGCTTGGCTGAGGGATCGGCTATACTCCGCCGGCCACCTCCAGAAAAACCGATCGCGGCAGACCCCTTGACAGGGGAAGGGTGTACGTATAGAGTGTGCGTACAGGGAGTCCCGAGGAGCTTGCGGCTCCGGGCCCCAGCCCACCGGGATCGGAAACGGCGAGCGTTGCTGCGGGGCTTCGCTCGGGACCGGGCCGGTTTCCGGGTCGTTCGGGGGAACCGTACGCGTTGCGGGGCGACGTACGGGAAAGCCGTCCGACAGGGTTGGAGTTCGGCGGTGCGGTTCGTCGGGGCTTCCCTGTGTTCCCCCCTCATCGACTCCGGGCAGGATTTTCCCACTAGCTCCCTGCCATGCGCCTGACCGGCCTCTGGACGCATCCCGACTTCGTCCGCCTCTGGTCCGCCTCCACCGTCTCCGTCTTCGGCTCCCTCATCACCCGGACCGCCCTCCCCTTCGCCGCCATCCTCGCCCTCGGCGCGACGCCATCGCAGGTGGGCTGGTTGAGCATCGCCGAGTTGCTCCCGGGGTTCGTCATTGGCCTCGGCGCCGGCGCCTGGATCGACCGCCGCCGTCGCCGCCCGGTGATGATCGGGGCCGACCTCGGACGCGCCGCGATCCTGCTCCTGGTGCCGCTCGCGGCCCTCCTCGGCGCCCTCTCGCTGCCGCTGCTGATCGCGGTCGCCGCCGCCATCAGCGTCCTCAACGTGGCCTTCGACGTCGCCTACCAGTCCTACCTGCCGACCCTCGTCCGCCGCGACGAACTGGTCGAGGGCAACAGCAAGCTGACCGCCGCCGCCTCGGTCGCGGAGGCGGCCTCCTTCGGCATGGGCGGCTGGCTCGTCCAGCTCCTGACGGCCCCGGTCGCGATCGCCGTCGACGCCGTGACGTTCGTCGCCTCGGCGATCTTCGTCGGTGGTATCCGGACGCCGGAGCCGCAAACATGGGACCTTGCGGGGACCTCGGACGCGCGGCCGTCCCTTCGCTCCGAGATTGCCGACGGGATGCGCCTGATCTGGCGGGACGGCGCGCTGCGGGCGTTGGTCGGCAGCAACGCCGGGCTCGCCTTCTCGTTCGGCGTCGGCAGCGCTGCCTACCTCGTCTACGTCAGCCGGGTGCTCGGGTTCTCGCCGGGCGTCCTCGGGCTGATCTTCGGGCTCGGCGGCGTCGCCTCGCTGGTCGGCGCCCTGGCCGCGGGGCGGCTCGCCCGCTTCCCGATCGGCCCGGTGATGGTTGCGTGCTTCGTGGTCGCCGCGATCGGCCAGGCCCTGGTGCCGCTGGCGACGGCGGCCGGACCGGTGGCGGTTGCCCTCCTGGTCGCCCAGCAGTTCGTCAGCGACCCCGCCTACACCGTCTACGAGATCAACCAGGTCAGCCTGCGCCAAGGGATGGTACCCGACGCCCTGCTCGGCCGGGTCAACGCGACGGTCCGGGTCAGCGAGGTCGGCGCCCAGATCCTCGGTGCCCTGCTCGGCGGCTACGTCGGCGACGCCTACGGCGCCCGAGCCGCCCTGGTCGTCGGCGTCACCGGCCTGCTGCTCGCGGCGCTCTGGCTGTTCCGTTCCCCGGTTCGCGCCCTGCGCCGGATCCCGCCGCCGATCGTCGCGGTGCCGGCCTCGTGACCGCCGCCGAGGCCGTCTCGTGACTGCCGCGGAGGCAATCTCGTGATCTCCGGAGAGACGAGCATCTTCGCGGCGGTACGCGCCGGATGCGCGGCGGTGGCGCGGCGGTCCCGCTTCGTCGCCGTCGACATCGCGGCGATCCCGGCCTACGCTGCCTCGCTCACCTTCGCCGGCCTGCCGGAGCCGGCCTACGACCGCAGCCACCACTTCCTCGGCGATCCGGCCGCGATGGTCGCCTACGTGCTCTCGCTCGATTCGATCAACTTCGGCTCCGGCTGGTTCCCGCAGCTGCGGAAGCGCCCCGGCATGTCCGGCTACTTCACGGTCGCCTCGTCGTTGACGGCGCGCTTTCGGGAAGGCGGGGCGTGGTCGGCGGCGGAGCTGCGGACCCTCTCCCCGGACGCATGCGCGACGCTGTTCGGCCAGGAGCCGGGCGGACCGGTCGCCGGCCTGATGGCCCTGTTCGCCCGCGCCCTGAACGACCTCGGCCGCTGGCTGGACGACGGCTGGGGAGGCGACTGGACCGGCCCGGTCCGCGAGGCGGACGGGTCGGCGGAACGGCTGGCGCGTCTGCTGCTGGGGATGGAGCTGTTCCGCGACGTGGCCGTCCACGGCGAGTCGGAGATCCCGCTCCTGAAGCGCGCTCAACTCGCCACGGCCGACCTGGCGCTCGCCTTTGCCGGCCGGGGCTTTGGCCGCTTCGCCGACCTCGACCGGCTGACGATCTTCGCCGACAACCTGGTGCCCCACGTCCTGCGGCTGGACGGCATCCTCGGCTACGACCCCGCCCTGCTGGCCCGGATCGAGGGCGGCGACCTCCTCCCGGCCGGTTCCCAGGAGGAGGTCGAGATCCGCGCCGTCGCCCTCCACGCGGCCGAGTTGGTCGTGGCCGAGTTGACCCGGCAAGGGAACCCGACGACCTCCGCTCGGCTGGACTTCCTGCTCTGGAACCGCGGCCAGGCACCCGAGTACAAGGCGCACCCCCGCCACCGGGCGCGGTCGGTCTTCTACTGATCCCGACCCGCGGTCGCCGACGGCGT
>CADCWF010000223.1 GCA_902806345.1 uncultured Thermomicrobiales bacterium
TGGTCCAGTTGCGGGCCAAGAACCTCGGCGGCTACGACCTGCATCGGCGAGCAATCCAGCTCAAGTTCCTCTGCAACCAGTACGGCGCGCTCTTCGTCGTCAACGACCGTCTCGACATCGCCCTCGCGGCCGGCGCCGACGGCGTCCACCTGGGCGCCAGCGACCTCCCGGTCGATGTCGCCCGCGGGCTGGCGCCGGCCGGGTTCGTGATCGGCTTCTCGCCCAAGACGCTGGACGACGTGGCGGCCGCAGCCCAGCTCGGCGCCGACTACGTCGGCCTCGGCCCGGTCTTCCCGACGGGCTCGAAATCGGACGCCCAGCCTCCCATCGGCATCGCCGGGCTGCGCCGCCAAGTCGAGATCGCCCGGCTCCCTACGGTTGGGATCGGTGGGATCACCGTCGCAAACGCGGCCGAGGTGGTCGCCACCGGTGTTGAAGGCGTCGCCGTCATCTCGGCCATTCTCGGCGCGGCCGACGTCGCGGTCGCGACCGCCGATCTTGCGGCCGCGGTTGCCAGCGGGCTGGCCGAGCGCTCCGGGCCTGGCAGGTAATGCCGCCGGGTGCGCCGCCCGACCCGGCGACGGACCTCGTCCTCCCGAGGCTAACTGTTGCCCTTCCCGCCGGTTGGACCGAGTGGGAGGGAACGTCGTGGGTGCAAGCGCTCGTTGCCGCGGGAGCCGACGCCTTGCTCGTCGAGCTCGACGCGGCCGCCGATCCGGACTTGGCGAGACGGGCAATCTCCCGGCTCCAGCCCGATCCTCGCCCCGTGCTCCACATCCTCGTCGAGAACTCGCCGGCACTGGCCGCCGCCGTTGACGTCGGGGTACTGCTGGCCGAGAGGGGGGTCTCGACAGCCGAGGCGCGGCGGACCCTCGGTCCTGGACGCCTCCTCGGTCGGGTCGTCGGCTCCCCGGCCGCGGCGGCCGCGGCCGCCGGCGCCGATGTCCTGGTGGTCGAGGAGGCAGCGACCGAGCCCCAGGCTCTCCGCGCCATCGTTGAAGCGGCTTGGGTGCCGGTGCTTGCCTCGTCCAGCGTTACGGATCTCGAGACCGGGAACGAGGGGCCCGGTCTCGTTGGCCTCGGGTTCGAAGGCATCGTCCTCCGGTCCGGACCTGAGACGACTCCGTCGCTGCTCGCATCAGCGGTTGCCGCCGTGCAGACCATCCTGCCGGCGGCATGGTTTGCTTCCACACCCGCGGCTTCGGTCGCTCCGGTGATCCTCGTCGACGGGGTCGCCCATCCCCTGCCGCCCGAAACCGCCGTCACCGATCTCCTCGCCGACCTCGGCCGCGAGAGCGCCACGTCCGTCGCGGTCAACGGCGCGCCCGTAGCGCGCCGGCGATGGGACGACACCCTGCTCGCACCGGGCGACGATGTCAGGGTCACGAGCGGCTGAACGGCCGAATACGGCCGCCCGGAATCAGCGTGACCCGTTGCACTCCCTGCCGATCCGAGATCGAGGGGAACGCGTTCCTCGACTTCCCGGTCCCGTCGTCCTACCCTCTCGCCATGC
Organism: uncultured Thermomicrobiales bacterium; assembly: GCA_902806345.1. Lineage (GTDB taxonomy): Bacteria > Chloroflexota > Chloroflexia > Thermomicrobiales > UBA6265 > CADCWF01. The sequence continues at coordinate 1,514 of CADCWF010000223.1, forward strand.
CCGCTTCTGCCGACTTTGCCGCTCGTGTCTACCCAATCGTCGCCCGCATCCCCCGCGGCCGCGTCACGACGTACGGCCGAATCGCCCGCTCTCTCGGCGAAGCGCGATCGGCGCGGATGGTCGGCTGGGCGTTGATGGCCGCCGTCGACGACGAGGCGCTGCCGTGCCACCGGGTGGTCAACCGGCTCGGCTTCCTATCTGGCGGTTGGCACTTCGGCCACCCCGACGTGATGCGCAGCCTCCTTCTGGCGGAGGGCATCCCGTTCCTCGAGGAGTACCGAGTCGACCTCGACTCCTGCGTCTGGGAGCCGGACGGTGACGAGGAGACGTGAAGACGAGGAGACGAGCAGACCAAGACGAGCGTTCGCCCGCGTCTCCAGCTACGAGCGCATCCTGGAACCCGTGGGGTCGAAGAGCGGTTCGACCGCGACGCAGGCGGGGTGGCGGACACCGAACAATTCGATGTCGACAGGCGTTCCCGGCATTGCGAGCTCGCTTGTCAGCCAGCCGTAGGCGATGCTCTTGCCAACGCTCGGGCCGAAGCCTCCGCTGGTGACGTAGCCGACCACCCGGTCCCCCGCCCAGATCGGCTCCTTCCCCATCGCCACGCAGTCCGGATCGTCAAGCGTGAGGCAGCAGAGACGGCTGGCGGGAGGCGTCTCGGCGGCGGCCATCACCGCATCCCGGCCGATGAACTCGGCCTTGGCGGGCTTCACCGCGAACCCGAGCCCGGCGGCCTCCGGCGTGTGCTCCGAGTAGACATCGGTGCCCCAGAGGCGGTAGCCCTTTTCCAGGCGAAGCGTGTCGAAGGCCGCCCGCCCGGCGGCGATCATCCCATCTGTTTGCCCAGCCTCCCAGAGCAGCCGCCAAAGCCGCAAGCCGTACTCCGGCGAGCAGTAAAGCTCCCAGCCCAGCTCGCCGACGTACGAGACGCGCAGGGCGGTCACCGGCACCTCGCCGACCGTCCGCCGCCGCGCCGAGTAGTAGGGGAACCCAGTGCTCGACCAGTCGTCGGCGGAAACCCGCTCGATCACCTCCCGCGCCTTCGGTCCCCACAACCCGAGGCAGCAGAGCGCGCCCGTCACATCCCGCACCTGGACGCCGCTCTCCCGCAGGTGACGGCGCAACCACGCCAGGTCGAGCGGTCCGTTGGCGCCGATCTGGAAACGGTCCTCCCCCAACCGGGCCACGGTCACGTCGGAGCGGACGGTGCCGCGCTCGTCCAGAAGGAGGGCGTAGGTGACGGCCCCGACCGGCCGCGCCACCTTGGCGCTCGCCATCCGCTCCAAAAACGACGCGGCGTCGGGACCGCTGACCTCGATCTTCGGCAGCTGCGTCATGTCGAAGAGGGCGACGTGGTCACGGGTCGCCAGGTGCTCGGCGGTCGCGATCGGCGACCAGAAGCGGCCGGACCAGCCGTCCCTCGAGGCAAGCCGGACCTGGTCGAGCAATGGTCCGTTCGCCTCGTACCAGCGCGGTTGCTCCCAACCCCGGCCCTCGAAGCAGACGGCGCCGAGCTCTTTCTGCGCCTCGGCGAAGGGGGAGAGCCGCAGCGGCCGCGGCCGCTCCAACGGTTGCAGGGGGTGGAGGACGTCGTAGACCTCGCGATACTGCTGGGCGCCCCGCTCCCGGACGTAGGCCGCCGTCGTCGCGTGCGGCTCGAAGCGGTTGAGGTCGCACTCGCGGAGGTCAACCTCGGCCCGGCCGTGCGTCATCCACTCCGCGACCGCCTTGGCCGCCCCCGCCGAATGGGTGATCCAAATCGCCTCGGCCGTCCAGAACCCTCGCAGGTGCTGGCTTTCGCCGAGGAGCGGCATCCCGTCTGGGGTGAACGCGAACATCCCGTTGAAGGCCTCGCCCGGTCTGGCCGACCGCAGGAACGGCAGGAGCCGGAGCGCGTCCTCCCAGGCCGGGGCGAACCCCGCTGCGTCGAACGGGTTGCTCGCCGGCGCGTCGTCGGGCTCGCCGTGGCGCCGGATCGCGGCGGGTTCGACCAGCTTCGGGTCGTGCGCGTAGGAGCCGACCGCAAAGTGGTTCCGGCGGTGGCGCATGTAGAGGTCGCGGTCCTGGTGGCGGAGCACCGGCCAGGCGATCTCCCGCGTCTCCCCGGCGAACTCGGACATCGGCGCCGTCCAGAGGAACTGGTGCTCGACCGGCGCCAACGGGATCGGCACTCCGGCCATCTCGCCGATCCGCGGTCCCCAGATGCCGGCGCAGACGAGGACCCGATCGGTCGCGATCGTGCCGGTCGGGGTACGCACCCCGGTGACCCGGCCGGCCGCCGCCTCGATCCCGACGACGGGCGTGCGGGAGAGGAGCTCGACCGCGGCTCCCGCCTGCCGGATCATCGCCTCGTTGGCGCGGACGGCCTTGGCGACCCCGTCGCTCGGCACCCGGTAGGCGCCGAGGATCGCCGCCGGGTCGACGAAGGGCATTCTGGCCACGGTCTCCGCCGGCGAGAGCAGCGCCGCATCCTCCACACCCCAGGCCCGCGCCCAGCCCAGCTTGCGGTGGAGGTCCGACCACCGCTCCGGCGTCTCGGCCACCTCCAGGCTCCCCGTGCCGTACCAGCAGGGCTCGCCGTCCAGGTCCAGCGACGAGAGGTGACCGATCGTTTCCCGGGCGAACCCAGTCAACGTCTTCGACGACGAGGTCTGGAACACGATGCCCGGGGCGTGCGAGCTCGATCCACCGGACTGAGGAAACGGGCCCTGCTCGACCACGACGATCTCGCGCCAGCCGAGGCGAGCCAAGTGCCAGGCCGTGGTGCAACCGACGATTCCCGCCCCGACGATGACCACCGACGCGCTGGACCGCATGCCCCCGTCCTCCGCTTGTAACCTCAGCGAGCGACGAGGATAGCACCGTACCGAGGGCGGGGATCTCCCCCTCGCGAAGCGACGCCGCGATACCATCGCCGCCCCGGACGCGGGATGTTGGTCGCCGGCACGTTCGGAGACGTGCCACGAGTCGAAGGTCCTCGCGGCGCTCGATCTGCCCCGGCACCGTCCGGCCGCGTCGTGCTGCGTGCCTCGTCGGGAGGAGACCGTCCATGTGGGTTCTGACGAAGACGCACTGGCCGACCCTCGTCAACCTGTCGGCGCTCTCGGTGGTCGGCTACCAGCAGCTCTCCAAGCTCGACCCGCGGATCCGCGTCGTCGGCACCGCCTGGGAGCAGGAAGTCGTGCTCGCCGAATGCCCCGACGGCGACGCCGCCCAAGCGCTCGTTCGCCACATCGCCGTGGCGCTGGACGATGGCGAGACGTTCCTGGACCTCTCCGGATGGGAGACGTGAAGACCCGGAGGCGTGGAGGCGTGGAGACGAAAAGACCAGGGAGCGGACCCCAACTCGACTCCTCGACTCCTCGACTAACGGCGGTAGCGGTTCACCTCCGGGTCATCGGCGTCGAACGGCACCTCGGCCAGGTCCTCCCAAAGAGCCTCCGGGATGGGGGTGGTGAGGTACTCGACCGTCTGCCGCAGCCGCTCCGGCTTGCTCATGCCGACGATGGTGTTGCAGATTCGGGGATCGCGGGTCGAGAACTGAAGCGCCACCGCCGGCAGCGGCACCCCATGCCGCTCGCAGATCGCCGCCAGCCGGCGGACGCGCTCGACCATCTCGGTCGAGGCCTGCTGGTAGGCATAGCGAGGATAGGCATCAGGACCTTTCGCCAGAAGACCGCTGCCGTAGGGCGCGGCGTTCAGCACCGCGAGACCCTGCTCGTGCGCCAGCGACAAGAGCGGATCGGCCGATCGGTTGAGCAAGGTGTAACGGTTGTGGGTGATCACCGCGTCGAACAGCCCCGTCTCGACGTACTGCATCTCGACCGGAATCGGCCCGCCGGCGACCCCGAGATGCCCGATCACGCACTGCTCCTTGAATCCCCGCAGAACGTCGACCGGTCCTCCTGGCGCCATCGCGGCCTCGAACGTCGTCCACTCGGGATCGTGCAGGTAGACGATCTCGACCCGGTTGAGCCCGAGGAGCTCCAGCGACCGCTCCATCCGTCGTTTGACCGTCTCTCCGGAGTAGTCGTTGTCCCGCGGATCGCGCCCTTGCTTGGTTTGGAGGAGAGCGTCCGCCGGGAGTCCGCCGCGTTCCCGCAGGACGAGGCCGATCCGCCGCTCGCTCTCGCCATCGCCGTAGAGGGCGGCGGTGTCGATGTACGGGATCGGGCTGTCGAGCGCGGCGCGGACGGTGGCGAGCGCGTCCTCCTCGGTGACGCCGTAGGCGAAGGCCTCCGGCATATCGCCGAGCGGGGCACACCCGATCGAGACCGGCGGCACCGAAAATCCGGCCCGTCCAAACGGGCGGTGGGTCAGAGCACCCCGCTCGACATCGACCACCGGTACACCTCCAACGACAAGAAAGCGGTCCACCCAGGGCATCTTAGCCGAGCCGCGTGACCTTGCCCGGAGACGCCGTCCCGCCTCTCCGCGTCCTGCCTCCGTCCGGCTACACTTGGGCCGAACCGAGCCGGGGTGGCGAAACGGCAGACGCGCCAGCCTTAGGAGCTGGTGGCCGCAAGGTCGTGCGGGTTCGAGTCCCGCCCCCGGCACCACGCGCGAACCGCCTCCGAGCGGTTGATCCTCCCTCAATTGGCGACGCTACAGCCGACGGGTGACCGCGGCGCCGGGTTCCCGACGAGACGCGACGAGGGCGGGGACCAAAGCCCCCGCCCTCGATGCCACGTTCTGTCGGAGGAATCCCGAGGGATCAGGCCTCCATCATCGATTCGCAGGCGATGCCGTCGCGGTCCGGGTCGAGGCTCTCGACGATCGCCCCGCTGGCAGCCGTCCCGCCGGCCGCCTCGTAGGCGTTCTGCGCCGCGTACCAGTCGGCGTAGTCGGCGCAGCCAGCGGATGCTGGCGCGGTCGACGAGGGAGTGCGGGCGGTCGGCTCGGAACTCGCCACCGCTTGCTCGGAGGCGACCGCGTTGCCGTCGCTCGGGTCGGTCGGGTCGGTGCCGGTGGCGAACTCTTCCTCGCCATCGCCGAGGCCGTCGCCGTCGGTGTCGAAGATTGTCGGGTCGGTGCTGTAGATGTTGATCTCGTCGCCGTCCGCCAGCCCGTCCGCGTCGGTGTCGGGGTTTGCGGCATCGAGACCGGCCCCCGCCTCGGAGGCGTCCGGGTAGTTGTCGGCGTCGGCGTCGGTCGCCGTGGGCACCGCCCGATCCGATTCGGCGGCCGGTGGAGCGCCTTCGGATGGAGCGGGAGCCGGTTCGGCGGCAGGGGCGGGAGCCGGTTCGGGGGCGGGTGGGGGCGCCGGGGCCGCCGGCACGGCGGCGGTGATGATCGTCGTCTCCCCGTCGCTGGTGATGTCGCCGAAGATGATCGTGCCGCCGTCCTGGTTCTCCCGCGAGCCGCTGCCGGCGACGTTGCCCGAGGCCCCGTCGGCGGTGATCACCAACTGGTCCTGAGCCGCCACCGGTGCGACCGCAACGCCAAGCCCGACCACCGCGGCGAACGCCATGGCCAACGATCGCTTCATCCCAACCCCCTTCGTTCGCACCTGTCCAGGCGGTCATCCCGAACCGTCCGGACATCGCGCACGACCAACAATACTCGGTTCGGGCGGCGAACGCACCTCGCCCCTACCCCGTCCTTCCACCCCATACTAACGTCCGTTCATCCTCGTCGGTTTCGACCCGGTCGTCCTGCCCGGTCGGAAGCGCCGCCCGGCTCGCCGCGATCGGACTTGCGCGAACCGCTCTCCCCTGCTATGGTCGCGGCATGAACACCTTCGCGTCCCGATCCATGACCGGTACCGGTGCCGTGGCGATCTCGATTACCGAGACCGCCACGATTACCGTGCCTGCCGGTCCGGGGGGACGCGACTGACGGTCGCAACCAAACCCAGGACGGATCGGCAGGCGGGCGCGGACAGCGTCCCGCTTTTTCGTGTTTGCGACAGGATCGGGCGAGGCCCGAATTCGGAACGCCAACGGCGGGAGCGGCGGACGATGATCGTGATGAAGTTCGGCGGCACCTCGGTCGGCGACGCGGAACGGGTCCACCAGGCCGCCGAGATCGTCGATGCCCAGCCTCTCCCCCGGGCCGTCGTCGTCTCGGCCGCCTCGGGGGTCACCAACCTCCTGCTGGCGGCTGCCTCGGCCAGCGCCAATGGCGACGACGCGGGGCGGCGGGCGGCGGTGGTGAGCGTCCGCGCCCGCCACGCCGATGTCCTCTCGGGAATCGCCAAGGAGCGGGAGCGGCTGGCAGCAGGTGCGGTGCTCGACCAGCTCCATGCCGCCCTCGACGAGCGGCTCGATGAGGTCGCCGCCGCCGCCGTCTGCGATGCCGCCAAGTCGGACGCGATCGTCGCCACCGGCGAAAAGGCGATGAGCGTCTTGATGGCGGCAACGCTCCGCTCCAGTGGGACGCCGGCCGTCCACGCCTGGGCCGACCGGGTCATCGCCACCGACGACCGCCACGGCAACGCCAGGCCGCACCGGGAGCGCACCCGCGACCAGGCAGCCGCCCTCCTGCCGGAGCTCCGGGCGGGGGTCACCGTGGTGCTCACCGGCTTCATCGGCGGCGCCCCGGACGGCTCGACCACCACGCTCGGCCGCGGCGGCTCCGACTACTCGGCGACGCTGCTCGGCGCCGCGCTCGACGCAACCGAAGTCCAGATCTGGACCGACGTGCCCGGCGTGCTCACCGCCGACCCCCGCCTGGTGCCCGATGCCCGGGTGGTGCCCCACATCAGCTACGACGAAGCGCAGGAACTGGCCCATTTCGGGGCGAAGGTGCTTCACCCCCGCACCATCCGGCCGGCGGTCGCCCGGGGCATCCCGGTTCGGATCCTCTCGACCTTCGCCCCAGACGAGCCAGGAACCCTCGTCACCCGTGAGGCATCGGGCGACCGCGTCAAGGCGGTCACGGTCCTCAAGCAGCTGTTGGTGCTAACGATCGACGTGCCGGAACTTGAAGACCTCGCCGGCGTTTCGGCTCAGGTCTTCGCCGCGCTCCACGTCCAGCGGATCGAGATCGCGGCGGTCTCCCAGGCATCGTCGCGGCGGAGGATGACCTATCTCGTCGACGCTGGCGCCCGCGGAGGCTGTGAAACCGTGACCGGCCTGCTCAACGACGCGCTCATCGACCACGACGTCGAAGCGGATGTGCGGTGCGAGGAGGGTGTCGCGCTCGTCGCCGCGGTTGGTCACGGCGCGTCCGCCCAGTCGAGCGCCTTGGCTCGGATGCTGGACGTGCTCCATCGCTCCGGGGTGGCGGTTCTTTCGTCGAGCCTGCACCATTCCAACGTCGCCCTGACCGCCGCCGTGCCCGCCACCCAGGCCGACCAAGCAGTTAAGGCACTCCATGGGGCATTGATCAAGCCGGAATCGATTGTTGGCAAGGGCCGGCGGCCGCGGCGGGGGGACCTGCTCGCCGAGAGCATGCGGGTCGGTTAGCAGACGGTCGGACAACGGTACCCCGACCGCACCGCAGACGTGACCCCGCCAGAGCACTGGCCCGCATCGGGAAAGGGAGGTTTTCGTGCTCCACCACGCGCGCGACGAGCGCATCCCGGTCGCCATCCTGGGGGCTACGGGGAGCGTCGGTCAACGGTTCATCCAGCTCCTGGCCGACCACCCCTGGTTCCGGGTCGCGGAGCTCGTCGCCTCCGACCGTTCGGCCGGCAAGTCGTACCAGGCCGCAGCCCCGTGGCGCCTCAGCTCCGACCTGCCGGAAGCTGCGGCGGCGCTGCCGGTGCTCGACTACGACGCCGACCTCCAGAGCCCGATCGTCTTCTCGGCGTTGCCAAGTGAGGTGGCCGGCGAGATCGAGCAGCGGATGGCCCGCCAGGGCCGGGCCCTCTTCACCAACACCAGCACCCACCGGATGGACCCCGACGTGCCGCTCCTGCTGGCCGAGGTCAACCCGAGCCATGCCAAGGTCATCGAGTCGCAGCGGCGGAACCGCGGTTGGAACGGGTTCATCGCTGCCAACTCCAACTGCTCGGCGATGCACCTCGTTCTCGCGCTAAAACCGCTCCAGGACGCCTTCGGGCTGGAGGCGGTCGCGGTGACGACGCTCCAGGCCGTTTCGGGTGCTGGCTACCCGGGCGTGGCCTCGCTCGACATCGTCGACAACGTGATCCCCTTCATCTCGACCGAAGAGGAAAAGATGACGGAGGAGACGCTGAAGATGCTCGGCCGCCTCGACAGCGACGCCTTCACGCCGGCGCCGATCGTGATGACGGCCCACTGCAACCGCGTGCCCGTTCGCGACGGACACACCGAGTGCGCGAGCGTCCGGCTGGGATCGACGCCGGCGATCGAGGAGGTGGCGGCGGTCCTTGCCGCCTTCAAGGGACGCCCCCAGGAGTTGGGGCTGCCGAGCGCGCCGGACCGTCCGATCGTCGTCCGCCCCGAGGAGAACCGGCCACAACCGATCCTCGACCGCGACACGGAGCGGGGGATGGCGAGCGTCGTCGGCCGGCTCCGTCCCTGCCCGCTCCTTGGCTACAAGTTCGTGGTCCTCGGCCACAACACGATCCGCGGCGCCGCCGGCGCCAGCATCCTCAACGCCGAGCTGTTCAAGGCCGAGGGGCTGCTGCCCGTCTGATGAGAGGACGGTCTGACGGCTATCCGGTTGAACCACTCGACGACCGCTCTATGCGTCCCGCAGCGCAAACCAGACCGGCGCCTCATCCGGCGCGATCGGCTCGGTGAGGCGGAGAGCGAGGGAGGCGGCGTCCTCCTCGGCAACGAGGAAGCAGAGGTTGCCCGTACGCTCCTCCCCCGCCGGGATCTGCTCCTCGAGATCGAGGGCATCCGCCGCCTCGCCGCAGTTGCCCGCCTCGGACGGCGCGCCGGACTCCCCGAGCGTGGCAAACAGCAGGTCGCCGACGTTGCCACGGCGATCTCCTACGTTCGCCAGCTCGATCTCGACGATCGCATACTGTTCGCCGCGATCGGCTTGCTCGCCGACTTCGTCGGTCGCGTTCCGTCGAAACTGGGTCACCCGGATCTCCCAATCTCCGAAGGCGCCGGTCGAGCCCTGCGGAATCGGGTCGTCTTCCGTCCCCTCGCCGGCTGCCTCGTCCTGATTTTCGTCTGCAGCCGGCGTCTCCTCCGGCTCCACCGTCGGTTCGGGTGTAGCTGTCGGTTCGGGTGTAGCCGTCGGGTCAGCCACGACCGTTGGCTCGGGCTCGGGCGTTGCCTCGACGGCGACATCGTCTTGGGCCCGACCGCCGCCTCCGCCGCCACCCCCGCCGCCACCGCCACCGCCGCCTGGCTCCTCTTCCTGATCAGCCGTCTCCTGACCTCGTTGGCGCCCCCCGCCGCCGCCGCCGCCACCGCCACCGCCACCGCCTCCGCCACCGCCACCGCCATCGCCATCGGCGACCGGTACGTCCTCCGCCGGCTCTTCGACATCTTCTTCGGCGGCGCGCCGCGGGCGTTCTTCCTCGACCGGATCTTCGACCGGCTCGAGATCCACCGGTTCTTCGGTAGGCGCGGGCTCTGCCACCGGGGAGGCGCCGTCGAGGAACTCCCACCGGACCCAACCCACCTCTTCAGTGGCGACGACCACGATGGGCCACCAGGCGTGGTCGTCGACGAGGACCGGTTCGCCGGTGACCTCAACCTCCTCGCCACCCTGCAGCACCGCCAACTCTGGTGCGTCGTCGGCGGGTTCCTCGCGCAGCCGGATGTTCTCGCCGCGCAGCGCCGTTTCATCGAGCGTCTGCCCGATCGCCGGCACGACCCCGCTCATCGTCAAGGTCACCGCGAACGTCGTCGTCAACCACCGCTTCATGTTGGACCTTCCTCCGGACATTCCCGATTTGGGGGCGATGCGGGTTTGCCTCCCTGTTCCCCGTCAGGATTCTCAACGCACGAGCCCGCCGAATCCGTGCCGCGGAGTCGTGACGAGTTCCCGAACTAGGTAAGGTTGGTGGTCCCTCGCCGCTCACGCGGCTCTCCCTTGCGCCGACAAGTTCGGCGCCGTATTCTTCGGCTCATGAACTATTCGGCGACCGAAGCACCTCCTTCGCTCCACGATGACGGACCATTGATCGAGGCAGTCACCCTGTTGATCCCCAGGATCGGCCAGCGGCTCCACGCCTCGACGGCCGAACATGCCCAAGCGTGGGGACTCACCGTGGGCCAGGCTAAGGTGCTCCTCAAGGTCGGGCTCTGGGGGCCGACGCCGGTCGGGCAGATTGCCGCCGCGCTCGATGTTTCGATGCCTGCCGCCTCCGAGATTGTCGACCGGCTGGCGGACTCCGGGTTCGTCCACCGAGGCGAGGATCCGGCCGACCGGCGGCGGGTCCTCGTTGCCCCGTCGGACGCGGGCAAACGGTTCGCCGTGGGGCTGAAGGCGGAGCGGTGCCGCCAGGTCGCGGTCGCCCTCGGCGCCCTCCCCCCGGAGCACCGTCCGGTGCTCGTCCGCGGGCTCGAGGCGTTGCTCGAAGCGCTCGGCGGCCCTGCGGGGTCCGGTTGTGCCGCCGGGTCGGCCACGCACCAAGCGCCGGACGACCCGCCCCCGTCCGAGGGATCGACGTCCGTCCACACCGAAATCAAGGCTCCGGACCGACCGTGAGCGAATCCAAAACCCGGAAGGACGAGCCCATGTCTGACGCGCCGCTCCCCTCCGAACCGCGAACTCGATCGGTCCCGGCGGACGCCGGTCAAGTCGGCCCGGCAGCGCCTACGGCGGGCGACGGACGGAACCCGTGGCTGATCCTGATCGTCCTCTGCGGCGCTATCTTCATGCTCCTCCTCGACACCACCATCGTCAACGTCGCCCAGCAGAAGATCAAGACCGGTCTCGACGCGAGCCTGACCGAGATCCAGTGGATTCTCGACAGCTACATCCTGACCTACGCCGTGCTGCTCCTCTCCTTCGGCCGCCTGGGTGATGTCTTCGGCCGAAAGAAGCTGTTCGTGGCGGGCATGGCGATCTTCACCGCCGCGTCCGCCCTATGCGGCGCTTCCGGTTGGCTCGGCGGCCTCGTCGGTCTCTCGGGCGCCCAAGCCCTCATCCTGGCACGGGTGCTCCAGGGGATGGGCGGCGCCCTGATGATGCCGCAGACGCTGTCGCTCATCAGCGTCGTCTTCCCGCCGGAGAAGCGCGGCGCGGCGATGGGACTTTGGGGGTCGGTCGTGTCGCTCGGTGCCATCGTCGGCCCGATCGTCGGCGGCGCAATCGTGACCAACTATGCCTGGGAGTGGATCTTCCTCATCAACCTGCCGATCGGCATCGCCGCGATCGTCGCCACGCTCGCGATCGTCCCCGAGAGCAAGGACCCGCTCGCGTCTGGCCGGGTCGACTGGGGCGGGGTGCTGCTCTCCGGAACGGGCATCTTCGCCATCGTCTACGCCGCCATCGAGGGCAACATCATGGGCTGGACGAGCCCGCTGATCCTCGGGCTAATCGGCCTCGGGTCCGTCCTGCTGGTCGCGTTCGTCTGGTGGGAATCGCGCACTCCGGACCCGATGATGAAGCTCGACCTGTTCCGGATTCGCAACTTCTGGGCGGGTAACGTGATCAGTCTGGCCGTCTCCTTCGGGATGCTCGGCATCTTCTTCCCGATGACGCTCTTCCTCCAGGGGGCGCTCGGCTTCTCCCCCTTGCAGGCGGGGCTGACGATGACCCCGATGTCGGTCATGATGATGATCATGGCCCCGATCTCCGGCCGCCTCACCGACCGCATCGGGGCCCGCTGGATCCTCGTCACCGGGCTCACCCTGATGACTCTCGGGATCCTCTTCATCACCAGTCGAATCAGCGTCGCGACCACCTGGCAGGCACTCCTGCCCGCCCTCGTCGTGACCGGCACCGGGATGGGGATGACCTTCGCCCCGATGACGGCCGCCGCCATGGCCCAAGTGCCGCCTCGCATCTCGGGCTCCGCCTCCGGCATCCTGAACACGACGCGCAACATCGGCCAGGTGCTGGGGATCGCCGTCCTCGGTTCCGTCCTCCAGACGCAGCTCGGCAACCACGCGCTCGATCGGCTGGCGACGGTGGACGGACTGCGGGACACGACGCGGGACGCGATCGGCGGGCTCGTCCGCGACAGCAGCTTCCCGGACATCCCGGCGGCCGTCGATTCCCTCCAACCGGAGCTCCTGGTCAGCCTGCCGGTCATCCTCGGAGCCGCCCAGCAGGCGTTCGTCGACGGCTTGCGCGACACGTTCCTGATCGGTGCCGCAGCCTGCCTCTTCGGGGTCGGGATCGCCCTCCTGGTCCAGAATCCGCGGGCTCGCTCCGTGGTCGCCCCCGAGCCCAGACCGGTCGCGGTTGAAGCCCCTGGCACGGCCGACTGACTGGGGCAACCAGCGGGTGCTCGCCTCCTCGGCGATGATGGCTCCGTCGTTCCGGGGATTGATCGACCGCCGATCGGCGGGGTGGGAACGGGGAGGCGACGGTGGGAAGCGTCCAGTTCGATTTCACCGGTACGACCGTGCTCGTGACCGGCGGCAGCAAGGGTATCGGTCGCGGCATCGCCGAGGCCTTCGGCGCGGCCGGGGCGCACGTGGCCGTTAACTACCGAACCGACGCAGACGGCGCCGCCGAGGTCTGCGCCGCGATCGAGGCCACCGGAGGCACGGCCCTGGCTGTGCAGGCGGATGTGGCCGACCCGGTCGCCGTCGGTGGGCTCTTCGAGGCTGTCGACCGGGATCTGGGTCCGCTCGACATCCTCGTCAACAACGCCGGCCAGTCCGGCCCCGCCAAGCCGCTGCACGAGGTCTCCCCGGAGGAATGGCAGGATCTCCTGGCAGCAAACCTCGATGGCGCCTTCTACTGCGCCGCAGAAGCCGCCCGCCGAATGCTCAATCGCGGACACCGCGGCCGGATCATCAACATCACCAGCGTCCACGAAGAGGCCTGCAATGTCCGTGGCGGTGGTCCGTACAACTCCAGCAAGGCGGCGCTTCGCAACCTGACCCGCACGATGGCGCTGGAACTGGCTCCTCAAGGGATCACGGTCAACGCCGTCGCTCCGGGCATGATCCTGACCCCGATGAACGGCCGCGCCCTCGAGGATCCGGCCTACCGTGCCGAGGCCGAAGCCCAGATCCCAGCGCGCCGGGCAGGGGTGCCGGAGGACATCGCCGGCATGGTGCTCTACCTCGCGAGCGACCTGGGCAGCTACTGCACTGGCGCCTCTTACTACGTCGATGGTGGTTGGATGCTGACCCGGCCTCAGGTCTAGCGGCGGCTTGGGCGGGTATTCTCCGCGAGACTATGCGCCGCAACGGCGGTTGGCGCAGGATTTCGTCGGGCCGCGACAACCCCACTGCGCTCCCGGCTATGGAGACCGGCACAACACCAGGAGACCTCTCGGATGCGCCCAGCTACATCCCCCTCCAGAATCGATCGTTCGCTTCGCTCCGGCTCCCGCCGGCGTTTCATCGGCCTCGGCGTTGCGGTGTCGGCGGCGCTTGCCGTTCCCCGGTCCGGCGGTACCCACGCCGCACAAGTCGAGACTGGCGACGATGTCGCGACTCTCAACAACCTACTCGCGATCGAACACTTGGAAGTCGCCCTGATCGACGGGGCCTTGCTGGAATTCGACGCCGCGGACTGGCGGGACGCCGGAGCGGGCCGCAACATCCGCATCGACCTTGAGGAGGTCTTGGACCAGGAGCAGGCGCACGTGGCCGCCCTGGTCCAGGCGGTCGCGGACGCCGGCGGAACGCCGGTGGAGCCGATCGCGTACGCCTTCGGCTACGCCGACGCCGCCGACTTTCTGCGCGTCGCGGCGGGCATCGCGGATACGGTGGTCGCCGCCTACGCCGGGGCGCTCCCGCTCTTGTCCGACCCCGGGCCCAGCACCACGGCGATCGGCATCCACAGCGTCGAGGCCCGCCATGCCGGCTTTCTCGCCCTCGCCGCCGCCGAATCGCCGTTCCCGGAGCCGATCGACCAGCCGCTGACGCGTGAGGAGGTGGTGGCAATCCTCGCCGGATACACCAGCACCGACGGACCGGCGGAGAACAACGGCGAGGGGCCGGTGGAACCGGTGGAAGTTGCCCGAAACGTGTTCGCCGCGGTCATCGCCGACGCGGCGGACCGTGCCGGGATCGACCCCGACGACGTCGAAATCGTCGAGGCGACCGAAGAGGAGTGGCCAACGAGCGCCCTCGGTTGCCCCGAGGCCGATGGCGTCTACGCTCAGGTGATCACGCCCGGCTACCGGGTCCTACTCGACGCGGCCGGCACGATCCTCGAGTACCACACCGATACGAGCGAGACGTTCGTTCTCTGCGACTGACCCGGTCGTGTGGGGAGCGCCGTCCGACTAGAGTCGCTGGTACTCTTCCAGGTCCAGGACGAACACGGTCGCCGCAGCGGCCATCGCATTGTCGCCCGCATCGGCCGGAGCAACGCCCGAGCGGGCGTGCTGGCGAACGAGGTCCAACACCTGGTCGACCTGATCCTCGTCCGCCCCGATCAGCAACGTGGTGTTGCCTCGGCGCAGAAAGCCACCGGTACTCGCGAGTCGGGTTGCCCGGTACTCGGCCTCCAGCAGCGCGTCGACCACGGCGTCGGCGACTTCGTTCTGGATCACGGTGACGACCAGCTTCTTCATCATCCCCGTCCTGCACGACCGGCGGGACGGAGCGCCCGCGGTCGCGGCATGCCCGCCGGCTCGGGACGCCGCTGAGGCCGGCGCCGCGCGGAGTATAGCGACTCGCCCGGCGGCCGGCTCAGCGTCGCGAGTCGAGGTACCCCTGGAGGATCACCGCCGCCGCGATCGCATCGCGCTGTCCCCGTCGCTCGTCCCGCCCGGCGCCGCGCTCCCGCAGGACGCGGTCGGCGATTGCGCTGGTCAGGCGTTCATCCCAGAACACGAGCGGGAGGTCGGCCCCGAGCGCCTCGCCGAGGAGATCGCCGTAGGCCCGGGTCTCGATCGCTTGAGGCCCTTCCCGACCGGACATCCCGGTCGGCAGGCCGACGACCAGGACATCCACCTCCCATTCTCGGGCCAGCCGGACAACATCTGCGATGCCGGGACCCTTCTTGCCCCGATCGATGATCGTCAGGGGCGACCCGATCGTCCCCCCCTCGTCGCTGATCGCCACCCCGATGCGCTTCTCGCCGACATCGAGGGCCATCGCCCGCCGCCCGAGCCGGCTCACCCGACGACCTCAATCTCGATCCGGTCCGGGTCGCCCGGCATCCGCGGCGGCAACCAGTCCGGCGAGTAGTCGATCTGCCACGCCTCGACCCCGGGGATCGAGCCGAGCAACGTCTCCCCGGTGGGCGCATCGACGGTTGCGAGCCGTTCCGCCAGGGCACGCCGTTCCGAGGGGCCGAACGGGAGGATCGCGTCGCCCTCGACCGGAACTCGAAGGCGGGCCCCGTCGGCCGCTGCCGAGGCCAGGACCGGGCTTCCGAACCGGACCGTCTCGGGGTCGAGGACTCGGCCTTCCGGCACCGTGGCCACCTCAGGCAGGCGCCCGCCGATCGCGGAGGCGAGCTCGTCGGGATCGTAGACCAGGACGCTCACCGTTGCGGTCGCCGAGACCGACAGCGCGTCGACCGCGTCTCCCTCCCCGGCACTGGGGGCAGCGTCTTTCGTGACCACGGCCAGCGTGTCGGGCAGGGGTTGGCGTCCGTCGGTTGTCTCGCCCGCCACCTCGGCCAGGGCAGCCTCGGCGATGGCCGCGTCGGTGGTTTCGGAGAGCGCGGCGAGGTCGGCCTCGGCGACGACTGGCACCTCGCGATCCGTGCCACCTTCCGCAGCGCCCTCCCGGTTGCTGTAGTAGACGCCGCTCTCCAACCGGCCGCCGATCTCGCCAACCCCGACGTTGCCGATGGCGCCGGGCTCGACCGAGCGGGCCTGCCCCTCCGCCTGTCCCGCCGCGCCGGTTGCCGGATCGGCGGCCGGAACCTCCACGGGCTCGATGAGCTCGAACTCCGGCCCATCGAGCGAGCCCAGCCGCGTGTCCGACGGTACCGTCACCGGTTCGGCGTTCGGGTTGGCAAAACGCACCGGAGCGGCCGCCACCCCGTCCGGTTCGAGTCGCCGCCCGGTCGTGGGAATCGTCCGCTCGACCGCGACATCGACCGTCACCGCTTCCGCCGGCACCGGGATAACGCCGGCCTCCGCCGTTGGGTCGACCCCGATGTCGTAGACGACCTCGGCCCGGAAGGGGATCCGCTCGAGCGTCACGGCCACCGTCGCCCTGGGCATTAGGAGTGCGCCCACCGCCACCACCAGCCCCAGGACGACGACCACCGCTGCCGCGATCACCAACCGTCGCCCCGTCGCCGTTTTCTGGCGGCGGGCCACGACCTCGCTGAATGACGCATGGGGAGAAACCGGATGAGCACCGTTCGGCATGTCGACCGGGAGGGATTCCGTGGCAATCGCCGGACCGACCGGCGAGATCGGAGCAATCTCAGCCCGGACACCCCTGCTTTCCGGAGGCGATGGAGTCCGGCTGATACGTCCGTCCAGAAAACGCTTCCGGTGCCCGGCCGCCAGCCTTGGCGTCGGTTCCGGAGGCCCTGGCCAGCGGCCGTCGATCGCGCCTGCCTCCCGATCGGCCGGATCTCCCACAGCGCCCAGGGGTGGGTCGCCGCTGGAATCGGGCCGCGGAACGGGGGACGAACCGGGGCCTGCCTCGATCCGGGGACGCGATCCGGGGGAGACCTGATCCTCGATCATTCTCCGCCGCTCCTCGGACGCGCCACCAGGGCGGGCGGACGCGGTCCCAGGAGGCATCGGCCCCGGGGCGCGGTTCGGGTTGGACCCGGGAAGGGCAGAACTACCCGGCGTTGTTCCCGGGTTGCGCGGTGAGCCCTCCGGATCGGAGACGGGGCGGGCACTCGGCATCGCCGTGGGAATCTGGGTCGCCCCGCGACCATCATCCTCGACCTCAGCCGCCGCCTCGGCTGCCCGCTGTGCAAGCACGCCCTGGACGTGCGGCGGGATCGGACCGGAGGCCACGCCCAGCAACCCTGCCAACTGGCCCCGCAGGGGATCATCGCTGCGGAGCGTCACCCCCAGTCGATCGCGATCAACCGCATCGCGCAGGCGCCGGAACTCCGACGCCGTCAGCAGGAGACTGCTGCCCCGTGGCACCACGAGGTCGACCGGGACCCCGGTCCGCCCGACGGCGCCCAAGCGATCGAGGAGGTCGTCGAGCGAATCGGCGGCGTCGGCAACGACCGCGGGTACGGGTCGGTCGGTCACCACGATCTATCCCCGACTCGGTTTCGATGCCCCTGAAAGAGCGCCGACCTTATCTGGTCGTGGTCCGGTGCTGGCTCCGACCGCCGCCGTTGTGAGCAGGCCGCCGTTGAACCGTCGTCCACGGCGGCCTACCCCCGTTCGGCGCTGCGGCCAACGATTGCCGGGACCGCGGCGAGCGCGTCGTCGAGCCGGGCCGGATTTTTGCCGCCCGCCTCGGCCCGGTCGGGGCGGCCGCCGCCGCGTCCCTCGACGATCGTCGCGGCCTCGCGCACGATGTCGCCCGCCTTGACCCCTTTCGCAACCACATCCGGGGTCACCATCGCGAGCAGGCTGGGCTTGCCATCGAGGATGGTGCCGAGCACGACGACACCGGAGCCGACCCGTTCCCGCAGCCGGTCGCCCAGTTGGCGCAGCCCGTCCTTGCCGTCCGTCTCCACCCGCGCCGCCAGCACCGTCACCCCGCCGATCTCGACCGCCGTTTCCAGGAGACCACCGGCACGGGAACCGGCGACCTCGCCGCGCAACCGCTCGACCTCGCGCTCCAGCCCCCGAACCCGCTCTTGGATCGCCTCGATGGCCATCGGTACGTCGGACCAGGCTCCGCGGACGGCCCGCCCGGCATCGTCCAGCAGCCGCTGTTGCTGGAGCATCCGCTCGATCGCCGCGGCACCGGTGATTGCCTCGATCC
Source organism: uncultured Thermomicrobiales bacterium (assembly GCA_902806345.1). Classification (GTDB taxonomy): domain Bacteria; phylum Chloroflexota; class Chloroflexia; order Thermomicrobiales; family UBA6265; genus CADCWF01. Next base: position 19,363 of record CADCWF010000223.1, read on the forward strand.
GACGGACGCCCGCCGCCACGCTCCCCTCGGAGACGACGAGGACCGGTCCGATCTCGCCGATCCGGCCGACATGGGTGCCGCCGCACAGCTCGCGCGAGAAGTCGCCGATGCCGACGACCCGCACGGTGTCGCCGTATTTCTCGCCGAAGAGCGCCATGGCGCCGTCGGCGACCGCCTGGGCGTAGGGCTTGACCTCGGTGCCGACCGGCGTGTCCACCAGGATCTGGTGGTTGACGATCTCGACGACCCGCCGCAGGTCATCGGCGGCGACCGCATCGAGGCTCGTGAAGTCGAACCGGAGCCGATCCGGCGCCACCAAAGAGCCCGCCTGCCGGGTCTCCTCGCCAAGGACGATCCGCAGGGCCCGGTGGAGCAGGTGGGTCGCCGTGTGGTTGCGGCGGATGGCCGACCGGCGTCCCCCGTCGATCTCGGTCACGGCTGACTCGCCGACACGGACGAACCCTTCGGCCACCGTGCCCCGGTGGACGTGGACCCCGGCGACCGGCCGATGGGTGTCATCGATGTCGATCACGCCCGTCTCGGTCCGGATCGTGCCCGAGTCGCCGATCTGACCGCCCGACTCGGCGTAAAACGGCGTCCGGTCGAGGATGACCTCGATCGCCTGTCCCGCCTCCGCCTCGTCGAGCACACCCTCGGGACCGAGCAGCGCGACGATCGTGCCCTCCGCCCCTGTCTCGGTGTAGCCGACAAACTCGGTCGGCGTTCTGCTGAGCGAGACGTTAAGCTCCGCTCGATTGCGAGCAACATCTTTGAACGCGTCGGCCGCGCTGCCCCGGGAGGTCTGGCGCTGGACGGCGAGCGCCTCCTCGAAGCCGGCGACATCGACCGCGAGCCCCTGTTCCCGGGCCAGGTCGAGCGTCAGGTCGAGCGGGAACCCGTAGGTGTCGTAGAGGCGGAAGACATCCTTGCCCGGCAAGGTCTGGGAAACCGTCTCCCCCTGCCCGGCCGCGCCCCTGGCGAGGTCTTCGACGAGCTCCTGGAAGCGACCGATCCCCGCGGCGAGCGTCCGCCCGAAGCTCTCCTCCTCGTGGGTGAGCACCTTCTCGATCTGCGATCGCCGCTCGGTCAACTCGGGGTAGTGCGAGGCGAACTGGCCGACGACGACACCGGCCACGTCGGCCAGGAAGGGACGTTCCAGCCCCAGCCTGCGCCCGGAGCGGATCGCCCGCCGGAGGATGCGGCGGAGCACGTAGGCGCGGCCCTCGTTGCCGGGCAACACTCCGTCGGCGATCAGGAACGTGGCGCTCCGCGCGTGGTCGGCGATGATCCGCAGCGCCCGGTCGGTCTCCGGATCGCCGCCGTAGGTGACGCCGGTCTGGCGGCAGACGGCGTCGATGATCGTCCGGTAGAGGTCGGTGTCGTAGAGCGAGCCGACCCCCTGCATCACCATCGTCAGCCGCTCGAGCCCCATCCCGGTGTCAACGTGCTGCCGCGGCAAGGGCTCCCGCGAGCCGTCAGGCGCCTGGAAAAACTGCATGAAGACGTTGTTCCAGACCTCGAGGTAGCGGGGGCAATCGCAGCCCGGCGCACACCCTTCCAGGCCACAGCCAAACTCGGCGCCGCGGTCGAAGTAGATCTCGGAATCGGGTCCGTTCGGCCCGGTCGGACCGACGGGACCCCACCAGTTGTCGGCCAGGCGTCCGATCCGTTCGTCGGGGACGCCGACCTCGTCTCGCCAGATGGCGAGTGCCTGGTCATCGTCTGGATGGACGGTTGGAAAGAGCAGCTCCCCAGGGATGCCCATCGTCTCGGTGAGGAACTCCCATGACCAGCGCAGCGACTCCCGCTTGAAGTAGTCGCCGACCGAGAAGTTGCCGAGCATGAAGAAGAACGTGCAGTGCGACTCGTCGCCCACCTCGTCGATGTCGACCGTCCGGAAGCACTTCTGGACGGAGACGAGGCGCGGCGCCGGCGGCTGTTCCAAACCGAGGAAATAGGGCGTCATCTGCTGCATCCCGGCGGTGGTCAGCAGGACCGTCGGGTCGTTGTGCGGCACCAGCGACGACGACGGGACGTGGGTGTGGCCGCGGTCCTCGAAGAACTCGACGAAACGCCGGCGGACCGCTTCGCCCGAGATCGGGGCGGGCATCGGAGGGCGGCTCATGGAGCGGACAACCTCTCGGGCATGCTGACGTTGGGGACATCTTGCCCCGGTAACGATGCCGGCGATTGTACACGGGCGGTCTCGCCGCGAAGCGCCGAAGCGTACTACCCCCGGTCCACACTGATTCGGGTGATCGCTTGGGCGTGCTCGGCGGGGTGGACCCAGCCGTTTTCGGCCACCCATTCGTACGCGGGAGCGAAGTCCATCGGACGGTCATCGGGCTGGAACGCGCCGTAAGCGGCAAGGAGATCGTCGTCCTCCAGCGAGGCGACGGCTTCCTGCAGCGCCGTCCGGCTCTCGTGGAGGGTGGCTAAAGCCGTCATCGCCGGTAGGTCCCGATTCGCGGCGAAGATCGCGGCGTTGGCGCGGTGGACATCGCCGTCCCGCCAGATGGCCTCGGTGATCCCGATGGCCGTCCAGCGCAGCTGCCCGGTGAGCAACGCGGCACACCCTCGATCCCAAGCCGCGACGTGGAAGGCATGGTCGGCAGCCCGCCAACCGTCGGGATCGGGGGCAGCGAGATCAGCCACGGCTATCAAGGTCTTCGAGATCGCCTCGGTCGCCGCATCGATCCGTGCCAGCGTCTCCGTCACGGACGGCGGTCGCTCGCCCCGCGCCTCCGCGAGGCGGGCCCGGATCGGCCCAAGGTGGGCGCCGGAGTGGGCTTCGGTGATGCCGACGGCCCACTCCCCGATCGGACCGTCGCCGCACTCGTCGTCCTCCGGGTGCATCGTCCGATAGGTCGTGGCCAACCTCTCGACCGGAGCCTCCCGCACTGCGTCGCCGAGGGCGGTCCGGATCGTGTCGAGGTCGGCAAGCACGGTGACGACCGACTGCCCCGTGGTGCGCTCCGCGATCAGCGCGTTCACCCCGTCCTCGTCGGCCGCCGCCCACACCTCGGGGGTGAGGCCCATTGCCGCTGCGATGTCGTCGCCCCGAAGCACGGCAAGCCGGTGCCGCTCCCAGGCGACGACGTGGGACAGGTGGTCCTTTGCGGACCAGGCCCCCGGTCGGGTCGCCTCTGACGCTCGAGCCTCCGCGCCAGCGAACGCCGAGGCAAGCGCATCCCAGACCGCCTCGTTGCGAGCGATCAGCGCCGACCGGTCCACCCCTGCGGTCACATCCACGATCCTCGACCCTCCCCCCGTCGATCGCCGGGAAACACCTTCAGTGGCGGGGTCTGGTCGCGTTCCGGTGGACCTTCGCTCCCGTCGGGTCCGTCTGCGCGTGGTTCGATTCGCCACCGCCGTCGGGTCTACCCTAGGTCTGGATCAGCAAGGGCGCCTTCGGTCGGCTCGGTGTTGTCGGGCAGCGGCTCCGTGTCGAGTGCTCCGAAGCCGGTGTCCCCGTAGCCGCCCGTCACTCCGGGGTCGGTGTCGGAGCCAAGTCCCCCTGTCTCGACGGGATGGATCGGCCGTCCGGTCACCGCCGCGATGACGCCGTCGATCGTCCGGGCGACCGCCGCCTCGCTGATCCTGATGGTTTGGGCGATCTCCCAAACCGGTGCCCCGGCGGCGGCCATCTCGGCGACGGCGCGCTCGCTAGCGGGCAGCGTCTCGATGTAGAGCCCGGCGCCCGCCAGGAGACGCGCGGTCTCCTCGGCCTCCCGGCTCGTTACCGGCTGCTCCTCGTTTTCCATCCGGTCCACCTCCCCCGGCTCCCCGGTGCAACCGGATTGTAGGGCGGACGGGGTCAGGCCGGCGGTTGGGTTGCCGCGACGATCGACTCGATCAGCGGGCGGGGCGAGCGGAGCTCCTCCGGCGCGACCCGGCGGTCGACGGCCGCGACGACGACGAGGTCGAGCCCGGGCACGATGAAGACGTGTTGGCCGCCATACCCCAAGGCGAAGGCCGCCGGCCAGCCGGCCCATGTCTGGGTGATCCACCACTGGTACCCGTAACCTTCCCAGCCCCCGGTGGAGTCGCCCTGGAGCTTCCAGGTCGTCGCCTCGCGCGCAAAGTCGGCCGGCACGACCCGTTCGTTCCCCCACCGGCCACCGCGCACCGCCAAGAGGCCGAACCGTGCCTGGTCGCGAGCGGTTAGGGCCAATCCCGAGCCGCCGTTGACCTCGCCCTGCGGCGACCGTTGCCAGGCGCCAGGACGGATCCCCAGGGGCTCGAAGATTGCGCGCTCGGCGTACCGCTCGAGCGGCTCCCCGACCGCCGCCGCGACCATCACCCCGAGCAGGTGGGAGCCGCCGGTGTTGTAGACGTAGGTTTCGCCGGGTATGCCGACAACCGGCCGGCTCAACACCGTCGCCACCCAGTCCGGGCTTTCGATCAACGTCGGCCAGTCACCGTAGGATGGCCAGTCGACGCCGCTGCTCATCGTCAGCAACTGCCCGATCGTGACGTCGGCGATGCGCGGGTCGGCGTCCCGCGGGATGCGGTCAGGGATCGTCTCGCCGACCGTCTGCTCGAGCCCCGAGAGCGTCCCCTCG
>CADCWF010000224.1 GCA_902806345.1 uncultured Thermomicrobiales bacterium
CGCCCGCGGCGTCGGATGGACGGAGTCGGCGGATCTCGGGCACGGGGGGCCTCCTGGGGCCGGCACCCCGCCGGCCCGCCCCCAGCTTGTCTCCCGCCAAACCCACCCACCACGCGCAGCGCCCACGCGTCGCCCACGCAGGGCTCCTTGCGTGGGCGATTCCGACACCCCGGCTGGCCGTTCCACAAACGAGCGTTTGCGAGACGACGGGCTAGAGGGCGGGAACCGGTCACCCGCCCGGTTGCGTGGGCGTTGCGTGTGGTCTCGGGGGCCGGCGGGGCGCACGATGGGGGCGGGCCCGGCGGCGCGGGCGTCCCCACGCGCAGCCCCGGCTCCCCTTGTCGGCCGTCGTGATCGGAGGCCCGCCATGCACGCCGTCGTCCGCCGCTACACGAGCCCCCCGCACGTGCTCGACGCCGCCCGGCCGAAGCTGGCCGACCTGGAGCGGACGATGCGCGGCACCCCCGGCTTCGTCGCCTACTACTTCGTCGAGACCGACGAGGGGATCGCCACCGTCACCATCACCGACGACGAGGCCGGCACCGCCGCGTCGATGGGCCGGGCGGCGGAGTGGGTGCGGCAGAACCTCGCCTCGCCCGCCGAGCTCGGGAGCCCCGAGGTGACCCGGGGCACCGTCCTGATCGGCGCCACGCGGTAGCCGGCGCCCCTGGGCGCTGGTCGCCCCCCTTCGCCCGCCGCCCCGACCCAGGAGGACCCACCGTGGCCGATACCGCCGACCCCGCCGCCGTCGTCCGCCGCCTCCTCGCCGCCCTCGACCGCAACGACGCCGCCGCCCTGCGCGGGCTGGTCGCCGCCGACCACGTCGAGCACCCCCACTGGCACGAACCCCTGCCGCTGCCGGGGGACGAGGGGCAGCCGGTCCTGGACCGCTACGAGCAGGCCGACGCCGCCGCCCAGCTCGACTGGGCGGGGATGCGGACGACGGTCGAGGAGCAGGTCGCCTGCGGCGACCGGGTGGCGACGGTCTGGACCGCCGAGGCGACCCACCGGGCGAGCGGGGCGCGGGTGGTGTTCCGGGGGATCGCCGTCGACCGGGTGGCGGGGGGCCGGGTCGTCGAGACGTGGGGCAGCCACGACCGCCTCGGCCTCTACCAGCAGCTGGGGGTGGTCGGGCCGACGCGGGAGCTGGCCGAGCGGGCCGGCCTCCACCTCTAGCGGCCAGCCGCGTCCCAGAAACGCCCGTTTATGAGACGGCCCGGAGGGGACCGAGGAGACGCCACGGGGGGCTGGCCCGAGCAGCCAGGAGCCCCCGTCGGCCGAGGGCACCGTCGTTGACCCACGGGATTACCCCCTAGTCCGCGGCGGCGTGGGGCGAGAATGCCTGGCCGGGTTTGGGGTCCGTGCGTCGACCGCTCGGCCCGTGCCCGCGGTCCGGCTTCGCCGCCGCTCGCCTCACCGCCTCCCCGAGTCGGAGCCACTCGTCGCGGTCGGAGGCGCCCCCAGACTCGCGCGCGGCGGCGAACGCCGCCCCACCGATGGCGGATCGGCTGGCGGAGGTGGACCGGTCGTACAGGTCCTTGGCCGAGCCGCTCAGGGGCTGCCCGGTCCGCTCGAGGCTGGCGTCCGCCGCACCGATTAGCCTGGCGGCCGTTTCGGGTAATGCGGCGTCCGCGGCAACGGAGGCCAGACCCACGAGCCCGAGGTGCTCCAACAGGGTTGCCTTCTGATCGTGGGCGAATCGCACGCTGTCGGCGAAGTGCGCTGCCGCGGCGGAGTGGTGGCCCCCCGCGCTCGCGAACCGGCCTCGGAACCACCGGGTCATCGCCAGCCAGCCGGTCCCGCCCATCGCCGCCAGGATCTCGTCCGCCCGGTCTTCCAGGGCGTGCGCCCTGGGCAGGTCGCCGCGCTCGAAGGCGAGGACGCCGAGGAGCATCAGCGCAAAGCCGGACAGGCCCCGGACGCCGGCCTGCTCCCATAGGCGGAGCTCTTCGTCGAACAGCGCTTCCGCTTGCTCCGGCTCCCCGAGGTTCATCCGGACGAGCGCCAGGCAATGGACGATCGAGGCGCGCCAGCCGGTGTCGCCGAGGCGTTCGGCGACCGCGAGCGCCTCGGTGGCCAACCGGCCGGCCGTTTCCGTCATCCCCAGGTGCAACGAAAGGTGGCTCGCCCAGTACAGCCCCTGGAGCCGGATCGTCGGCTGGGACGAGGGGGCATCGAGCAGGGACCCGAACCACGACCACGCCTCGTCGAGCGGGCCGCGGTTGTAGAGGTAGTGGCCGAAGGCCGTGGCGAACTCGAACGCGCGCTCCCGGTCGTTGGCGGTTGCGAGGAGGTGGTACGCCGCGCGGATGTTGGCGCGCTCCCGGTCCACCATCGCGACCCACGGCTCCGGCACGATGCAATTCGGGATGCCGTCCCCGTGCCGGGCGACGCTCCGGCAGTAGCCGGCGAGCAGGCCATGCGCCTCCCGCAGCTCCTCGCGCTCGACAAGCCGCGCGATCCCGTACTCCCTGATGGTCTCGAACAGCGTGAAGCGCGCGCCGTCCTCCGCGTCGGCGGCCCGGACCACCAGGCTGTTGTCGGCCAGCGTCGCGAGGGCGTCGAGCGCCCCGGTGCCGCCCATCCGATGAGATGCCGCCAGCCACTCGACCGTATCGAGCGTGAACCCGCCCACGAACACCGACAACCGGCGGAACAACCACCGGGCATCGGGATCGAGGAGGTCGTAGCTCCAGGCGATCGCGTCGGCCATGGTCTGCTGGCGCCGGGGCGCGTCCCGCGGCCCGCGGGTCAGCAGCGGGAGACGCGGCTCGAGGCGCTCGAGGAGCATCGGCGGCGGGAGGACGTTCGCCCGCGCGGCGGCGAGCTCGATCGCCAGCGGGAGCCCGTCGAGCCGCCGGCAGATCCGCGCCACCGCCTCGCCGTTCTCCGGGGTGAGGACGAAATCACGCCGGACCGCCCGTGCGCGCTCGACGAACAGGCGCACCGCCTCGGCGCTCTGGATCTCCTGGGTTGCCGCATCGGACGCGGGCAGCGACAACGGGCCGACGGGGTACGCAACCTCGGCCGAGACGCGCAGCGGCGTGCGGCTGGTCACGAGCACCGTCAGGGACGGGACCGCGGCGAGGAGGTCGGAGACGGCGGAAGCCGCCTCAACCACCCGCTCGAAGTTGTCGAGGACGAGGAGGAACGGGCGAGAGGCGAGGTGGCGGCGGAGGGCGTCGATGCCCGGCTGTGGGGGGCCCTCGACGACGCCGAGTCCGTCGGCGATCGCAGCGACGACCGCGCCGGGGTCGGGCACCGGGGCGAGGTCGACCCACCCTACGCCGCCGGGGAAGCGCGCCGCGACCTCGGACGCGACCGCCTGCGCGAGCCGGGTCTTCCCGACGCCGCCCGCGCCTGTCAGCGTGACCAGTCGAGCCCGACCGGCGACGAGCTCGTTGACGACCTCCGCAACCTCCCGCTCCCGGCCGACCAACGGGGTGGCCGAGCTCGGCAGCGGGCGCCCCGAACGCGGGGCCGCGAGCGGCGGCCGGAGGGTGATCTCGATCAGCGGGGCCTGAGCCGTCTGGGTCAGCTGCGCCCGGTCCTCCGGGGACAGCTCGAGGCCGTCGGCCAACATGCGGACCGTCTCGAACCGGGCGGTACGGCGCTGCCCACGCTCCAGGTCGCTGATCGCACGGGCGCTGACGCCGGAGCGTGCGGCCAGCTCCTCCTGGCTCAGGGCGGCACGGAGGCGCAAGCGACGGACGAGGCGACCGAGGGGGGAGGGCTCTGGGACCGGCATCGGGCGAACCCCAATGGCGCTCGGCGAGAGTGACGGCGGATGGACACAACTCTAGCACGGCGGGCCGGTGCGGCGGCCGACGAACGGTGAGGAAGCGGTGGCGAAACGGTGACCGTGCGTCGTGGTCGGAGGGCGCGCCGTTCGGCAGGATGGCAGGAGGGGTCGGGTCGACCCACGCCCCGAGCGAGGCACCCCGTGCCACCGCGGGGTCCCGTCGCCGGCGGCGACGCCGTTGGAATCGGAGGAAGAAGAACGATGGATACCCGACGCACCGCCACCGGCTCGGCCGCCCGGGCGGGGGGTGCCGACCTCTCCCGCCGCGAGGCGGCCGTCCGCCTCGGCGGCGGAGCGCTGGCCGCCCTCCTCCTGGCTGCGGCCCGCCGCCCGCCCGCCCTCGCCGCCCAGGACGCCACCCCGACCCCAGCCGGCGGGGCGATCGGCACGACGGCCCAACTCATGGGCAGCGGC
>CADCWF010000225.1 GCA_902806345.1 uncultured Thermomicrobiales bacterium
CTGGACATTTGTGCACCGTCACTCTACTGTGGTCCGGGTCACAACGTCTAGCAATCTTCGGAGGTCCGGTGAGCGAGAGCACCATGCAGGCGGTGGTCTGCCACGGCCCGTTGGACTATCGGCTTGAGGAGGTGCCACTCCCGCAAGCGCCGCCAGGCGGAGCGCTCGTGCAAGTGGAGGCGGTCGGCATCTGCGCCAGCGACCTAAAGTGCTACCAGGGGGCGACGAAGTTCTGGGGCGACGACGACCGCCCCGCCTGGGCCGAGCGGGACGTCGTCCCCGGCCACGAGTTCGTCGGCGCGGTCGTCGACCTAGGCGACGAGGCGCGGGAGCGCTGGGGTGTCGACGTGGGCGACCGCGTGGTCTCCGAGCAGATCGTGCCTTGCTGGACGTGCCGCTACTGCCTGCGCGGGCAGTACTGGATGTGCGCCCCCCACGACATCTACGGCTTCAAGCGCCGTACGCCGGGTGCGATGGCCTCCCACATGGTCTTTCCACCCGAGGCGCTGGTCCACCGGGTGAGCAGAGACGTCCCGGCCGCGCACGCGGCCTTCGCCGAACCGCTGTCGTGCGCGTTGCATGCCGTCGAGCGTGCGGACATCCGGTTCGGCGACGTGGTGGTCGTCGCCGGGTGTGGCCCCATCGGCTTGGGGATGATTGCGGGCGCCGCCGCCCGCTTCCCGGCAGCCGTGGTCGGGCTTGACCTGTCGCCAGCCAAGCTCGACCTGGCCCGACTCTGCGGCGCCACCCACACCGTGAACATCGCCGAGGAGGACCCTGCCGAGCTGGTGCGCAGCCTCACCGAGGGGTACGGCGCCGACGTCTACCTCGAGGGGACCGGCCACCCCTCGGCCGTCCCGCAGGGCCTAGCCCTGCTGCGCAAGCTCGGCACCTTCGTCGAGTACAGCGTCTTCAAGGACGACGTCACCGTCGACTGGAGCATCATCAGCGACGACAAGGAGCTCGACGTTCTCGGCGCACATCTCGGCCCCCATTGCTGGCCCGCCGCCATCCGCATGATCGAGTCCGGCCGGCTGCCCATGGACCAGATCTGTACGCACCAGCTTCCCCTATCCCGCTTCAAGGAGGGGCTCGACCTGGTCGCCGACGGCACGTCGTCGATCAAGGTGTCTCTCGTCCCCGAATGAGCCCGCTCACCCACCGACACCGACCGCTCACCGATGGAGAAATAATGACACCAGTTCGACCCCTTCCAACCGCCGTGGCCATGCTGGCCGCCGTTGCAACGCTGGCCGCCTGTGGCGGGGATAGCGGGGACGGCGGGGACAGCGGGAGCGGCGGCGACGGACCGCTGGTGGCGTTCTTGATGCCGGACCAGAACTCAACGAGGTACGACGAGCAGGACGCGCCTTCGTTCGAGAAGCGGATGGCCGAGCTTTGCTCCGACTGCCGAGTCGAGTACCAGAACGCCGACGCCGACGCCCAGCAGCAGCAGCAGCAATTCGAGGCCGCCCTGGCCGACGGCGCCGAGGCAATCGTGCTCGACCCCGTCGATTCCTCCGCTGCCGCGGGTCTGGTCCAGCAGGCACAGAGTCAGGACGTCGCGGTGATCGCCTATGACCGCCCGATCCCCGACATCGCCGCGGACTACTACGTTTCCTACGACAACGAGGCGATCGGTGCGTCCATCGCCCAGTCCCTGGTCGACCACCTGCAGGAGGAGGGAGCCAAGGGCGGAATCCTTCAGATCAACGGCTCCCCGACCGACGCCGCCGCGGGCCTGATCCGCGACGGGGTGGACTCGGTCGTCGACGACGGCCCCTACCCGTAGCTCGCCGAGTTCGACACGCCGGACTGGCAGCCGCCGGAGGCCCAGGAGTTCACGGAGGGCGCTATTTCACAGTACGGCGACAAGATCGCCGGCGTGGTAGCGGCTAACGACGGCACCGGCGGAGCCGCGATCGCTGCGTTCCGAGGCGCCGGGGTGAACCCCGTCCCACCGGTCACCGGCAACGACGCCGAGATCGCAGCCATCCAACGCATCATCGCTGGGACCCAGTTCAACACCATCTCCAAGCCGTCGGTTGTCGTCGGAGAAGCCGCCGCCGAGGCAGCCGCGGGGTTCCTTGAGGGCGAGCCGCCGGAGGGGGAGACGACCCTGTTCGACACGCCCGCCCAACTCTTCGAGCCGACCGTGGTGACGCAGGAGAACATCAAGGAGATCATCTTCGACGGAGGCATCTACACCGCCGGCGAGGTGTGCACCGGCGAGTTCGCAGACGGGTGCGCCGAGCTGGGCATCAAGTAGGTCGCCATCCCGGGTGCGGGGCAGCCGCGCGACCCCGCACCCGGGCCCTACCGCGAAGGAGTCGCATGCCCAAACAAGCCACCACCGAACCCGCCGCACCGTCCGACCACGCAGTGCTCTCCCTGCGGGGAATCAACAAGTCCTTCGGGCCGGTCGCCGCTCTCACCGACGTAGACCTCGACGTCCGCGCCGGCGAGGTCGTGGCGCTGGTCGGGGACAACGGTGCCGGCAAATCGACCCTGGTGAAGGTGCTCTCGGGGGTCCACCCCCAAGACAGCGGTAGCCTCAAGTTCGACGGTCGCGAGGTACGGGTGGACAGTCCGGCAGCCGCCCGCGGCCTGGGCATCGCCACGGTCTTCCAGGACCTCGCGCTATGCGAGAACCTCACCGTGGTCGAGAACCTCTTCCTCGGCCGGGAGATCGGGACCCTGCGGCTCGATGAGACCCGCATGGAGACCCGGTCGTGGGAGCTGCTGCAGCAGCTTTCGGCCAAGATTCCGACCGTCCGCATCCAGGTCGCGTCCCTATCGGGGGGACAACGCCAGACCGTCGCCATCGCCCGCTCCCTGCTCGGCGACCCTCAGATGATCCTGCTCGACGAGCCGACCGCCGCGCTCGGCGTCGCGCAGACCGCCGAGGTCCTCAACCTTGTCGAACGCCTACGTGAGCGCGGTCTAGCGGTATTGATGGTCAGCCACAACATGGTGGATGTGAAGGCCGTTGCCGACCGGGTGGCGGTGCTCCGGCTTGGGCGCAACAACGGCATCTTCGACGCCCGGACCGTGAGTTCGGAGGAGATCATCGCCGCGATCACCGGCGCGACCGACAACGCGGTCAGTCAGCGGGCGGGGCGGGTCACCGCCCAAACCACCAGCGAGGAGTCCACGTTGTGAGCCAGTCCACCCAGCAGCGCGAGCCAACGCCGCCGACCATGGATCAGAGCGACGAACGACTGGCCAGCAGGTCGGGACTGAGCGGGGCCTGGCACGACTTCCTCGACCGGCTCCGCAGCGGAGACCTCGGCACCCTCCCGGTAATCGCCGGGTTGGTGGTCATCTTCTCGGTGATGTACTTCCTCAACGACAACTTCCTGTCGCCGACCAACCTCGTGAACCTCACGCTGCAGGCCTCCGACACCGGGGTAATTGCGCTCGGGATCGTGGTGGTCCTGCTCGTCGGCCAGATCGACTTGTCGGTGGGCTCGGTGAGCGGCGTGTCGGCCGCCATCACCGCCATCACATTCGTCCAGTTGGGGTGGCCGCTGGCCGCATCGATCGGCGCGGCGGTGGCCAGCGGCTGCCTCATCGGCTGGGTCTACTCCATCATGTTCAACCGCTTCGGCGTGCCGAGCTTTGTGATCTCCCTGGCCGGGTTGCTCGGGTTCCTCGGGGTGCAGCTCTACATCCTGTCCCCGTACGGCCGTGCGGTGAACATCCCCTTCGACTCCGGGCTGGTCCAGTTCGCCTCGATCCTCTTTCTGCCCCACTGGGCGTCCTACGTGCTCGTCGTCGTGCTCGCCGGGGGCTACCTGGCGGCAGGACTGGCCCGGGCGCGCGAACGACGCGCCGCGAACCTGTCCGCCGGCTCGCTGACGGGTCTTTTGGTGCGGGCCGGCTTACTCGCCGTGGCTCTCGCTGTCGGGGTGTTCGTGCTCAATCAGGCGCGAGGTGTCAGCTACATGTTCGTGCTCTTCGTGGGGCTGGTGCTGATCATGCACTACATGCTGAGCCGAACGCGGTGGGGACGGTCGCTCTACGCGGTTGGGGGCAACGTCGAGGCCGCCCGTCGCGCCGGCATCAACGTCCGGGCCGTCTACGCCTCGGCGTTCGTGGCCTGCTCCGGACTCGCCGCCCTCGGAGGGGTGCTCGCCGCTGCGCGGTTGACATCAGCGAGCACCACCACCGGCACCGGCGACGTCAACC
>CADCWF010000226.1 GCA_902806345.1 uncultured Thermomicrobiales bacterium
CCGAGCTCTGGATGGCGAACTGGGTCTGGACCTCGGGGCTGCACATGAAACGGACGAATTCGATCGCCGGCTCGGGGTTCTGGGAGAACCGGGAGACCATCAGTTGCCAACCGCCGAGGGTCGCGGCGTTGCGGGCCCCCTCGCCGGTGCCGGACGGAAGCGGCGAGACGCCGACCTTGCCGGCAACGGCCGGCGCGTCTTGGCTGGCAGCAAAGGCGTACGGCCAGTTCCGCATGAAGGCGGCGTTGCCGGCCGACCAGACGTTGATTGTCTCGGGCTCGCGGAAGGTGGTCACATCCTGCGGGGAGATGGTGTTGACCCAACCCGCCGCGGCCTCGAAGGCGGCGATCGCCTGTGGGTTGTTGACCGTCACGTTGCCCTCGGCGTCGATGATCTCGCCGCCGCCGAACGAGGTCTGCCACTCCAGGCCGTTGCAGGTCAGCCCCTCGTAGGCGCGCCCCTGCCAGACGAAGCCGGTGAACGCCGGGTTGGCGGCGCGCTCGCCGTCCTGGATGGTCTGGGCAGCTTGGGTCAACTCGTCCCACGTCTGCGGCGGTTGGACCTCGTACTTCTCCAGCAGGTCGGTCCGGTAGTAGAGCAGCCCGGCGTCGGTGTACCAGGGCAGACCGACGAGGGCGCCATCGACCGTGTTGTTCTGGATGATAGCGGGGAAGTGCTGCTGGGCGGCTTCGCCGAGGGCAGGATTGAGGTCGACCGCGAACTCGGCGACGACGCCCGGCCAGATGACGTCGATCATGAAGACATCGAAGTCCGGGGACTCGGCGGCGAACTGCTGACGGTAGTTCTGCAACCGCTGGTCAGTCTGGGTCTCGCCACGGATGAACTCGACCGAGATTCCGGTCGCTTCAGCGAAGACCGGGATCGCGCGCTCGACAAAGTCTCCAAGGGGATCTGTCGGGTCGCTCAGCACCGCGGCAATGGAGGCCCCACTAAGGTCGGTGCGCAACCCGGCCGGAACTGGGATCGCGTCTCCGGCTGCCGGGCTCGCGTCCTGGGCGGCGACGGCGGACGCGTTGGCCCGCAACATCATCCCGACCAAGGGAGCGCTGACGCCGAGGGCGGCGGCCCGCCGAGCGATCTCGCGACGCGAGATACGACCGGCCAGCGATTCGGCCATCAAACGGGAAACGGGGGACGGGGTGTTCGCCACGGGTGCATTCCTCCTCATCGCCGGCGGAACGTCCGGTCCGCCGCCTGCCGCTGCGCGAGACCCCGACTCGCGGGGCATCGCGGGAGGAGGAAGCGCTGCCTCCCGGTCGCCGTCGACCCGGGGGCTCCGGTGCATCTGCCCTATCGTGCGCCTCGGTCACCCCGCCGTCAAGCGGGAGCGGGGCACGCGCACCAGCGCACAATGGAGCATCTGCTACGGCGGATTCGCGCACATTTCGTGCCCAACCCCATCCAGTCCGAGTGACCGGGGCGACCGACGTGGCCGATGCGGCGGGTCGATGGGATTGGCACGGGTGTGGTTTCGCGTCCCGACGCTTCGGCAGGAACGCAGCATGGCGAACCCCTTGACAACGGCCAGTCGTCGAGGCGAGGTCCGAGATCTAGCGACTCTCGTCAGATGGCGGCGACGGCCGCCATCAGCGACGCCACGCGGACAGGGTCGACCGGGTTCCAGGTGATACCGTCGACCTTGAGCGAGGAGCCGACGACGGCGCCATCGGCGTGGGTCAGGAGTTCGGCCGCATTGCCGACCTTGAAGCCGGTATTGACCAGCACCGGCACCCCGCTGCCGGCGACCGCAGCGGCAACCTCGGCCAGCCCCGACGCCTCGACCGCCTGCGAGGTGATCGGGCCGGAGACACAGAGGGCGTCCGGGCTGGAAGAGAAGAGAACCGAGCGGGCGACCTCCGGCAAGGGCCGGGGTGCGAGCGGGGCGGCGAACTCGGCGTTGATGTTGAACAGCAGCCGGACGTGTTCGGCACCGATCTCGCGGCGGTAACGGAAGGCGTCGCCGGCGGAGCGGACCCAGAGGCCGAAGTCCCCGGCGAAGGCGCCGGTGAAGATCTCCCGGCAGAAGGAGGCACCCGTCGCGGCGGCGACGGCGAGCGTCGCTTTCGGGTCCCAGAGCACGTTGACGCCGAAGGGAACCGAGAGCTCGCCCCGGAGGGAGGCGACCACGTCGGCCACGGCCGCGACCGAGGCCATGTCGGCGTCGAGCCGGTAGGGCCGGTCGTTCTCGTTGCAGAACATGACGGCGTGGATGCCGCCCGTCTGGAGGGCGTCGAGGTCGCGGCGAACCCAGTCGCGCACCCGCTCCATGCCGCCGGCTGCGTCGTAGAGCGGCGTCCCGGGCAGCGCCGGCAGGTGGGCCATCCCAATGATCGGCTTGCTCGCCCCGGTTAGTTCCGTCAGCCAGTTGCTCATCGATTCCTCAGCCGAACCAAATGTCGGCGTCGCAGACCGTAGGGGTTGGACCTTTTCCGGTTCACCGCGACGGACCTCAAGCGAACAGGTCGGCGACGGGAACCGCGAAACCGGGCAGCACGTCGAGGCCGTCGAGGACCTCGCCGACGACCAGGGTTCGCGCCATCCTGTCCGGGGTATGGACGGTGACGGTCCGCCGCTTCGGCTCGAGGACGAGGACCGCGTGGACGCCCGTCTCCAGAAACGTGAGGACTTTGTCGTGGATTTCGCTCATGGAGTTCGACGGCGAGACGACTTCGACGACCAGGTCTGGAGCCAGTTCGGCGAACCCCCGGCGGTCAGCCGCCGCCGGCACGCGATCCCGCCGGATGAACGCGACATCCGGCGCCAGCACGGTCGGGGGGTCTCTCGCGAGCAGGAATCCGACTTCCGAGACGACGATGCCGGCATCGGTCTCGCGAGCAAAACGCTTGAACTGCCAGAACGTCTCGCCGAAGACCATGCCGTGGTCCAATCCAGTGGGCGGCATCGTCAACAGGTCTCCACGCAGCAACTCGTAGCGGTTGCCGTCGTCGGGCAGGGCAGCCAGGTCCGCGGCCGTCAATTGGGCTGTGGCGATCACTGCGTGGCCTCCCCGAGACGCCGGTTTGGGTCAACTTCGTCGGATGCTACCATCCTCGCCAGCGTGGATCTGCGCTCTGCCCACCAGAGCGGTGGCGCCTGGCCGAGACCTCGAGAGGTGGCCGCTGTTGGTCCATCGTCCGCACCCCACCCTCATCCCGCTGCCCGCGGAGTTGCGGTCAGAGCGCGTCCTGCTCCGGCCGCTGCTAGAGGACGACGCCGAGGCAGTCTTCGCCGCGATCGACGAGGCACGGGAGCACCTGCGGCCCTGGATGGACTGGGTGGACAAGCACCAGACGGTCGAGGACACCCGTGACTACTGCCTCCGCTGCGCTGCCAGTTGGCTCCTGCGGTCCGACCTGACGTTGGGCATCTTCGACGCCGCGTCGAGCGTGTACCTGGGCGGCACGGGCATGCACGAGCCCGATTGGACGCTGCGCTCGTTCGAGATCGGCTACTGGATCAGACCGACGGCTGAGGGGCATGGCTTCGTCGGCGAGGCGGTGCGCCTGCTGACCGGACTGGCCCTCGAGCGGCTCGACGCGCGGCGAGTGGAGATCCGGTGCGACGCGACGAACGAACGCAGCCGCCGCGTCGCCGAGAAGGCCGGGTTCGTCTACGAAGGGACGCTCCGGAACGACTCCCTGACGACCGCCGGGGAGCCCCGCAGTACCCTCGTCTTCTCGCTCATCCCGGAGGACTACACGCGCTTCTCCTAGCTGGGAAGCGCGGCGGGGATGCACGGGTACGATTCGGGACGATCGGGGGCGTGCCCGCGAAGGGTTCTCGGTGGGATCGCCCCCCGTCTACCGCTTGCACCAGGGTGTCCGTTCGGGTACCGTTGACAGAGACCGCGATCGGTCGAGTCGGCGCCGAAGCCTCGCATCCGGCGGCCCGCTCCCGTCCTCCGTCACGGGCGCGTTGCTGAACAGTCGGGGGAGGGTCCGCGTTGGCGGTCACGGCGACCTTGGCCCTCGAAGTCTGCCCCCGTCGCGATCCCAGCGGTCCCCGCGCCCGCTGCCCCTCCGAGCCCCATGACAGCGCTGGCGACCCGCCCCTACCGTCGTCTCCTTCCCGCCTCTACCTCGTCGCCTCAACCCCTCGTCCCGACCTCCGAGTCACCGTCGAGCGCCTCTGCGTCGATCCCCTGCTCGTGACCACGTGACTGGCCG
>CADCWF010000227.1 GCA_902806345.1 uncultured Thermomicrobiales bacterium
AGGACGATGAAGACGGTGTTCGCCACGGCGCGCAGGAGGTCGTGGGCGAAGGAGGTGGCGAAGTAGTACGCCCGGTATCGCTCGACGGTTTCGGCAATACCCAAGCCGGCTTCCCAATAGATTCCAGACCCGGACTCGATCCCGGGAGCGAGGAAGGGCCAACTGTACAGGTTCATAAGTCCGCCATAGAGCAGCCCCCAAGCACCGGCGACGATCGCGAGCACGGGCGGTGCCGGCGGCCGCGAGCGGCGCCCTCGTAACCATCCGGCCGAAAGGCCGACCCACCCCGCGGCGAGCATTTGGTAGGGCAGCCATGGGCCAATGCCACCGGTGATCATCGCGGAGATGAGCAGCGTCAGCGCCCCCATGGTGAAGCCGCTCGCCGGACCAAACGCTGCCCCGACGAGCAGAATCAGTCCGAAGACCGGCGACGCACCGCCGATAGTGGGCACGAGCCGGAGCAGCGCGTCGAGCGCCACCAATGCGGCAAGGAGTGCGACGGCGCGCGGGCCTGGAGCTCCCCGCCGCTCCGACGACGATAGTTCCAGCAGGATGACGGTCAGGCAGGCCGAGGCGACGAGGGCCAGGACCAACGGTGCTTCAGCTGCCCTTGGGTCGTCGTTCGCCGGACCGATCGTCATCAGGGCTGGAAGCAGGAACGGGTAGAGAAACGCTGCGAGCCCCGCCACACTGGCAACCGCGACAACGAGTCCGCTCCCGACGGGAAGAGCCACGATCTCGAATCGCCTTCCACTCGCACACCTTCAGCGGCGGCGCATCGGCGGCCGCCCGACCGCCTCCGTTGTTCGATCGATACTATACGGATCGACTCAAGCTGAAGCACTGGTGATCGTCGGCGGCCAACAACGAAGGGGCACTCATGGCAGAGGTCGTCCTTGCCGATATGCTGGCCTGGATGCCGAGTCTGCAACCCGTCTGGGGCGACCGCGAAGACCCTACGTGGTTGGCGCAACCAATCTCGTGGGCAGTCGCCGCGCGCTCGGGGACGCCCATGCTCCCCGTCCTCCGCGGAGGCGAGATCGTCGTCGTTTCCCCACGGACCCTGCGTGACCAAGGTATCGGGCTCCGCCAGTTTGCCGCCGACCTCGGCCGGACGGGCTTCACGGCGATGGTCCTCATCGGAGTCGACCCCGGAGACGCCCTGCTAGACACCCGGTGGCTTCGTCTCTCCTCCACCAAGCGGCCCTCGGAGGTCGAGGGGGAGATTAATCGACTCCTGACCGAGCAGCGAGGGCTCCTCTACAGCCGTGGCACGGACCTCGGAAGAACGCTTCTGTCTGCACTCAGCGAGGGAGCCGAACCGGCCGCAATCGCCGCACTAGGAGCGGCGGCCGCGGCGATCCCGATCGAGTTGAAAGAGGCGGACGCGGCTCACCCGTCCGACCAAGGCTTCTTGGCTCAGGAGGGGGGAAGGCTGTACCTCTCTGTTCCGATCGGGGAGTACCAGAGGTTGCAGGTTGGTCCATTCCAGCCGGCCGATCGGGCGTTCGCCAATCTCTCCGCGGAACGGGTGGGTGATGCGGTGGTGACGGCGCTCAGGCGAGCAGATCTGCTGAGGCCGCGTGGACCGGCACGGGCCGCGGCCCTGCGCTCGCTCCTGCTTGGCGAGGCGAAACCGGGAGCGGAGTCGGCACTCGGTCTCCCGGCGACGGATCGTTATCGCGTCGCGATCGCCACGGCCAAGGGAGTGCTCCGGGAAGCGGGTCGGCTCCTCGGACCTGGCGTCGTACTCCACGAAGCCGAGGACGTCTCGGATGCCTCGGTGGCGGTCTTCGAGTGGTGTGCTCCGAATCGACCGGGCCAGTTGCGGGTCGAGCGGGTCGAGCGCGCGATCGGGACTGGCGAGTGGCTCGTGGTCTCGGACGAGGTCCGGCTGGCTGGCCTCGCGAACGCGATGGACCAGGCCCGCTTCGCCGCGTCCCTGCTCGCGGACGGGGAGATTGGGGGCCAGGTGGTCGTCTTCGATGCCGTGAATCGACTGGGCGTCTTCGGCTTACTTTATCGGTTGCGGGCGGATCCGGACCTGATTCGATTCGTCGAGCGAACGCTCGCCGAGTTGCGCCGGGAGGATCCGCGAGGTGTCCTCCGCCAGACGCTGCGGGTGTATCTGGACGCTGGGGGGGTCGGCGTTGAGACAGCCGCCCGACTCGGAATCCACCGGAATACGCTCTCCTACCGTCTGCGCCGAATCGCCGCACTTTCAGGACTGGATCCGGCCGATCCGAAGCACTGGCTCACCTACGGGATGGCGCTGGCCGGTGAACGGGTACTCAACCGCGAGCCGACGAAATCCGCACTTGAGCCGTTAGGAGCCGCGACCGATGTCGAGCGGGAATGAATCGGGGAGCGGTGAAGCACGACCGACGATGGAAGCAATCGAGATTCCGCGGCGAGTGAGGGACGAGCTCTTCGATCACATGATTCGCTCGCTCCCCTTGGAGGGGTGCGGTTTGATCGCGTTTCACCGCCAGCTTGCGCCGCCCACGGCGGTGAAATTCTTCGCCGGTCGCAACATCGACCGCTCCGCGACCCGATTCACGATGGATCCGCGCGATGTCCTGGATGCGCTCCAGGAGATAGATCGACGGGGATGGGAACTCGGTGCGATCGTCCACTCGCACCCAAAGAGCCTCCCCACGTTGTCACTCGTCGACCTCGCCGAAGCTCGATATCCAGGAGTACTGCTTGGCATTGCCGGGATGTCACCTCCACCCCCGATACTGCGATTCTGGAGCGTGTCTCGAGGGGAAGGGCGGGAGCCGGAGGAGGTGAAATGGCGGCTGTCGCGCCGCCGTCCTGCCTTTCCCGACAACCGGGTGGTCTACGATGGGACTCTGATGGGTGGGTTTCGCCCTCCTGAACCGACAGGACAACCGTCGATGATCAACGTGGAGCGGCAAGCTGAACGGAAGCTGGTCGACGCGTTGGAAGCGTTCCCTGGCGAACTACGGCGTCTCCTCGACGTGTACCCAACTGCGGCGCTGCAACGGCCGGCGAGCGACGGCGGCTGGGGCGTGGTCGAGAATCTCTGCCACCTGAGGGACTGGGAGGGAGTGTTTCTGGATCGGGTGCGCGCCATTGCCGCCCACGACCGGCCAACGTTGCCGGCATTTGATGACGGGTTGTGGGAGATCGAACGCGGCTACCGGGTTCAGGATCCTGAAAGGGTGCTCTGCGAGTTCGCTGATCTGCGGCGCGAGATGGTCGACCTCTTACGCGGGTTAGACGCCGATGGTTGGCAACGCGAGGGTGTCCACGTCCTGTTGGGGCCGGTTGGGTTGCGGTGGCTTGCCGAGTACCTCAGCGACCACGATCGCGGTCACTTGGAGCAAATCGGGCACTCCTTGAACTGACGACCGTTGTACGGCAGGCAGATCGTTCGTATGCTCCGGTCGGATCGAGGCGTGGGACTGGCGGAGGACGCATGGAACGCGACGTTGAACGGCAACACCTCCCAGAAGAGATCGGCAAACTGGGCAACGACGAACTCATCATCCGGCTGCTCTTCACGATCAACCATCTCTCTCGCTGGCTCTCGCCCATCCACGATGAGACCAGGCTGGTGCGCGCGGTGAGGAGATCCGAGCCGTCGGTCAAAGAACTCGTCGTCCAGCTTCGCGACGAAGACCTCCGCGTCTTCCCGCGGATCCACGCGATCGCGACGCAGAACCGCCCCGATCTCGATCGGTTGCCCCCCGTCCTGCGATCCGAAGCGGACCAGGCGTGGGACCGCCAAGCTGCAGTGTTCGAGATCATGGCGGAGTTCCGGCTGTTGCGGCAGAGCACGACCTCGCTGCTCCGCAGTCTCCCGAACGATGCCTGGCGGCGCGACGGGACCAGCCGGATCGAGCACGATTGGACGATCCGATCGCAGGCCGAATACCTCCTCCTCAACGACGCTCGTCTCCTGGCTGGGATAGACGAAGCCCTCCGGCGAAGCGGTGCTCGCGAGCAGATTGCGGCGGTGTCTCGAGCCCCCTACGAAGAGCTGCGCCGTCTTGCTCCCTAGACCGGACCGACTCGTCTAGACGCCCTGATTACGCCGACGCGAACAACGTCCGGTGCGTCGAACGAATTCAACGGGAGGCAGTAGATGGAGCAGGACGCCGCGGGACGCGCGGGGCCCATGACACCGGTTCGTCTCGGTCGGGAGTTTTTCGCCGCCATCGACGCCCGCGATCCGCACCGCTTGCGCGCCACCTTGGCCAACCACGCGACGTTCCGGCCGATGCCCCATCGGGACGTGGTGCGGCCGGCCGACGACATCGTCGCGTACTTCGGGACCGTGGTGTCGTCCTACCCCACCGCCCGCTGGGACGTCACCGATGCGATCGGAACCGACGATCGCGTCGCGGTCCAGTTCATCGTCCGTGAGTATGCCTCCCATACGGGGAGGGAGCTTATTTCGGAGCAGATGGCGGTCTTTCGCTGCAGCGACGGCAAGATCGTGAGCGTCGTCGGCTACTACGACAGCGCCGAATTCCAGCGGCTGTTCTGGGACGACTCGATGCCGTGATTCATGCTCTGGCACTCGTTGCCGGCGTTGCACCCCTAGCCTCCCCACCGCACCGTAACGGGAGGCCATAAAGTCCCGAACGAGAAGATGGAACGCCTTGATGAAGGCGGCAATGTTGTTTCCTCCGAACCGATGTCGACGGACGAAACTCGATTCGAGAACCCGACGATCGGCTGGAGAACATCAGGTCGATGATTGCAAGTAGTGCGGGTCGGCCCCTTGCTCCTGGACCGGAATCGCCAATGGGGAAGAGTTTTGAGTTAATGGACAGCAAACCACCCTGCGGGCACGCTCGTTGCCGCGGATTTGCACCGCTCCGGCTGGTGCTCCTTGACCTCGACGACACGCTCTGTGACTACAGCTCGGCCCGAGACCGGCGACTCCGAGCGGCGTTCACAAACGGCAACGAGCCTGGCAGCGACCACCGACTCGGCGACGACCTGGATCGGATGGTCGCCGCGTCGATCGCCGCTAATCCCCATGGGGTCGAGCATTTCCCTCGCTTGTTCGAGGAGTTCGGCGCCACCGACCCAACGAGGGCAGAGCAAGCCGCCGAGTGGTACCGTCGCAATCGGTTCTTCGGCCTCCGCCTTTTCCCCGAGTCACTTTCAGTGATCGCCTGGCTCCGCTCGTGCGATTCGCCGCCACTCCGGATCGGAGTCGTCACGAATGGCCCTGCGGAGATCCAGCGGACAAAGGCAATGACCCTCGGGATCGATCGCCTGGTCGATTTCGTACTCGTGTCGGGCGAGTTTGGATCGGAGAAGCCAGACCGGGCGATCTTCGAGGAAGCGCTCCGACTCGGCGGTGCCCGCCCGGAACGAGCCATCATGGTCGGCGATTCGCTGGAGCACGACATCGCGGGAGCGCAAGCGGCAGGGATCACCGCTGTCTGGATCAATCGGAGCGAGTACCCGAATATCCCCGTCGTTCCGAAGCCGGACTTCGTCGTCCAGCGGTTGCGGGAGTTGCCTGATGTTCTCCTGAGAGCCGGAGAGATGAATGCCCGATGCTAGACTTCCCGCTCCGGCGCCCCAGGGACGGAACAGGGAGGATCATGGGAGGAGAACGAGTCAGGCTGGGTCGGCGCTCGCTGCTCAAGCGAGCCTCGGGGATCGCCGCTGGCGGCCTCGGGTTAGCCGGTGCTCGACGGGCCATGAGCCAGACGAGGCTGCCAGACAACCTCCTCCTGGTTTCCGACCAGCGCCCGGTCTATGGCGGAGTGCCCCGCCGTGGTGGCACCCTGAGGATGGTGCGACCAACCTGGGATGTGGCCGATTTCAACCCGACCTCCTTCCGGATGGACTACCAGGTGGCGGCGAGCTACCTCGAACCACTTCTGCGGCCGGACGATGTCACGATGGAGCCGCGGCCCGGGCTGGCCGAATCGTGGGACGCGAGTTCTGACGGACGCGAGATCACATACCGGCTCCGGGATGGCGTGGAGTGGCACGACGGCTCGCCGTTGTCAGCAGACGACATCGCCTTCTCGTTCGAGGCGTACCGGGACGATCTCGACAGTGGCGCGGTCAATCTGCTCGCGCTCCTTGACCAGGTCGAACCGCTCGACAATAGAGTGGTTCGGGTGCGGCTCCTCGCCAACGATCCGACCTGGCTCTTCAACGCCTCCTCGTTGCCGATGTTCCAGGCGGCACAGTATCGAGCGCACTGGGAAGGTCAGCCGGAAGGAGTCAAAACGCTCTCCGGGTTCGACTGGCGAACGAGCCTCCCGATCGGGACGGGACCCTGGCGGCTGACCGATTGGACAGACCGAGGCGTCTGGTTTGCGCGCAACGAGACCCACTGGGACCAACCGCCCTGGCTGGATCGTCTCGAGATCGCGTGGGAAACCGGAGACCAGCTTCGTCTTGAGGCGTGGGAAAGCGGGGAGGCCGACATCCTTTGGCCCTTCAAAGCGTCGTCGCTAGAGAATGTGGGACGCCGATCGGGGCGCCTCTATGAGGCTGAAACGGCTCGGGTCATGTTCGCCGCGTTCAACTTCGCCAACCCCGACTCCCCGATCAGTGGGGCGTTGGATGACCCCAATCTCCGCCGCGCCCTGACCCTGGCGATCGACCGCCAAGCACTCGCCGCCGACGTGTTTGGGGGTTTCGCCCGACCGTTCGCGGCAGGGACGGTTGCCCAACCCTGGGCCCACGACGATTCGCTCCGGTCCCCTCGGAGCGACCGGGCTGAAGCCGGTGCCCTGCTCGAAGCATCGGGTTGGTCCGACTACAACGGCGACGGGATCCTTGAGCGGGTCGACGGTCTTCCGCTTTCGCTGGTGGTTGTCTTCCAGTCGGACCTTTCGGCCGGACTCGGTCGGGTTCTTTCGCGGGTCAAACTCGATCTGGTTTCGGTGGGCGTGGATCTCCAGCTCCAGCCGCTGTCGCCCGCCGCGTTTGACGACCGATGGCGCGAGACCCGGGATTACGACCTCATCGCGTATGCCTACGATCTTTATCCCGCGTTCACGGACTACGACCTCTACGGCTCGCGATGGGACATCCGGCGCAACGCATTCGGCTGGAATCCCGGCGGCTACGCCAATCCGCGCGCAGATACTGCGGTGGAGGCGTACCTGGAAGCCACCTCGATCGACCGTCAGCGCCAGGCGCTGCTCGACCTCCAGCAGGCGGTCGACAACGATCTGTTTGGGCTTTGGTTCGGGTTCCCAAACGACCTTGTGTTGGTGGCGAGCGACCTCCTGGGATTCCAGCCCAACAAAGTCTGGCAAACGGCCAATACCCCGGCTCTCTGGCGAAGCGAAGATTGAATTGGATAGGCCGCGTTGGTCTGGAGCGAGGTCGCGGCAGGGCGGACCGGAGTCGGGGCTACCGCTCGGAATCCGTTCCGCTGCCGCTATCCGAGTCTCGTTCCGTCGTGTTCTCGGTGGTTCCTCTCGTGTAGGAGGGTGGGTCGCTCGCCGGAAACGACTCCGCCGACGCCTCGTCGACTAGGGCGGGATCAACTGGGCGCTCCTCGTTCTGGGAGCCGTCCTCGCTGTCGTCCCCGTAGACCACCCGTCCGAGTCCGCGTTGGTCGCCTTGCATGCCGTCTCCTCGTCGCGAGTCCATCGTGCAGCGGGTGAAGACCAACGGGAGGTGTGGGGCGAGAGGAATTCGATCGCTAAACCGTTGAACTCCCGACCGCCCCGCAAGGTTCGGACCACCCCTGGTGTTTCGGGGGTTAGGAAGTCCGGTGGTCGCTTCGGACTACTTGACGGCGCCTGCCGTAAGCCCTCTGACGATGTGCCGCTCGAGGACGATGCCGATCACGGCAAGGGGGGCAATTGCGGCGGTGGTAAGTGCAGCCATCGTCCACCACCGGATTCCCTGCGAGCTCACTTGGCCGGCAATCAGGAACGGCAGGGTGACCGCGTCCGTGCTCGCAAGAACCAAGGCGATGAAATACTCGTTCCAGCACAGCACGACCGCCAGGATATAGGCCGCGACTAGGCCAGGACCCGCGATCGGCAGCACGATTCGGGTAAAGGAACCCCAGAGCGAGGCCCCATCGACTTGCGCGGCCTGCTCCAGCTCGAGCGGGATCGAGCGGAACTGGTCACGCATGATCCAGATCACAATCGGCAGGTTCATGACTGTGTAAATGAGGATCAGGCCTTCACGAGTGTCCTTGAGGCCTAGGTCGATGAACATCAACAGGATCGGCATCGCGATTGCCGCCGGGGGCAGGATCAACTGGGAGAGGAAGAAGCTCGAGATCTGGTTGTTGTCATACGGCCCGAATCGGTAGGGGAAGCGGGCGAGACCGTAGGCGGCGAGGGAGCCGAGCACCGTAGCACCAAGGGCGGCGACCACCGAGACCACGGCGGTGTTGCGGAAATGCTTGAGAAATTGGGACCGCTGGCCATCCTCGAAGAGAAGCGGGTACCACCCCTTATTGTCCGGCTGGAAATCGAGGTACGGCGCGAACTTCGGTCCCTGGATGACCGCCTCTCTCGGTTTGACCGACGTGGTGACCGTCCAATAGAGCGGAAAGAGACAGATGAACGCCCAGAAGAGGAGGCCGATGTAGACGAGGATCATCCTGATCCCGCCACTCCCTCCACCGGTCGACGAATCGGCGGGTGTCGAAGACGCGGTCATGTCGTGCTCCGGGAGGCGGAACGCGGTCGCCTAATAGACGACATCGCGGATCCTTCGGCTCAGCGCCAAGAGGAAGATGCTCACCACGGCGACGACGATGACGAGGAAGACCATCGACATGGTCGTCGCATACCCCACGTTGGTCGATTCAACACCTTCCCGGTAGATGTAGAGCGACAGCGTGTCGGTGGCGCCCCCCGGGCCGCCGGCGGTAACCACGCGGACGATGTCGACTAGTTTGAACTCGAAGATCATCCGGAGTACGAGGGCGGTGAGCGTCACCGGAAGCATGAGGGGAAAGGTGATGTCGCGGAAGCGGCGGATGCCTCCAGCCCCGTCGATCTGGGCGGCTTCGAACACCTCCTGCGGCAGTGCCTGGAGTCCGGCCAGGAGGAGGACCATCATGAAGGGGATGTTGATCCACGAGTCCATTGCTACGATGCCGAGGAACGCGGGGAGTGATTGGTCGAAGAACGACACTCCTTTGAGACCGAACGTTTCGAGGAGGTTCGGGACGACACCCTTGTCGGCGGCCAAGATCGAGCGTCCGATCATCCAACCGACTGCCACCGGGCTGATCATGAACGGCAGCAGGAAGACGACGCGGAAGAACTTGCGCCCCCGGATCTGTTGGTTGAGGAGCAGCGCCACCGCGAAGGCGATCACGTACTGCAACGGGACGGCAACCAGCACGTAGCGGGCGTTGTTGCCGAGCGCATTCCAGAAGGTCGCGTCGCCGACGAGGCGGCGAAAGTTGTCGACGCCGTTGAACCGGATCCCGGAGGCCGAGCCGAGGTCCCACTCGGTAAACGCCACGACCAAGCCGAACAGCGTCGGGAAGATGACCAGCGCAAGGGTCACCTGGAGCGCGGGCAGGAGGAAGAGCAGCTTCTGGCCGGCCTGCCCGCGCGTGACCACGATCGAGATATCGATCAGCACGAACCAGGCGATGAGGCCGATCGCTACGGGCCGCCATGAGGAGAACCCGATCGGGGTGGCGCCGAGCGTGTGCGTGAGTTGGACGACGATCAAGAAAACGACGGCGACGGTCGCGAGACGGCCGACAAGCCGCCAGACCGGAACCGCCGGCGAAACGGCTCGGGCTGGCAAAAGGGTCAGAGGGGGGTTGGAGATCGGCTGGTTCACGCCGGTGTCCTGCCTGGACAAACCGAGCCGGGAGAGAGCCGGACGGAGCCCGAGCGGCACGGGCGCCTCGCGAAAGTGCGAGGCGCCCGTGACTCCCGACCTGGACTGGCGACTCCGGCTCGCCTATCCGAGGGCGGCCTGATAGAGCCGCGTCTGCTCCTCGCGGCCGAGGCGGTCGGTGATCTCGTTCCATCGCTCGGCGGCGCTGTTGAGCGCATCCTCGGCGCTCCTTTCGCCCGCGACCGCCCGGGAAACCTCTTCCTCGGCGGCGATGTAGTAGTCGAAGATGCCCGGGATGCGCGGTTCGACGGCCCCGTTGGGGTGGTTATAGGAGTCGGCTTGCGAGTTGAGATACCCCTGAGCGAACTCTTCCGGCAGCCCGGCGTCGAGCCAGTACTGGAGGTCGAAGTGGCTCGTTCGATACGGTTGGAAGCCGGACGGGTAGATGGCCGTCCACATCGAGAGGTCCTTGCCGCCCAGGTGGGCCGCGAGATCCCAGGCGGCTTCGCTGACGCCGCGCTCTTCGGCCGCCTGCATGACGTAGAGGCCCCAGCCGATGTAGGCCTCGTTCGGCGCGAAGTTGGGTCCAGCGGCAAGAGTGTCCCATGCCTTGGTCTGGCTGTTGTACACGTCCGGCGATCCCGGCAGGATTGAGAATCCCATCTTGTCCTGCACGACCGATGCATCGTTCGTGTAGACATTGGAGCCGACGTCGCCCCACCAGGCGCAGGCGGAGCCGGTGCCGCCCAGGATCTGACCGAGGGTCGTCAGGAGATCGGCGTTCCGCTGGTCGGCCGGCTGGACATCGATCGTGTCGATCATGTCCTGGAGCGCACGGACGAAGGCCGGGTTGTTGACGCGGGGCGTCATGTCGCTGTCAAACAGCCAGGCCTTGTCGTCGGGGTGCTTGGCGTAGGCGGTGGCCCGGCTCGCGAAGAAGTACCAGGTGAAGCCTCCGCCGGGTTTGACGGCGTCGAGGAATCCATAGAGATCTTCGCCTTCGAGCTGCTTGCCGCTGAGGAACTGGGTGGCGGCGTTCATTTGCTGCCAGGTGGTCGGCACGCCCCACTCGCCTTCGCCCCCTTCGGCGGCCCATGCTTCGGCCAGCTCCGGCGAGGAGAACACGTCGGTGCGGTAGTTGAAGTTGTGGCAGTCGCCGTCGATCGAGACGCGATAGGTGACGTCCTCCCAGGTGCCGACGGGCGCCTGGAGGAGGCGCACGTAGTCGTCGAGCTCGATCTGGGCCTTGACATCGTCCGGCATCGCCAGGGCGAGGCCGCGGCCCAGGATGTCACCCTCCCACGGGGCACCGCCCTCCATCACGTCGAACTCGATCTCGCCAGTCGCGACACCTTGCTGGACTTTGGCGAAGGCCTCGGCCTGAGGCACGTCGATCCACTCGATGGTGGCCCCGGTGAACTCCTCCCAGGCGCGGGAGAGCGGCCGAAAGATGTTGTTGTGGTACCCGGCGTTGTTCAGCCCGATGAAGGTGACGGTCTGGCCCTGGAAGGCGCCCTGCTTCGTGCTCCGGAGCACCAGCTCGCCGACTCGTTCCATGTCCGACTCGGTCGGCTGGATACCAGAGCCCGGGATCGCCAGGATCTGGCGTAGCACGTCGTCCTGGGCGCGTGCCCTTCGATAGGACTTGCCGACCAGACCAGAGGCATAGAATCCGGCAGCGGCGCCAACGCCGCCCTTGAGCATCGTCCTGCGTGAGGCGGTTCGAGACAGGATGAGTTTGCCGTCGGCCATGGTCGGTCGAACCTCCTCGTTCGTCGTTGGCCATGCAGGGTGGCCCGATCTGACTCGTCGCGTCCTTGCTGGAACCGCCGATACTATCGGGGCGCCTTCCGAACGTGTCAACATTCCCGGACGGGCGGGGACAAGTGGGGATCGACAGTCGCCCGGAGTGGGGAGGATGAGGTTGGGCGTGCATCGGCCAGACACGAACCGGTACCTCATGGCGACAAGGCTGAACAGCTTCCGCCGGGCGGGAAGATCGGTGGCCGAGGCGATCCGCGCCGCGGCGAAAGTCGAGGGATTGTCGGCGCTCGAGCTGAACTACCCGCAGCACATCGACCAGCTCGAACCGGGCGAACTTGAGGCGCTCATCGACGAGACGGGCCTGCGGTTGACCGCGCTCAACCTTCGCTTCGAGGGGTCCGAGTTCGCCTCGGGAGCGTTCACCTCGCCCTCGGCCGAAGCCCGTCGGACGGCAGTCGGCATCGCCTACGACGCGGTGGATTTGGCGGCGAGATTCGACGCCCGGCACGTTGTCCTCTGGATGGCCGACGATGGCTGGGACTATCCCTTGCAGGTCGACTACGCTCGGCTGTGGGACGCCGAGGTGAGCGCGGTTCGCCTGGTCGCCGACCGCAATCCAGACGTTCGAGTAAGCATCGAGTACAAGGCGGTGGAGCCGCGACGCAGGTCGCTCATTGGGTCGATGGGAGAGGCATTGCTCGCAGCGCGGGAGGTCGACCGACCGAACGTCGGGGTGACGCTCGACTTCTGTCACAGCCTGATGGCCGGCGAATCGCCGGCGGCGGCTGCCGCGCTTGCCCTCAGACACGACAGGCTATTCGGTCTTCATCTGAACGACGGCTACGGCGTCGCCGACGACGGCTTGATGGTCGGCAGCGTGCGACCGGCCCAACTCCTGGAGCTGCTCATCGTGCTCCGGCGCGGCGGCTACGACGGAACGATGTACTTCGATACGTTTCCGGTCCGCGAAGTCCCGGCAGCAGAGTGCGAGACCAACATCGGCACGCTCCTTCGCTTTCTGGCACTGGCCGAGCGCCTCGACGGAGATGAACTCTCCGGAATCCTTGGGCGGCACGATGCCGTCGCCGCACGGCGCCTTCTCGGGGAGGTGGGGATTGCCTGAGACCGGTAGCGGGCTGCCCACTGTCGTCGTGATCGGAAGCGCCCATATGGACCTGATCGCGACCGCTGATCGGCTTCCCGTCCGCGGCGAGACGCTCCCAGGTCGGCATCTCGGTATCCACCCGGGTGGGAAGGGGCTGAATCAGGCGGTTCAGGTCGCGTTGGCTGGCACCCGCTCCGTGTTCCTGGGGAGGCTCGGGCGCGACGATTTTGGCAGGCGACTCCGGTCGTCATTGGTTGAAAAGGGGGTTGTGACGGATTGGCTGCGGGATGACGAGCGTCTGGCAACGGGCGCAAGCACCGTCTTCGTTGGTGAAGACGGGGACTACTGCTCCGTGGTCGTTCCGGGCGCCGGTCTCTCTCTCTCGAAAGAGGATATCGCGGAAGCACGGGACGCCTTCGCGGGAGCACGGGCGGTTGTCGCCCAGCTTGAACTCCCTGTGGAGACGATCGAATCAGCCCTTGAGATCGGGCGGAGGGTCGGTGCGACGACGATCCTCAACGCCGCTCCGGCACCGGAGAGCGCGGCAGCGCTTGCCTCGATCTTTCCGCTGGTGGACATTCTTGTGGTCAACCAGGTCGAGGCGGCAATGCTCGTGGGGGGAGGGAAAGGGGGGGGAGCGAAAGCTGAGGCACGGGAGGTCTTGCGGCAGATCTGTTCAGACCACGGTATCGGTTCAGCCGTCCTCACCCTCGGATCGGACGGCGCGGTCGTCCTGGCCGAGGGACGGCTTGAGGAGATCATCGGTCATCGCGTCGCCGTGGTCGATGCCATTGGCGCGGGGGATGCCTTCGTGGGAACGATGGCGGCTCACCTCGCCGGCGGTGCCGCACTGATCACGGCGACGCGACGAGGGAACGCGGCGGGCGCGCTGGCCGTGACCGGGTCCGGCGCCTACGACTCCCTGCCTTCCGCGGCAGCGGTTGACCAGTTCCTCAAAGCGGGAATCCGAGCGGCCGGAACTCGGCTCGCTCAGGCGTCGGCAGTGGTGGCGCCTCGGCCCGTCTCTACCACGAGGTTCGCTTCCTGACCGGTACGAAGGCCGGTGGCATACCGCACGATGTCGGAGATCTGATCGCGGAACCAGGCGGTCACGTCGTCGACCTCGACCGAGCGGCGAAGCGCCTCGGCCCGCCGCCGCCGCTCGTCCAGCGGCATTGTCAGGGCCTGGAAGATGGCGTCGGCGGTGCCCTCGACATCGGCTGGGGCGATGATGATCGCGGCATCTCCGAGTTGGCTCACCGCCCCCGCGCCTTCCGAAAGGATCAGGACGCCGTTGCGCTCGTTGAGCAGCGCCCCTTCCTTCGCCACCAGGTTCATGCCATCGATGATGGAGTTGACGAGGAGAACGTCGTACCACTTCATGGCGGCAAGGGCTCGTGGGTAGTTCTCACCCATGATCAGGTGGATCGGTTGCCAGCCCGTCTCGACGTTTGCGTACTTGGCGTTGATCCGGCCGACGACGGCACTGACGTCGTCGAGGTAGTCCTGGTACTCGAGGACGTCCATACGCGAGGGAACGGTGATCGCGACGAAATTGACCCGTCCCTGGAACTCCTTGTGCGCTTCGAGGAAGCGATCGAAGGCCTGAAACCCTCGCACGATGTTCTTGCTCGGCTCGGCCCGATCGACCCGGAGGACCGTGAACTCATTCCAGTAATTCGGCAGATAGCGGTCGTGGGCACGGGCTTCCTTGCCGTAGGCGGTGCGTCGGACGCTTGCGGTATCGATCGAGATGGGGTAGACCCGGACTTCAGTATGCCGCCCCTGCCAGGTCACCCGCGACGAGGAGTAGTCGATCTGCGCGCTCTCGACGTAGGCCTCGCAGGTGTACATGAACGAGCGGGCGTGCTCCTGGGTTTGGAAGCCGACGATGTCGTTGCCGAGCATGCCCTCGCAGATGTCCCGTCGCATCGCCAGCGGTAGCAGGCGCCAGTAGTCGGGGTCCGGCCAGGGGATGTGGACGAAGTGCTGGAGGACGGCATTCGGCTTCTGTTTTCGGATGAAGCCGGCGCAGAGGTAGAGATGGTAATCCTGCAGCATCACCACCGGTTCGCCGGAGCATTCTTCGCAGGCGGCCAGGACCTCGGACGCGAATAGCCGGTTGACCTCGACATAGCCGTCGTTCCAAGCGTCCCAGATTTCGTGGGTGATATCGGGGGATCTGGGCGTGTCCCAAAGGTAATGCTGGAGAAACCAGAGCAGCGGGTTGGAGATGACGTTGTAGTACTTGTGGTAACGATCGGGCTCCGTCACCACGAAGCGGAGGCGGAACTCCGGCGGGGAACCGAAGTCGATCAGGCCCTCTCCCTCCCGACGGGCGACCTCCGCCCGGATGCGGTCGCCATCGGTCATGGCCGCCGCAATCCAGATCGGTTGGTGCTCGCTGGCGACCGCGGTGACTGCAGTGACGACCCCGCCGCTTCCCTTTCGGGCGCTGAAGGTGCCATCGTCCTGGTGGGCGAAGGTGACCGGTCCGCGGTTGGAGACGATGACCAGTTCCCGCTCGTTGAGCACCCGCTCGATCCCGTCGAGCAGCGGACGGTCGGCGTCGGGTTCGGGCGGCAGGGGAGAGACGGATGGCATGGTGGGGGCTCTCCTCGGTCTGCGACGGGCCGCCGCGCCGGACCCCGGCGTTCTGTGCGGCGAGTGGAGAGGGTAGCAGCCGGGGATCGAGCCTGCAGGTCGCGACTGGCTGACGATCGAATCCGCGAAAGGTGCGGGCGGACCATGCATCCGGAGTTGCTACACTCTTGGGCGATGGCGAACGACGGACGGACAACCTCCATGGTCGGAACCGGACCGGGAAGCGACAGCGGCGGCAACGCGGAGCGGCATTGCCCGTGGTGCGGCAGCCCGGCGACGACCTTTGTCTCTCGCGGCTACACCGGCCCCACCGACGAGACCAATCAGTATTTCACCTGTGAGGGATGCGGCAGGACAACCTTCGAGCTCGTCGCCAAGACCGCCAGAGAGATGCGATTGGGGCGTTTCAAACCCGGTGATTTCTACCAGGATCGGGCGAATCGGACGCGCTACCAAATCAGCCGCGTGTTGCGGGTCGGGTCGAACGAGTTCCTGATCTACCTCAAGCCGCTGCCGCCCGCCGAAAAGAGACGGGTAGGAGCCACCGACGACTTGGAGTCGCCGATCTAGCGCGCGGCTCCGGTTATTGGGGTGGACCGGCGATCGCGATGGAAACCGCCTCGGGGTGAAGGTACTGCTTGGCCGCGGTCTGCAGGTCATCCATGGTGAGGGCCTTGATCAAGGCCGGGTAGCGGTCCAGAAAGTCGAGACCGAGGCCGTAGTACTCGATGTTGAGCAGGGTAGCGACGACGCCGTCGTTGGTCTCCAGCGCGAGCGGTAGGCTGCCGGTGAGGTAGCTTTTGGCGTCCGCTAGTTCCTCGTCCGACACGGGATTGTCGATGAGTCGATGCAGCTCTCGCAGGATGCTATTCACAGCCCGATCGACGTTAGCGGGATCCACCCCGGCCCTGGCCACCCAGACGCTTCCCTCGCGACCTGGCTCGATTCCGCTGAAGGCGTAGTAGGCAAGACCCTGGGCGTCTCGCACGGTGGCACCGAGGCGTCCCATCAGGCCGAGGCGACCCAGGATCAGGTTGGCCGAGTCCAGCGCGTAGTACGCCGGGTCGAGGCGAGAGATGAGCGGCAATCCGATGGCGATATCCGCCTGGCTCTTGCCCGCTATCTCCTCGCGGATCGGGGTTGACTCGGCGAACGATGGAATCGGAGGAGCCTCGCCGGTGGCCTCGCCGGTGGCATTCCATCCGTCGAATGCCGATTCCACCAATTCCGCAGTCTCGTCGGCGCTGTCCAGGCCGCCCACGGCCGCAATCGTCAAGAGATTCGGACCGAACCGCGTAACGTGCCAGGCGATCAGATCTTCCTGGCTGATGTTGAGAACGGAGTCGTGATCTCCGCTCACTCGCCGCCCGAGCGGGTGCGGTGGAGCAAAGATGGACCGCCGCATCAGGCGGTCGGCCGTGGCACGGGTATCCTGGTCCGCTTCGTGGATGCCGGTCAATTGTTCGCGGCGGACTTGCTCCACCTCGGGTCCGGGGAACGTGGGTTCGCGGAGGACTTCCGCCGCCAGCGCGAGCATCGGCTCGAGGTCTTCCCGAAGACAGCGGACCGAGACGACGGTCGCGTGCCGCCCCGCATCGACGGAGATCGAAGCCCCGCGGCTGTCCGTGAACTCATTGATTTCCTCGAAGGTTCGGTGCGCCGTTCCCCGCAGCATCGAGCGCGCCGCGAGCACCGCCAGCCCTTCTTTGCCCTCGGGATCGCCAAGAGCGCCGGCGGCGACCCGGAGTCGGACCGAAACAGCCGGGTCACCGGGCCGGACCTGGGTCAGGTTCGCGCCTCCCAACAGCAGCTGCCGCCGCTCGAACGATTGAGACGAGCGTCGGTTGTCGACAGGGCCCTTGAGACCCCAGAGGCGAAACGCCGCCGCGTCGGCGAGGTCGGACTTAGTGCCGCCTCCGTCGATCGTTGGCACCAGCCAGCCGACGGTTCGGCGCTCCGGTTGGAAATAGAGGCTAGCCACCCGTTGCACGTCGTCGGTGGTTACGGCCGACAACTCGCCGACAAGGTCGTCGGCACGGTCGAACCGGTCCACGATTTCCATCAGGCCGATCCAGAACGCCTGATTGGTCACTCCCTCGGCCGAGTAGACGTACTGAGCCCGCACCTGCTTGATCGCGCGAGCGAGTTCCGTTTCGGATGGCCCGTCTGCTGCCAAGCGGACCAACTCGTCCTCGACCGCTTCCTCCATCCGCGCCGGCTCGATCCCGGGGAGGGCGCTTGAGCCGATGACAAACAGGTAGGGATCGATGTGGAGGCCAATGTCGCTGCCGACGGAGCGGGCGAGGCCACCGGTCACGAGGCGTCGGTAGAGCCGCGAGGAGCGGCCCATCGCTCCGCCCCCCGCGAGTCCCATGCCCTTGCCGCCGGAGAGGATGGCGTCCGCGACGAGGAGGGCGGCGGTGTCGGCGTGGCGCGCCTCCGGTACCTTGTAAGCCATCCTCAGATACGCGGTCGGTGCCGGGCGACGGAGGATGATCCGCCGCTCGGCCAGCTGTCGTGGCTCGTCGGGTGGCTTGGCAACGGTGGCTTCTCCAGCAGGGATTTGGCCGAAGGACAAACTGATGCGCTCCAGCATGTCGTCCGCGTCGAAATCACCAACGGCGACGACGAAGGCGTTGGCGGGTGAATAGAAGCGCCGGTAGTGGGCGAAGAGGTCGTCGCGGGTGATCGACCGAAGATCCGCCTCGTGACCGATGACCATGTGGCGGTAGGGGTGGGAGCGGAATGCGGCTCCGATCACCTCTTCGGCGAGGAGGTAGACGGGCTGGTTTTCCGACCCTTGCCGTTCCGACAGGATCACCGTCCGCTCCGACTCGGTCTCGTCCGGGTCGAACAGCGAATTGGTCATGCGGTCCGATTCGATCGCCAGCGAAAGGTTGATCCTGTCGGCCGGCAGGGTCTCGAAGTAAGCGGTCCAATCGTTCGATGTAAGGGCGTTCAGGGTGCCCCCGTTGCGCGAGATATCGCGAAAGATCTGGCCCTTGGCGACGCTCGGCGTCCCCTTGAACTGCATGTGCTCGACCCAGTGGGAGATGCCCGTCGAGCCTGGCAACTCGTTCCGGCTGCCGACCCGATAGAAGACCCAGAACGAGGCAACCGGGGCCGAGTGGTCCTCCCGCAGGAAGACGACCAGGCCGTTTTCGAGGCGGGAGCGATGGATCGGGGTCCGGCGTTCGGTCGACATCTGCAATCCTTCGCGTCGGCCAGCGGGCCTTCGAGGGAATCGTGCTCCCCTTGTTTGACGCTCAGGGAGCGTTGGCCGGGAAACTCGACGCCCGCTCCGGTTTGGAGTCCGTCGCGGAACGGTACATGACCGGCAGTGAACGACACCGGCGGCCCCGATCACCGGCTACAATCCGGCACCGCGGTCCCGTTGGCGGGGAGCGGCAAAGGGACGAAGGAGGAGACGTGGCGCAGCTCGACCCCGAACCGACCTACGACCACCGCCTGGCTGAGCGCGTCATAACCTACCTCCAGACAAATGACTGGCGTCTCTTCCCGTTTTCACAGGGCTTCGACGACGCCAGGCAGCGGGCCTTCAGCCGCGACCTGCGGGAAGGGCTGGCCGAAGTGACCCCGACGAGGGGGAAGCGCGGAACATCGGCCACCGGCTTCCCGGTCAGCGACCGCCGGTTACTTGAGATCGTCCAGGAGTGGGCGATTGCCAAGGGGGGGTGGCCGACCGGTGCTGACCCGCGTAACCCGGTGACCTCGCTCGGTTCCGTCTCGCCGGAGGACGACCCGACGCTCGAGTAGGCGACGATCTGCTGCGTCGTGGAGAGGGAGGGGTCCGGTCGGTGCCGGTGCATGGCGCCGCTCGATCATCTTGGGTCGAGACGGTCCAACGGAAGGAGACGGTCAATCGAGAGAATCGGCGGCGTTTGTTCCGTCGGGTTGTCTGCCAAGCGCGCGGCGAGTTCCCCAATCGCCGGCGCGAACTTGAACCCGTGGCCGGAGAAACCGCAGGCGACGACGACGTTGCCGTGGGACGGGTGGCGGTCGACGACGAAGTGGGCGTCGGGCGTCATGGTGTAGAGGCAGACGGATCGATCCACGATGCGGTCGGTGACGCCGGGAAACAGGCTCGTGGCGAGCGAGCGGACATTGAGGCTCTCTTTGTCGACGGCCGGTGGTTGGATGAGGTCCGCGCTGGTGACCTGGCCGCCCGTGTGGTCGGCGATCTTGAGACTGAGCCCGTTAATCACCGGGAATCCGTAGATCTGACCGAGATCGCTATCGGCGATAAAAACGGGAAATCGCTCCGGTGCGTAGAGATCGGGGTCATCGACGGCGAGCCACCAGAGCGTCTTCCGGCGAACTTGGAGGGGCAGGTCGAGCTCCGAGAGAACCGAAGCCGCCCACGCCCCGGCGGCAATGATGAGCGTCGCGGCGCGGTAGGTCGCCGTCTCGGTTCGGACCCAGGCTCCGTCGTCCGAAGCTCCCCATTCCAACGCGGGCTCGTGCTCGTGGAGGACGGCGCCGAGACGGACCGCCATTCCCATCATGCCCTGGAGGGCCGGCTCCGTCAGCACGAAACCGGCCTGCGGGTCGACGAACAGGTCCCAATCGTCCGGGATCCTGATCATCGGCCATCGGGCGCGCCCCTCCGCCCCAGTCAGCCACTCGAAGGCCAGGCCGTGCTCGATGGCGCTCTGCATGGCGTCTCGTGCATGGCTGTGGCCGGGAGCCGCCATCTCCAGACCTCCGCATCGAATGAATATGCAGTTGCCGGTTTCCCGCTCAAGATCGCGCCACAGCTCGTCGGCTCGCTGGACGAGCGGGACGTAGGCGGGAGATTCGGCGTAGGCGTGCCGAAGAATACGGGTCTTGCCGCCGTGAGAGCCGCGCTCGTGGATATGCCCGAACTGTTCGAGCACGAGCGTTTTCTTGCCACCTCGGGACAGGGCCCACGCCGCCGCGCTCCCCATCGTGCCGCCGCCAAGGACGATCGCGTCAAAACTGTTGGCGTTCATTCGGTCGGACCCTCGGGTCGGGGTTCTCAATTGGTCGGCCAGAGAGGGTCAGGTTGCCGCGGGTCCCACTGGTTCACTGCGGCCGAATGTGCGGCGGGGTCCGCTCGTAGGGGCCGCCCACTTCGCGGCGTTGCCGATGACGCGGCGAATCTTTGGGTTGTGGAAGGTCGGAAAGCTCTCGTGCCCTGGGCGGAAGTAGAAGATCTTGCCGGCTCCCCGGGTATAGCAGCAGCCGGATCGGAACACCTCGCCGCCATCGAACCAACTGACGAAGACCAGCTGCTCCGGTGGCGGCACGTCGAAGTGCTCTCCGTACATTTCTTCCGCTTCGAGCTGGATGAATTCCCCGATACCCTCCACGATCGGATGGCCCGGAGCGACAACCCAAAGTCGCTCCCCGTCGGCACCGACTCGCCATTTGAGGTCGCAACTCGTGCCCATCAGGCGCTTGAAGATCTTGGAGAAGTGGCCTGAGTGGAGCACGATCAGCCCCATGCCGTCGAGGACCCGGCGATAGACCCGGTCGATGACCGCGTCGGCGACCTCGGCGTGCGCTTTGTGGCCCCACCAAATGAGCACATCGGTCGCGGCGAGGCGCTCCTCGGTCAGTCCATGCTCTGGCTCATCCAGTGTCGCGGCGGTCGTCGCAAGTTCAGGGAACGCGGCGAGGCCCTCGGCAATGGCCCCGTGGATGCCCATGGGATAGACCGCCGCATACCGCTCGTCCTCGCGTTCATGTCGGTACTCGTTCCAAATCGTGACGCGGACGGTGTCGTTCACGTTGGGCGCTCCGTGATGATTGGCGACCGCCAGGCTTGGATTCAAGCAGTAACCGCCGCCAAGGGGGCGATCTCGATCTCGCGCCCTTCCTGGGCCGATCTGTAGATGGCTTCGATCAGCCGGACCCGTTCCAAACCCTCTTCGGCCGAGGGCGACACCGGTGCGTCGTCGAGGATCGAGGCGACGAACGACTTGGCCATTTCGCCGTGACCGTGGGTCGCCAAGAGCCGAGGCTCAGTCACGGTCGGGGTCCCTTCGATCTCACCGAAGAAGCGAAGCGTACCGCTGTCGGCGTAGTCCTTGACATGAATCTCGGCGCCACCGTTATCCCCCATGAGGGTTACGCCGAACTCGTCGGTGTGACGGGTATACCCGGCCCAGGAAGCATCGAGCTGGAGGGTCATCCCGTCTTCGAACCGGACCATCGCGGTCGCGAAGTCCTCGACCTCGTAAGCGACGTCAGGGGTGACCGCGAACCGGTTACCTTGCCACTGCCCTTTGCCCTTGGGCCCAAGCGCGGCGTAGGTCGCCGCGCTGACGGCGACGGGCGACGGGTTGCCGAGGATCCAGAGGCTCATGTCGAGCGCGTGGACACCGAGATCGATGAGGGGGCCGCCCCCGGCCAACTCCTTGTTGGTGAACCAACTGCCGAGCCCAGGGATGCCCGACCGCCGCATCCAGAACGCCTTGGCGTGGTAGATCTTTCCCAGGCGGCCGCGTTCCACTTCCCGCTTCACGAGCCGGACATCGTGCCGACCCCGGCGGTTGAAGATGATCATCAGGATCCTGCCGGCGGCCCGGGCCGCGTCGATCATCTGTTGTCCCTCAACCACATTCCTGGCCAGCGGCTTCTCGACCAGAACGTGCTTGCCGGCGGCGAGGGCATCGAGGGTCACTGGGAGGTGCAGGTGGTTGGGTACGGCGATGCTCACCGCGTCAATCTCTGGGTCGGCGAGCATCTCCGAGTAGTCACCGTAGCGGCGGGGCACATTGAACCGGTTCTGGAGCATTACGCAGCGTTCGGTGTCCAGGCCGGCGAGGGCGACGACCTCGGCGCGCCGCTCCTTCTCAAACCCTTCCAGGTGGAAGATCCCGATGCCGCAACCGATGATGCCGATGCGTACCTTGTCCGATCCCATCCAACCCCCCGACGCCCGGTTTCGCCCCGTCTCTCCTCGCGGACCATGCATCGCGCCTGCGGCGTCGCAAGGTTCTTGCCCGGAACGTCGAAGCCGCGGCCTAGGACTTCCGACCGGGACACAACCCCCGCGAGTAGAGGACGCAATCACGATCCCTAGGGCGAGCAGAAGGCCAAATCACAAGTGAAGCCCGGCGCATCGGCGGACAGCCAGATGGAGCGATGGCGGTTCCGGCGAACCGGCGACTGAACGGACAATCGACACGGCGAGTGGAAGGGTCACCAGCGGGAGTGACGCCGGCCAGAGCGCGGCATCGAGGAACAGGAAGGCGACCGCCGCGGCGTATGCCGTCGCCAAGAGACCGGCAGGCTCAAATGTCGAGCCCGGTGGTCCGAAGAGGATGGCGAGGGTACGTTCTCCCGCAACTCGATCGGGTTCCGTGTCCCGCATGTTGTTGGTGTGGAGGATGGCGGCAACAAGCGAGGCCACCGCGATTGCCGCGATGACCGACTCTGCGGTCACCGTCCGTGTGATGACGTAGAAGGCGCCGAGGACAATCTCAAGCCCCATCGCCAGGAATACCGCGACCTCACCGAGCGCGACGTAGCCCAGCGGGAGAGGTCCACCGGTGTAGGCGTATTCGGCCACGAGCGACGCAAGGGCCAAGGCAAGAACCGGCCATCCCGACCGCGAGACGACGACCAGATTGACCGCGGCCGCGACCGCGAATGCTACGATCATTCCGTGGCGAACCTGCTCGCGTGAGAGCTTTCCCTGCTGGATCACCTTGCTCGGGCCGAGAAGCTCCGCGGAATCAATGTCGCGGACGTGATCGTGGTAGTCGTTGGCAAGGATGGAGCCGGCGTGGCAGGCCACGGAGGCGATCAGCATCTGGGCGGCGACGCCGAGGTCGAACGCGCCAGCGGCGAGGGCAAGGAAGGACGCGACCAGGAGCGGGGTCACAGAGGCGGTGAACGAGAACGGGCGGACGGCCAGGAGCCAGACCCGCCAATCGAGGGTAGGCTAGGAGGCGCGAGGGACGCGGGACGAGGCCATCACGCGGTCTCCCGCCATGGCACCAACCGCCGCTCCGCCGCGTCGACGACCGCGGTAAGGAGCCATCCAAGGACGCCCGTGACGATGAGTCCGACGAACATATCCCTAATAGCTAGCCGGTTGTAGCTATCGTAGATGAACCTTCCGATACCGTTCTCGGCGGCGATGAACTCGGTACCCACGATCACGATCAGGGAGAAGCCGAGGCCGAGGCGCAATCCCGTAAAGACGGACGGCAGAGCTCCAGGCAACGCCACGGTGAGAAACCGGTCCAACGGGCCCGCCCCAAAATTACGGGCGACCTCCGTGTAGGCGCGATCGATTGCCAGGACGCCCGCCACGGTGTTGAGTACGACGAGGAAGAAGATCGAGATCGCGACGATCGCGTATTTGCCCGCTTCACCCGTGCCGAAGACGAGCAGCACAAGCGGCACCAGGGCGATCTTCGGGATGGCATACACGGCTGACGCGATGGGGAGGAGTAGAGCTCGGGCCGGCCACCAGAGGCCCATTGCCAGGCCTAGTGCCACCGCCGGAATAGCT
>CADCWF010000228.1 GCA_902806345.1 uncultured Thermomicrobiales bacterium
GACCGTGGAGTGCGTGTCGGGCGCGGCGCTGCTGTCCGGGAAGCTGCCGCGGGTGGTGATCCTGGCGCTGTGGCTGCCGTTCAACGCGGGGATCGTGTTCCTGCCGCCGGCGGAGCTGATCGGCCACCTGCCGGTGCTGGCGATCATGTACGTGCTGCTGGTGCGAGGACCGCAGGGGATCCCGGCGCGCGGCGAGGGAGCGGTTGCGTCCAGGGTAGAGGCGATAAGGCCCATGACCGCGTAGTGAAAACGCGGACCGGTTGTGCCAGCGGCTCGGAAGCAGCCTTCTCCGCGCTAGGACGGTCAGAACCTGCGACCGCCCTTCTTCCATAGCTGTGCCGGGGTGCCCTCGGACCGAGGACTACCAAGCGTTCCAACAGGAACACGCTGGCTTCGTTCAGCCGCTAGGCTGCCGCCACCTCGAGCTCGGCGGCACCGCCGAGGATGTCTAGGTCGCCGGGGTTGACGACGACGAGGCGGACGTAGCGGGTCTGGACCGGCGCATTGAAGGAGAGCGTGGCCCAGGCGCCGGCGGGGAGGTCGGCGGCGGTTGAGGTTGCGACGGCGGACCAGGTCGTTAGGTCGTCGGAGACCTCCACGGTGAGGGCGCCGGCGAAGCCGTCCTCCGCGACGAGCAACCGGAGGGCGCTGACCTCGACCGGAGCACCGAGGTCCAGCGCGAGGATCGCAAGGCTACCTGGCGGGACGACGGTCGTTCGCCAAACGGTGGCCGGGTCGCTGTCGAGGGCGGTCCAGCCGTTGGCCGTGTTCGACGACCGGCGGACGCCGACGACGGGGATGAGGTCTGCACCCGGCTCTTGACTCTCGGTCGTGGGCTCTTCGGCGGCTGCCGCCGGCGCGATGGTGGCGATCTCGATCGGAGTGGACGCGGGTGAGGGGGTGGGCGTCTCAGACGGGGAGTCGGGCTCGGCGACGGTGGTGGCGGTCTTCGGATCGACGTCCGGCGCAGGCGTCTCGGTCGGGGCAGGGGTAGGAGGCTCGTCGCCGGTAGCCGGGGCCGCATCAACCGGGGGCTGGGTCGGCGTCCCGGTTGGCTCTGGTGTGTCCGCCGGCGTCTCGGTCGGGATG
Source organism: uncultured Thermomicrobiales bacterium (assembly GCA_902806345.1). GTDB lineage: Bacteria > Chloroflexota > Chloroflexia > Thermomicrobiales > UBA6265 > CADCWF01. The sequence goes on from CADCWF010000228.1 coordinate 1,090, forward strand.
GCGGTCGCGGACGGGGAGCCGGATGGGGTGGCCGACGAGGTAGCGGACGGGCTGGGGAGGCCGGCCGAGACAAGAGGCGGGTAGATCTCGACCTCGGCCAGGCTGCCGACGACGGCGTCGCCGTTCGGGTTCGAGAAGACGAAGCGAACGAACTTGGCGGTCTCGCCGCCAGCGACCTCGACCTCCTGCCCGACGCCGCTGGGGGCGTTGCCCCCGGAGAAGACGGTCCCCCAACTGTTGCCGTCGTCGGAGAGCTGGATGACGAAAGCGTCAGCCCGGCCACCGACGTTGAATACCCAGCGGACGGTGCCGATCCGCTGGACCGAGCCTATCTGGAAGCGGGCCTCGGCGCTGAGGGGCGACGAGTTGCCGTAGCTGGTCCGCCAGCTGGTGGACTGGCTGCCGTCGTAGGCGAGGCTGGCGTCCAGCGAGTTGCTGGATTGGGTGCTATCGACGATCGCGTAGGCACCGGAGTCCCCAAGTGCGGGGGGCGGGGTGGGCGTCGGGGTGGCAGTGGCGAGCGGCGAGGCCTCGCTCGGCGCCCAGACCTGAATCTCAGCCAGACCGCCGAGATACAGGTCGCGGTTCGGGTTCTCGAAGAAGAAGCGGACGTAGCGGGCGGTGACGGGGGCCGAGAGCCGTGCCTCGATCCACTGGCCACGCGGCTTGCCGTTGCGCCGGGTGATCCGGGTCCAGGTCGAGAGGTCGTTCGAGACCTCGACCCGGAAGACGTCCGCGTAGCCGTACTCGCCGAAGATCCATCGGATGGTGCCGATCGGCTTTGGGCTGCCGAGATCGGTGTAGACAAAAGCGCTGGCCGGCGGGCCGGACGCGAAGCGATTGGTCTTCCAGGAGGTGGCGAGATTTCGGTCACGGATGTAGGTGTAGGAGGCGGAGTTGGGGGAGCGACCGCCGCCGGACAGGCGGTACGACGTTGTCGGGCGTGAGGTACTGGTCGCAGTGGGTGTCGAGGTCGCGATCCTGATTGGCGTCATGGTGGGCTGGTTGTCAGCCCCGAGCCAGAGGACGGGCTCCTGGTTACCGTCCGGGTCGCCGGTGAAGCCGACGAGGCTCTTCTGCGGCTGGGAGCCGGCGCCGAGGAGCCAGGCGCGGACGTCGGCCGGGGAGGCGCCCGGGTTAGCGGCGAGATAGAGGGCCGCCGCGCCGGCCACGTGGGGAGCGGCCATGCTGCTGCCGCTTTTGGACACCAGGCCGCCGCCGGCTCTCGTGGAGCGGATGCAGCTGCCGGGAGCGGCGATGTCGACCTCCGGTCCGAAGTTGCTGTAGCTAGCGAAGGTGTCGTCCTGGTAGGCCGAATTGCAGGAGGTGGTCGCAGCTGCACCGAAGACCCCGTCAAGGTCCGATAGGGCCGACACCGCTATGGTCTCCTGGTAAGTGGCCGGGATCGTGAGCTTCGCGTCGACTGCAGTGTTGCCGGCGGAGACGATGATCGGGATGCCGGCGGCGACGGTGGCACAGACGGCAGTGTGGAGCGGGCTGCCAGCACAAGCGTCGAGGTCCTCGCCGGCCGCCGCTTCACCGGTGATGCTCATGTTGACGACGTCGATCACATTGGCGTTGGCGACGGCCCACTCAAGGCCGCAGATCAGGGTGGAGATCGTGCCGCCGTCGGATTTGAGGACCTTGACCGAGTGGAGTCGGGCGCCGGGGGCGACGCCGACGATGTCACGGTCGTTGTCGATGGCACCGACGATGCCGGCGACGTGGGTGCCGTGGCCGGTGTCGTCGGTGTCGTAGCTGCCGGTGTCCTGGCAGTTGTTGTCGCCGATGGCCGGCTGGACGTCGAGGTCAAGGTGGGCCGCGTCGATCCCGGAGTCGAGGACGGCGACGTCGACATCGACGCCGGGCCCACTCCCGTCGATGTCGGCCCCCACGTTCTCGTCAGCTCCGATGCGGTCGACGCCGGTCGGGATCTCCTGGGCGGCGGCGTAGACCGGCGAGTCGGGGAAGACGCCCGCGACGTCGGGGTCGGCGGCGAGGGCCTCGGCCTCGGCGGCGGTGACGTCGGCGACGAAGGCGTCGATGACTTCGGTGAAGACGACCTCGGGTTGGACGCCCTCGTCGGTCGCCTCGGCCCGGACCTCGGCCAGGGTGGCGTCCTCCTCGAGGACGACGATGACGTCGCCGGAGGGGACGGGTTCGTCTTGGGCACGGGCGAGGGGCGCGGGGGCTGAGATCGACGGCGCGAGGGCGGCAACCACGACCACGAGCGAGAGGACCGCGGTAAGCAAGCGTTGGGGCCGGACATGCGCCAAGTTCGTCATCAAAATAGGGCGGGCTCCGAGGGGCGGGGGATGTGGTGCATCCGCGTTCCGGGCGGGAACGCGCGAGCATTGGCAGCATCCATAGTAGCAAACGGGGGCCGGACGAGGGTAGGTTGAGCACGAGCCTACGGAGAACGTCGCGCGTCGTGTTCCTCTGGAGCGACGCACGGTGGAGCGTCGACCGGTGCAATGCGGACGGACCCGGTCTTGACGGGTGCGCCGACCAGGGCGTGGTCCCGTTGGAGCTCGGCTCCTCGGAATGGACCAACGTGGCCAAGGCGGGAGCACGTCCGTCCGGCGGCAACGGCGAAAGCGACGACGTCCCGGCCACAGCGGGACCGCACTCGCTCGCGGACAGCGCTGGGACGACAGACACCCGCAACGGATGGGGAGGCTCCGATGTGTTCGGCAGCGGCAGCGGGGGCGCTGGCGGCTCCAAGCGGTGATCAGCATCCCGCAGGTCGGACGCCGGTCGGCGATCGATCCCTCGGCCTGCCCGCGCGGCGGTCCGCGATCAATTTCCGCCGGTCGCGGGCCACGGCGGGGACGGTCGCGGGACGTCGACGGTGTCCTCGCAGGTGACTTACGTGGTGGCAACGGCGTCCCGTACGTGTTCCGCGTTGGCAATGTCGGCGTCGTGACGACCAGCAATCCGATCGTTGCCACCGAAGGAGTCAGGGGGCGAGCGAGGCGAGGAGGCGGGCCGCCAGGGCCTGGACGGCGGGGCGAAGCTCGGGTGGCGAGACCACGGCGAAGGGGACGGGCAGGCGGGCGAGCATGCGCGCCATCCAGTCG
>CADCWF010000229.1 GCA_902806345.1 uncultured Thermomicrobiales bacterium
CCCTCGCCGTCCACGCCCTCCGGGTCGAGGTCGGCGACGACGCCTTCTTCGCCATCCTCCGCGGCTGGACCGCCCGCTACCGGAACGGCAACGCCACGGTCGAGGACTTCGCGGCCTTCACCGAGGAGGTCAGTGGCCGGGAACTCGACGCCTTCTTCGCCGCCTGGCTCTACAGCCCGGAGGTGCCGCCCCTGACGATCGACCGAGCAGGCGCCGCGACGCCCGTGCCGTAGTCTGGCGGCCGCGAGTGTGGAGGCACGATCTGGGGATGCCTCGACCACTCCCCCGAGCCCCCCGGGCATGGGACGGACCGGACGCTGCCGCCCGCCGCCCCCGTCATCCCGAGTGGTGCGTCCAGCCCGATTCGTCGGGTTGACGGATGCCGTTCTCAGAGCCCTTCAGGGTCCTTCGTCTCTTCAGCCCGGCCATCGATGGCCGGGCCCGGCGGTGCAGCCGCCGGTGGGGACCCGACAGATGAGGCTGAACGGACCACTGAGCGGAGGCGAAGGATCTCTCTCCGATTCGGCCAACAACCGACGAAGAGATGCCGCCGCGGCGGTCTCCGGGGCGAGATGCTTCGCCCCCGGGTTCGGGCTGACGCGGGGTGTTCCGTCGAGCGCCGCCGCTCCCAACGGTCGGCCGGGGCCGACCGTGCGCGATCTCGCCAAGACCCCGGCGTGCGTCTGCGTCGCGGTCACTCGGGCAACGCGGGTACCCATTCCAGTGGCCCGCCGGTGCTACGATTGCCGCCCCGATCGTCCGGGTTCGGCCAGGGTAGGGGAGGCACGATGGGGGAGCGCCCCTCGGAAAACCAGGGCGTGGACGCCGTGCTCGCCCGTCTCGACGGGCTCGGGGCCCAGCACCTCTGGGTCCAGTACGCCGACTACAACGGCCGCTCCCAGGGCAAGTCGGTGCCGCGGGCGCGGTTCGCCGAGGCGCTCGCCGGCGGCATCTCCTTCGCTCGCGCCAACCTCGGCTTCAACCTGACCGATGCCCAGGCGCCGGACACCGGCTTCGGCGCCGACAGCGGCGACTTCCTCGCCGTCCCCGACCCCGCCGCCCTCGCCCCGCTGCCCTACGCGCCGGGCGCCGCCCGTGCCATCGCCTGGATGCGCCGGGACGACGGCGCCCCCTGGGAAGGGTGCCCGCGGAGCGCGCTGCTGCGCCAGGTCGAGGCCTACGCGGAGCGCGGCCTCTCGCTCCGCGTCGCTTTCGAGCCGGAGGCGTACCTCTTCGAGGCCGGGCCGGACGGCCCCCGCCCGATCGCCGCCGACGGCATGTTCACCGTCGCCGCCCTGGAGCGGACCGCCGCCTTCCTCCAGGCCGTCGGCGGCGCGCTGGAGACGATGGGGGTCGAGGTCGAGCAGGTCGCCCCGGAGTACGGCCCCGGCCAGATCGAGATCAACATCCGCCACGCCGAGCCGGTCAAGGCCGCCGACGACCTGATCACCCTCAAGGACGCCGCCCGCGCCGTAGCCCGTGCCCACGGACTGGTCGCGTCCTTCATGCCCAAGCCGTTCGAGACGATCGCCGGCTGCGGCCTCCACGTCCACCTCAGCCTCTGGAGCGCCGACGGCGGCTCGGCGATGGCCGGCGACGAGGACGGGGCCGGGGACGAGGCGCCCCACCCGAGTGGCTTCGGCCCCACCGGACGCGGCTTCCTCGGCGGCATCCTGGCCCACGCCCGCGGCCTCTGCGGCCTCGGGGCGCCGACGGTCAACTCCTACAAGCGGCTGCGGCCGGGGTCGTGGGCGCCGGCCCACGCGGCCTACGCCGTCGCCAACCGCTCGGCCCTGGTCCGCATCCCCGGCGCCTCGCGCCGGCGGGTCGAGTTCCGCGCCGGCGACAACACGAGCAACCCTTACATCTTCCTGACCGGGCTGCTGGCAGCGGGGCTGGACGGCATCGAGCGAGGGCTCGAACCGGGATCCCCGGCCGAGGGCGACCTCGGCCACCTCTCACCCGCGGAGCTGGCAGCGCAGGGGATCATCCTCCTGCCGCGCACTGCGGGGGAGGCGCTCGACGCCGTCGCCGCCGACGGAACGCTCCTCGCCGCCCTCGGCCCGACGGTCGGCGGCGAGTGGCTGAAGGTCAAACGCTCCGAGCTGGCGATCGCCGAAACGGTCGTCTCGCCGTGGGAGCGGGAGACGTACCTGCGTGGGTGATGGGTGGTAGGTTGTGGCTCATGAGTTGTGGGTGATCGGTTGCGCGGCGCAGCTTCTCCCTGGCCCGCGCCGGATTGCCCGTCACCCATAGACCACCACCCTAACCCGCAACCCATAACCTCCGGAGGTCCCCGTGTTCGACTTCTCGCGCTTGCCGGTCATCGACAACCACACCCACCCCTACCTGTTCGAGCCCGACCCGGTTCGCTACCGGCCGCTGGACTCCTTCGTCGGGGCGGAGTTCGCCGGCGCCGACGGGGCGGCGGTCCGCGACACGATGCTCTACCAGCGGTGGGCGACGCGGGAGCTGGCCGCGTACCTCGGCTGCGAGCCGACCCCGGGCGCGGTCGCCCAGGCGCGGGCGGCCGTCGGCGACGAGGCGGCGTACGTGGCACGCCTCTTCGCCAGCGAGGGGATCGAGGCGCTGCTGGTCGACACCGGCTACCCGCAGCCGCCGGTCGACATGGCCGAGTTCCGCCGCCGGGTGCCGACCAAAATCCTCCCGGTCTACCGGATCGAGCCGCCGATCAAGACCCTCCTCGACGAACGGGTGGGCTACGACGACTTCGTCCGCCGCTTCGACGCGGGCCTCCGCCGCGCCATCACCGAGGAAGGGTTCGTCGCCGTCAAATCGATCATCGCTTACCGGACCGGGTTGGAGATCGACCCCGGCCAGGCGGGCGAGGAGGCGGGGCGGCGCGGGCTGGAGCGTGCCCTGGCCGAGCCGGACCGGATGGCGGCCTCGAAGCCCCTGCGCGACCACCTGCTGCTGCGGACGCTGCGCCTCTGCCGCGACCTGGGCGTCTCGTTCCACGTCCACACCGGCGTCGGCGACAAGGACATCGTCCTGGCGAAGTGCAACCCGGCGCTGCTGAACGAGACGCTGCGGCGGCCGGAGTACGCGGCGACGAGGGTCGTCCTCATCCACTGCTACCCCTACCTGGCGGAGGCGTCGTGGATGGCGGCGGCCCTGCCGAACGTCTGGATCGACCTCTCGGAGGGGGTGCCCTTCGCCCTGGCCGCGACCGACCGCATCTTCGAGACGGCGCTCGACCTGGCACCGACGAGCCGCATCCTGTTCGGCACCGACGCCTTCACCGGGCCGGAGCACACCTGGCTGGGGGCGCGGCTCGCCAAGCGGGCCCTGGCGCGGGTGATGACCCGCCTCTGGGAGCGCGGCTACATCACCGAGACCGAAGGCATCGAGATCGCCGCCGCGATCCTGAGCGGCAACGCGCGGGCGATGCACGGTCTTTGAGGCGAGGAGGCGGGTTGAACCGGGCTGACGGCGAACCACCGGGGATTGCCGAACATCCGTTCTGAACGTATACTTGGCGTCACTGCCGGCGATGGGCACCCGGCGATGCCAGGAGGCGCGCGATGGACGGCGACGAGGAGACCGCGGCGACGGGCGCCGACTACCCCGAACCGGAGGCGGACGGCGGTGCCCCGGAGGTGCTGCGGGAGGAGGGCGCGGGCGTCCGCGGCGAGCGGTTCGACCCGACGCCCTACATGCGCCAGCTCCGGGGCCGCGGCGGTGGCGGCGAGTACCTCGACGTCAAGTGGCGGCTGCTCTGGCTGCGCAAGGAGCACCCCGACGCCGAGATCGTCACCGAGCACGTCCAGATCGAGCCGACCCTGGCCATCTTCAAGGCGACGGTGACCCTGCCCTCCGGCGGCAAGGCGACCGGCTACGGTAGCGAGACGGCGGGCGACTTCGGCGATTTCATCGAGAAGGCCGAGACCAAGGCGATCGGGCGGGCCCTGAACGCGCTCGGCTACGGGGCCCAGTTCGGCGAGCGCGATGAGGAACCGGCCGCGCCGCCCCGCTTCGCGCCGCGGCCGCCGGCGGAGCCACCCCGGTTGCCGGAGCGGCCCGCACGCCCGTCCGCACGCCAGGAGGCGGAGCGGGCGGTGCCGGCGGCCGCGTCCGTGGCCGGAACTGACCCGGTGGCGGACGCGCCCCGGTCGGCCGACGGCGACGGAGGGGCC
>CADCWF010000230.1 GCA_902806345.1 uncultured Thermomicrobiales bacterium
GCTGGGCGACGCCGGGGCCTGCGCCCGCGCCCCGGCCGAGCGGGACGGCCGACCCCCGCCGGACTCCGAGGACCCGGGGGGGCGGCGGCCACCGCGTCGCGTTCCGGTGCCCCGACGCCGACTCCGGCGCCTGGGCGGACCGGCTCGCACCGTGTCGACGGTACTTGGGCGGAAATCCCGCCTGCCGGTCAACCCCCGACCGTTTGTCGGGAGGTGGGCTCAGGCGGTCCGGGACATCCGGTAGAAGTCGTAGAGCCCGGTCGCGATCGGGTTCGTGGCGAAGCCGGCGATGTCCTGGCGGAGGATCGTGGTCCACTGGATTTGGGCGTAGTAGACCCCCGCCGGGTCCTCCCAGGTGACGATGTTCTGGATCTCCGAGAGCGCCTGCTGGTAGGCCTCGAGGTCGGCCGCGTCGCGCGCCTGGTCGAGCAGCTCGTCGACCCGCTCGTTGCAGTACACGCCGACGTTCGATCCCTTGCCGAAGGCGGCGTCGCAGGCGAGCAGGGGCGAAAGGTGGTTCCAGCCGTCGTCGTAGTCCGGCTGCCAGGCGAACGGGAAGAAGCTCGGGCGCTCCTCCGCCGGGGCCTCGCCGTACGCCGTCCCGATGAACGTGGTTTCGTCGACGGCCTGGACATCCAGCGTGAGGCCGAGCTGCCCCAGGTTCGCGGCGAACAGTTGCGCCACCGTGTTGGCCGCCTCGCTGCCGGCCGTGAGCATCATCGATAGGGTCGTGCCCTCCGCCACCCCCGCCTCCGCGAGGAGTTGCCGGGCCTTGTCGAGGTCGGTGGAGTAGGCGGGGAGGTCGGGGTCGAAGCCACGCGTCAGCTCCGCAAGCGGACCCCGTCCCTGCTTGGCGTAGCCCTGGTAGACGCCCTGGATGACGTCGTCGTAGGGGAACGCCCACGCCATCGCTTGCCGCGCGGCCGGCGAGGCGAGCGGGCCGGCCACGGTCATGGCAAGGTAGATGTCGGAGGTCGTGTAGGCCCGGTCGACCCGGAGCGCCGGGTCCTGGGCGAGCACGTCGGTCGTCTCCGGGGTCAGGTTGTCGACGATGTCGATCTCGCCTTGTTCGATGAGCTGGCGGAGCGTCGCGTTCTCCGGCACGACCCGGATGACGACCCGTTCGAAGTGGTCGCCCTCCCAGCCGCCCCAGTAGCCGTCGTACTTGTCGAGGACGGCCTGCTCCTCCGGGGCAAAGGTCGTCACCCGGTACGGGCCGGTGCCCATCCCTTCGGCGCTGGTCTGCGCCCAGGCGTGGCCCCAGTCGCCGTCCTCCTCGTGCTCCTTTGCCAGCCTGGCGTTGACGACGTACGGGCCGTAGGGCGCGGCGATCGCCGACTCGAACAGGGGCTGCGGCCGGCCGAGGTCGAAGACCACCGTCCGCGCGTCCGGCGTCGCGATCTGCGCCGGGTCGGCTACGAAGCGGCCGACGACCTCGTACGGGCCGAGCCCGAGGGCGAGCAGCCGCTCGAACGACGCCTTGACCGCCGCCGCGTCGCACGGCGAGCCGTCGTGGAACGTGGCCCCTTCGCGGAGGTGGAAGGTCCAAACGCTCTGGTCGGCGTTGGCCTCCCAGCGTTCGGCCAGGAGCGGCACGTACTCATCCGTCTTGTCGCCCTCCAGCCGCATGAGCTGCTCGTACGCCCCGTAGATGACCATCTCCGACCGGCCGTCGTAGGCCGAGTGGGGGTCGAGGTCGGAGGCCGAGGCGGCGGTTCCGACGACGAGCGTCTGCTCCCGGTCGGCCTCCTGCCCAGCTGGGGCGAGGGCAACCGTCGCGGCCCCGGCAGCACGTCCGCCAGGGAACGACGAGGCAGCGACGCCGGCCGCCAGCGCCCCCCGCAGCACCCCGCGGCGGCTGACGGCGCTGCCCGTCTTGGCTGCCATCTTGTCGGTGTGGTGGTCGCGTCGCTGTGCATCGATCGGCATGTCGTCCCCTTCAATCTGCTCGGGAGTCGGTCCCTGACCGACCATCCCCCGCCTCGTCAATCTCCGGCCGATCTTAGCAAGCGCGAGCCTGCACCGGGCTGTCGCCTGGCCGGGGTGGCGGTCGGTCAACGGTATGCCGCGACCAGCATGCCGTAGTAGGTCGGGGCCTCGTAGGTCAGCACCTCGCCCGCGAGCGAGGACTCCTCCACCACCCCGGCGAGGACGAGCGCCTGGGGCAACCCGTCGACCACCGCCGCGTCGACCGCCGCCGGGTCCCGTGCCGCCAGGTCCGCGAGGCGGCCCGACCGCACGATGGCGAGCACGGCGGCGTCCACCTCGGCCGCCCGCCGGTGGAAGCCGTACGGGCCGTCCGCCCGGTGGGTGTGCGACCAGTCGCAGGAGGCGACGTACGCCGCCCGCCGCCCGTCCTCCGCGGCGGCCTCGACGATCGCTCTCCCGAACCGGACGAGGGACTCTGGCGGGACGCTCGGCGACGGGCTGACGACCACGATCGCCGGGGCCTCGCCCCGCTCGGGCGGATCGGCGAGGACGTGCCCGGAGCCCGGCAGGTTGCGGCCGTGCCCGAGGAACCAGAGGGGCACCATCACGCCCCAGTCCAGCGGGACGACGGCCTCGGCCCCCTCGCCGGCGTAGCCGTGGAGGACGAGCGGCAGGTCGTGGCGTTCCGCCGCCCGGGCGAGTGCCGCCACGAACCGCCGATCCAGGGGGACGTTCTGCTCCACCTGCCGGCCGCGCCAGGAGAGCGTCCCGGCTCCCCGCCCGGCATCGGCGACGCAGACCGCCCCGGGGACCCGGAAGCCGTGCGGGGTGGCGACCACGATCACCTCCGGCGCGGCCTCCGCGAAGCGCCGACCGACCTCTTGGAGCGCCTCCCGCGTCCGCATCCCGCCCTCGGCGTCGTCGCTCAACTGAGGGACGAGCGAGAAGCCGTGGGGCATGATTGCGGCGCAGACAACCCCTGACCGCGCTCCGGAGCGGAAATCCATCCGGTTAGCTCCCGTTCGTCCGTCGCCGTCGGGCCGGCGCCCGCATCCACTTGCCGAGGACGCCGGTCGAGGCACGTGTGCGGCATGTCGTCCAGTGGACCGGTGCTGCGGATGCGCCACGGACGGCGAGCGGCACTCGAACAATGGCCCGGGGCAAGTTACGGCCGACACCCGGCGCCGTGCCAGGCGACGTGACGGGGATGTCGACGGACCGGAGGTGGGTGGCGGTGCTCGGTGACGGCAACACCGCCTCCGCGATGGCGGCGTGATGCGGCCGGGACGCCGACCGGACCGGTGTCTGGCGTCGGTTCTGGGCCGGTCTCCTCCTCGGCGCCGGCGGCTTCAACCTGTACGACGGCACGATCCAGCACATGGTCCTGTAGCTGCACGAGGTCGGCGCGGATGCCGCAGCCCCCTCGCCTCCGGCCTCGCGTTCCTCGGGATCGCCGTCGCGGTCCCACCCGCCGCCGTCCTGCTCCGGGGTTCTCCGCTCCACCCACCCCCGGTTAGCAGGGGCAGGTCCCGGAACGGAAGCCCGCTGCCGGGGCCGATTGCTCCCTCTCTGGCCCATCGGGCGAAAGGGCAAGGGCGCGGCGCCGGCCGGTTGCCGTTAGGCGAAGACGGCGGCCAGCAAGGACGTGGCCCCGCGTCGGCCGGTGATGGTCGCCGGGCCGACGACGGAGCGGACCGCGTAGGCGGTGTCGCTGCCGACCGTGGTCGTCAGCGTTTCGCGGCCGCCGGCCGCCTCCAGGTCGACCTCGCCCTGTTCCACCACCAGCAGCGCCGCTCCCGCCCCGGCCGGCAGGACGGACCGGGTCCCCGCCTCCAAGGGGATCCGCAGCAGCGCGAGCGCCGATACCCCGGTCGGGGCCGCGAAGGTAGGACCGGCGAAGCGCAGGCGGTCGCCGCCGGCATCGCCAGCCGCTCCCGCCGAAACGAGCCCGATCCGGAGGTAGCCGACCGCGTCCGAGCCGAGGCTCTCCCGCCGCTGCAGCGTCCCCTCCCGGACGAACGCCGCTTCCCCCGGCAGCAACCGGCAGGCGCTCCCGGTCGCCTCGTCCGTCAGCAGGAGCGGGGCGAACGGCCCCGTCGCCACGGCGAACCCGAGCGCCCGCCGCTCGAACCCGGCCGCCGGCGCCGCCTCTGCGACGTCCTGCACCAACCGCCATGCCAACGGGGCGCCGTCGTCGGGCAGGACCACCTCCCCCCGGACCAG
>CADCWF010000231.1 GCA_902806345.1 uncultured Thermomicrobiales bacterium
CTCGTAGCCCTTCGGCGCCTCGTCCAGCGGCATCGTGTGGGTGATGACAAAGGTGGGGTCGATCTGGCCGTCCTGGATCTTCTCCAGCAGCGGCTTCATGTAGCGCTGGACGTGGGTCTGGCCGGCCTTGATCGTCAGCGACCGGTTCATCACCGAGCCCAGCGGGAAGTGGTCGACGAAGCCGCCGTATACCCCGATCACCGAGACGGTGCCGCCGTTGCGGCAGGCCATGATCGCGTCGCGCAGCGCCAGCGGCCGGTCCGTCTCCATCTTTACCGCCTGCTTGGCGCGGTCGACGGCGTACATCGCGGCGTGGCCGTGCGCCTCCATGCCGACGGCGTCGATGCAGGCGTCCGGGCCGCGGCCGGCGGTCAACTCCTTGAGCGTCTCGAGGACGTTCTGCTCCTCGTAGTTGATGACCTCGGCGCCGGCCTTGTCCCGTGCCATGTCGAGCCGGTACGGGAAGCGGTCGATCGCGATCACCCGCTCGGCGCCGAGCATGAAGGCGCTCTTGATCGCGAACTGGCCGACCGGGCCGCAGCCCCAGACGGCAATCACGTCGCCGCGCTTGATGTCGCACATCTCGGCGCCCATGTAGCCGGTCGGGAGGATGTCGGAGAGGAACAGCGCCTGCTCGTCGGTCATCCCCTCCGGCACCTTGAGCGGCCCGACATCGGCAAACGGCACCCGGGCGTATTCGGCCTGGCCCCCAGCGTAGCCACCGGTCAGGTGCGAGTAGCCGAAGATGCCGGCGCCCGAGTGCCCCCACAGCTCCTCGGCCATCCAGGCGTTCGGGTTCGAGTTCTCGCAGAGCGAGTAGGCCCCGGCCTGGCAGGCACTACAGTTCCCGCAGGAAATCGTGAAGGGGACGACCACCCGGTCGCCGACCTTCAGGTTCTTCACCCCCTGACCGAGCTCGACCACCTCGCCCATGAACTCGTGGCCGAGGACATCGCCCTTGTCCATCGTCGGCACGAAGCCGCCGTAGAGGTGGAGGTCGGAGCCGCAGATGGCGGTCGAGGTGATCTTCACGATCGCGTCCCGGTCGTTCAGGATCTGGGGGTCGGGCACGGTCTCGACCTTGACCGTGTTCTTCCCCATCCAGCAGGTGGCCTTCATCTGATCTCTCCCGTAGTACGGCTTGGGTCGTGAGTCGTGGGTCGTGAGTCGTGAGTCGTGGGGCGCAGGGCGCGGGGTGCGACGCGGGACGTTCTCCACGACTCACGACTCACGACTCGGTTAGCGGAGGACTGGCTCCGCCGACGGCTGGGCCGGGTGCTGCCGGAGGCGCGATCCCTGGAGCGTTGCGTCCGACCGAACCACGTCGCCCGTCTCCATCACCTGCTTGAACCGGAACAGGTCCTGGCGCATCTGGAGGCTCGGCTCCTCGCCGAACAGCTTGGCGATCGTGGCGCCCAGCTTGCCGGCCGGGGGGTCGTAGCGGAGGTCGACGTGGACCTCGGTGCCGCGGTCACCCGGGGCGGACGCGAACCGCACCGTCCCCAGGTTGGCGACATCCGCCCCGGGGAGCGACCGCCAGGCGATCAGGCTGTTCGGCCGGTCCTGGACGATCTCGGCGTCCCAGGAGACGGTTCGGCCCGCCGGCGCCTTGGCCGTCCAGCGGGAGCGGCCGTTGCCGGAGGTCTCGACCGATTCGAGGTGGAGCATGAACCGCGGCAGGTTCTGGAAATCACGCCAGAACCGGTAGACCTCTTGCGGCGGCTTGTTGACGGTGATCGCCCGCGTCACCTGGACGGAGCTGTCGGGCGTCGGTCCCCCGAGTTCGAGCCCGGCGCCGCTCGCCCCCTCGGCGGCGGCGAGCTGGGTCGCCAGGCGGATGTCGAGGACGGAGATGCCGGCGACCGAGGCCATCGCCGCGATCGTCTTTTCCCGCCCGCCCTTGCCTTCGTCGACGGCCGCTGCCAGCAGGGCGAGATCCATCGCGTCTCCGGCGACCCGCGACCATGCCCAGCCCGGAGTGGTCGGCTGGGTGAGCATGCCGATGCCCATCGCCAGCTCGCGCAACCCGATCGCCCGCATCAGCTTCTCGTTGCGGTCGTCCTCGTCGAGTCCGATCAGCTTGGCGACCCCGGCCGGGGCAGCGACCTGGGCCAGCCCGAGCCCGAGGCTAAGCAGCGCCAGGCCCCGGGCCAGCCCGTTGCCCGCGGCCGATCCCTGGTGCTGGGACTGCCCGTCCTGCCAGCCGTTCGTGTGTTGGTGCGGCTGCCGTTCCACGCGGGTGCTCCTCTCGCTAGGGTTGTCGGGCCGGGACCGGGGCTCGGCGGGATGGTTTGTGCGCTGCCCGTCGATCCCGCTGCGGTCGTGGTGCGCCGCGCCCCCGCCCCGCGCTGCGTCGGGGCGAGCGGTGCAAGAGGGATGCCATAGGTGTCGGCTTGTCATCACCGGCGTATCCAGCGGGCGGGAGAGACGGTCGAGCGCTCCGGCGTCCTGCATCGCCATCGGTCGACCCTTTGGCCGTCCACCGCTGCTCCCTGATATGCCGGCCGGCCCAAGCCCGCGGCCCGATCGCGCGGCAGCGGCCACCGATCGGACGTGGCGCCGGAGCCCGCCTTCGCCGACCATCCGCACCAGACCCGGCACTTCGTCGCCGCCGTCAACTTGACGATCGGGTGGCAAGCGGTGCGCTCGGCGGGCAGCGGCTGACGGCAGACCCCCATCGCTGGCCGCGCTACCAGCCGAGGCCGGGTAGCTGATGCTTGGTCATAACGGTCAGGCGGCCTGGAGGAAGGGCTCGAGGCCGATGCGAAGGTCGCGGCCGGCGTGGTGGTCGAGCAGCAGCGTCGGTTGGTAGACGAGGACGGCATCGAACACGAACCGGGCGGCAGCGACCAGCCCTCGCGTCGACACCGGCGCGCCACAGTCGAAGGTGGCCTTGAACTGGTCTCGATGGCGGCGCTGCGGAGGCGGTGGCTGGCGTGGAGCCCCGTCGCGGTCACGGGCCTCGGGATCGTCAAGCGCGTCGGGCCTGATTGCCGTCACCCCATCAAGGCAAGGGGGACACCTTCGCGGCGTCGATGAGCACGCCGCTGACGGCGGGATGGTCGCGCAACAACGCCGCGACCGCGTGTGCCGCGCTGGGAGCACGACGATGGCCGCGCTCGATGCCAGCCGAGCGCGGCCATCGTCGCGGGGTCGTTGTCCATCAACCCTGGCAGGTGATCCCAACATCTGGATTGGTCTCAGGCGTAAAGTCGTCGGTGTCGCAGCCGTCGAGCAGTCCATCGTTGTCGACATCGGGGTCGAGCGGGTCGAGGCGCACCTGGTCGGCCTCGAAGCCATCGTTGTAGAAGTCGTTGTCGGTGTTGTCGTTGTTCGGGTTGGTGCCCCAGACGGAGGTCTCCTCGAAGTCGCTGAGGCCGTCGCCGTCGGCGTCAATGAGGGTGGTGTCCTTGGGGGCCGGGCCGACCTGGTCGGGCAGGTTGACGGTGTGTGGGTCGAGGCCGAGGGTGACCTCGTCGCCGTCGCCGATGCCGTCGCCGTCGGTGTCGAACTGGAGTTCGTTCGTGAGGTGGGTGAAGGTCTCCTGGCGGTCGGTCAGGCCGTCGCCGTCGGTATCGAACTCCTGCGCCGTCAAGGGGTTGGTGCCGGAGGCGATCTCGAAGCCGTCGCTCGCGCCGTCCTGGTCGGAGTCGGGTGAGTTCATGCCGGTGCCGTGGACGTTGACCTCGTCGACGTCGGTCAGGCCGTCTCCGTCGATGTCGAACCCCGCGCCCGGGCTCGCCGGGTCCCGCGGGTCGGTGCCCAGGGCGACCTCCTGGCGGTCGTCCACGAGGTCGCCGTCGGTGTCGGCGAGGAACGGGGAGGTGCCGAACTGCAATGCCTCCTCGTCGTCGAAGAGGCCGTCGCCGTCCATGTCGCTCTGGTGGAAGCCGACCTGGGCCGCGACCGGCACCGCCTGGGCGGCCCCAAGCAGCAGCGCCCCGGCCAGGCAGGCGCTGGCGGCGGCGTGGCGAAGGACGGATGCGCGGCGATTCCGGCCGGCGACGATCATCATGAACCTGTTCACGGCAGACCTCCTGCTCCCGTTTCGCTCGTGCCGCAGCTCCTGCGGCCGTCTGATCTAGGTCTCAGGATGCGCTCGGCGCGCGGGGTCGGCAGCCAAGCGGACGGCGGTG
>CADCWF010000232.1 GCA_902806345.1 uncultured Thermomicrobiales bacterium
AGCCGGCGGGCGCCGGGGTTTAGGCTGTCCCCGAGCGCCCCCGCCCGTCCCGTGGCGCCGCTGCGACCGCCGGCGGGTCGGGTGGCAATCTCACCGGGAGGATCCCATGCCCAGCCAGCGCGTCCTCATCTACGCGGTCGGGGCGGTCATCGTCGTCGCCCTCCTCCTCTACTTCGGCCAGAACTAGCCGGCCGCCGTCAACCCCTGTCGCCGGCCCTGCCCGGCAGCCACCACAGGGGGGCCAACGGGTCGGCGGCGCGCGCCCCCTCGTCGCGCTGGGCGGCCCGCCGGGCCTCGGCGAGGAACGACCGGGCGACCCGCCCGTAATAGTCGCGGGTCTCGGCGCTCAGCGCCTCCCACGGCAGCCCGTCGCCCGGCTCGGCCTGCTCCCGCATCGTCTCGAACAGCCGCCGGCCCGCGTCCCACGCCGCCGCCCGTCCCTGGTCGCTCACCCCTCGTCGTCCCCCCACCCCGGCGGCGGCTCCAGCCCCGTTCCCTCGGCCAGCTCGGCCAGCCGGGCGCGAACCGCCGGCCTGATATTCGCCCGGCCCATCTCCCACCGGCTGACGGCGGCCTGGCCGACGCCGACCCGCTTGCCCAGCTCCCCCTGGGTCAGCCCCCGCCGGCGGCGCAGTTCCCGCACCCACCCGGCGAAGGGCTCCTCCGGTTCCACTGCCTCGCGCTCCCCCTCGTTCCCTAGCCGCCCAGGAGCCGCCGCAGCCGCGCCAGCAGCCCGCCCCCCGGCTTCGATGACGGGGGCGATTCTGGGGGCGCTGGTGACGCAGCGGGGGCACGCTCAGGAGCACCGCCGGGGCCCAACGCCGGGATGCGCCCGAGGGCCTCGCGGTGCAGCACGTCGAACCGCTCCCGCTCCGCCGCCAGCTCCCGGCTCCGCTGGGCCAGCTGCTCGCGGAGGAAGGCGATCTCGGCCTGCTGGGTCTCCGCGAGGGCCTCGTAGGCGGCGATCGCGTCCCGGTCGGTCGACGGTCGGTGCCCGGTCGCCGGCGGTTGGTCGACCGTCGGCGACAGTTGCTGCCCGGTCGCCGACGGTCGGGGCGGGTAGACCACCCAGCCGTTGGCGTCCTTGCGGCCATCGAGCGTGCCACGGTTGAGGCGGCTCCGGACGGCGTCGGTCGAGAGGCCGAGGAGGACGGCGGCCTCGGCGATCGTGACTTCGCTCCGGTCGGCGCCCGGTTGGTCGACGGTCGCTGCCCGGTCGCTGCCCGGTCGGGCGTTCGGCTGATCGCTCATGACGCGGCATCGTCACCCAGGCGGGGCGTGGCGGCAAGCGGGAAGGGGGACTCGGGGCGCGGGACTTGCGACCACCACCGTTGGTCCGGCTTCGTTGCTGGGGCCGGGCGGGAAGAACGATGGCGTTGTCCCTACTGACCATCTACGTTGCGATGCTCCTCTCGCTGGCGGCCCTCGTCATGGCCGGAGGGTAGCCGAGCCGGGAGGCCCGTCCGGCCACTCGTGGCACGCCAGGTGCGGCGACCTCGTGTGCAACGGCCGCCCCCCCTTCCCTCGGCGGCCGGGGTTCCGCAGCGGCGGAGCCAGCCCGCGCCCCCGACCATCCCCGGGGGCGCTCCCGTGTCCGGGCACGGCAACGGCCTCGAGCCGAAGCCCGAGGCCGTTGCCCGCCTTCCGTGATTGCTCAGCGCGTCGGATTCTCGTCACGACGTTCGGGGCGGCTCCCCTTCGCCAGGATACGGGCGGCGGCGGACCGGATGCGGGCGTTTACCTACCGGCAGGCGAAGGACGAGGCCGCCGCGGAGGGGTGAGCTGCCTCATCGCGGTGGAGTCGGACGGCCGGACGCCCCTGGCTGGGTCGAGCCCAACCTCGGCGACTGTCGCGGCAGGAGACCCTGGAGCCGCTCGATGAGCGCGGGCGCCCGCTCGATGACCGCCATGGCCGTTGCCAGGTCCGTGCCGGTGGCCGTGCGGGCCTCGCCGCGAACGACCTTCCCGGCCAGCTCGACGGCGCTCAGCGTCGTGCGCAGCACCTCGTCGAGGACCTCCTGGGTGCTCGGCGCGGCCGCCGTCTCCGCCTGGTCGCTCATGGTCGTTGCCCCTCCCCCCGTGGCGGTGGCTGCCGAATGGGACGGGATCATCGGCGACGCCTGCCCGAGGTGCAAGAGAACCGGACCCGCGGCGGCGGCGTAGATCCCGGCAGCGGACGCCGTCCCCAACGGCGGCCAGAGCTCCCTCCCTTCCCCGCGAACGCCCGGTTCCACACGGCCGGGCGTTCGTGTGTCCGCCGGCGGGCCGGCTGGTAGGATGCGCCCTCCCCGCGGCCGCCACCGGGGCCGCCGCGGCCACCAGGAAGGAGGCTCCGATGCGCCGCCCCCCCGTCCCGCTCGCCCTCGCCCTCGCCGCCCTGCTCGCCCTGCTCGCCGGCGGCTCCGCCGCCCACACGGCCGCCCAGGAGGGCACGCCCCCGGCCGAGGGGTTCGCGCTCGAGGGCGTGGGGTTCTTCCCGCTCGGCTTCGGCACCGCCGAGGAGCTGCCGGCGGCCCCGGCCGACCTCGTGCTCGTCCGCTTCACGCTCGAGCCCGGGGCGAGCATCCCCGCCGACGCGGGCGATCCGTCGGTGGCCCTGGTGTACGTCGAGGCGGGCGCCCTGACCGCCGAAGCCGGGACCCCGGTTCGGGTCACCCGGGCCGCCGTGATCGCGGCCTTCGCCACGCCGGGAGCGGAGCCGGAGGGGCCGCCGATGCTGGAGGAGGTCGCGGCGGGGACCGCGTTCACCCTGGCGGCGGGCGACTCGGTGGTCTTGCCGCCCAACGTCGCCGCCGAGCTCCGCAACGACGGCCAGGAGCGGGTCGTCGGCCTGGCCGCCATCGTGGCGCCGCCGGAGATGGGCGGCGAGGCGGGGACCCCGGCGGCCGCCACCCCGGCGCCGTAGCCGAGGCGGGTCCCGGCCGCCTCATTTCCCTCGGCAGTGCCGGCGGCGCGATCGGCAGGGTCACGACAGCGACCGCCGGCAGGCGAACCGTGGGCGCGGCGACAGGCGAGTCCGGGGCGGGGGCGGGGGGAACGCCTGCGGCGGGGGGTGACCGGCGGGCACGGGGCGCTAAACTGGGCGGACCGACCCGACGACGGTCCGCTCCGTGCCCACACCGGCGGCGGTTCTTCCCTCCCGCCGCCGCGGTCCCGAACCGGGACCGCATCCCCCCGCGGACGCCCCGGCACCACACCCGGGGCGTCCGCGCGTCCGGGCGGGGGCCGGCGCGTCGTCCCCTCGGCGCGCGCGCCCGGCCGTTGGAAGACCGGGCGCGCGCCTGCTCGAGGTCGAGGCCCCGGGCCACATCCCCCGGACCCCTGCCCCCGCAACGCCGGACGGGGGGCGTCGTTTCCCCAGCCGGCCGGCACGAAGGTGCCCCCGGGAGGGCGCGACCGTGCCCGGCGCCGGCGTCCGATCCCGGCCATCCTTGGGGGCGACGGCGACCGCTTTCCCCTTCCCTCATGGTCGCCGCCGCGGCGGCCGCCATCCACGACCGCCCCCCGTGGACGCCCCGGCCTCACCCGGGGCGTTTGCACACCGAGCCCCCCGCCGAGGACGTGATGTCGCTGGCCCTTGCCGCCGCCTACGTCTCGGCCGTCCTCTGGGCGATGGCCCTGCTCGCCCTGCTTTAGCCGGCCGGTCGGGCGACCCGGCCCGGTCGTCTCGGGAGCGAGCGCGCTGCGCGACCGCCCGGCGCCCCGGGCGAGGAGGAGTCCCGATGGACGACGCCACGTTCGACGCCCTTGCCCGCGGTCTCGCCGCCCGCTTGCCTCGCCGCGGCCTCGCCGCCGCCCTCGCCGCCGCCGCCGGCCTCGGCGTGGCGCGGGAGGCCGGCGCCCAGGTCGGCGCGGAGGCCCTCGTCTGCCGCCAGTTCTGCCGCGTGGACGCCGAGTGCAACGCCGGCCTCCGCTGCGGCGGGGTCGGCGGGCGGTGCTTCAAGGTCCCCGACACCCGGCTGCGCTGCAACGGCAACGGCAACTGCCCCGCCCGCCACGAGGTGTGCACCCAGGGCGGCCGCTGCGTCAACGCGCTGGCGACGGGCTGCCCCGAGTGCCGGGTCGCCGGCGACTGCCGGGTGGCCGGGGCGCGCTGCCGCGCCGGCCGCTGCGTGGTACCGCCGGAGTGCGTGCC
>CADCWF010000233.1 GCA_902806345.1 uncultured Thermomicrobiales bacterium
GCCGCCTGGGAGTGCGAGATCGTCGAATCCGGGGGGGAGACTGCGGAGATCCGGCTCGCCACCCGGCTCCGGCGGAGCCCGTTCCGGATCGAACGGACGATGCGGGTCGAGGCGGGGCGGCCGGTGCTTCGGTTCCGGGGGCGGATCGTGAACGAGGGCGGCGAGCCGATGGCCGCGATGTGGGGCCACCACCCTGCCTACGGGGCGCCGTTCCTCGGCGGCGCCTGCCGGGTCGACACGAACGCGCGCCTCGTCCGAGCCGACGACGAGCTCGACGGCCCGGCTAACCGGTTGGAGCCCGGGGCCGAGTTCCCCTGGCCCAACGGCCGACGCGGCGACGGCGTGATTGACCTGTCGGTCGTCCCCCGCCCCGCCGATCCTCCGCGGCAGACCCTTGCCTACCTCGCGGAGTTCATCGGTGACCACGGGTGGTACGGCATCACGAACACCGACCTCCGCTTGGGGGTCGGGTTGGTCTGGCCGACCGCCGTCTTCCCGTTCGCCTGGTTCTGGCAGGAGATGCACGCCACCACGGGCTTCCCCTGGTACCGAGGGGCCTACGTGATGGCCATCGAGCCGTTCTCGAGCATCCCCGGGCAGGGCCTGGAGAAGGTCATGGCGAAGACGGGGACGCAGCTCGAGCTCGCCGCCGGTGAGGCGATCGAGGCCGAGTTCGCGGCCGTCCTTTACCACGCCGGAGCGGGGATCGCGGGGATCATGACGGACGGGACGGTCACGCCGCGGTAGTCGGTCCGCAGGGCGCGAAGGGGAACGGGATGGGCGCGGGGATGGAAGCCGAACGAGAAGGTTTGATGCGGATCGAGGAGTTTGCCCCGTTCGCCGACGGGCTCGACCATCCGGAGGGGGTCGCCTGCGGTCCGAACGGCGAGGTCTACGCCGGCGGGGAGGCGGGGCAGATCTACAAGGTGGGGCTCGACGGGGCGTGGGAACAGGTTGGCAGCACCGGCGGCTTCGTCCTGGGCCTCTGCCTCGACGGCGAGGGAGCGGTCTACGCCTGCGACCTGGCCCTCCACGCCGTCAAGCGGATCGCCCCCGATGGCGCCGTCGCGAGCTACTCGAGCGGCTCGCCCGAGCGACCGATGGTGAGCCCGAACTACCCCGTGTTCGACGCGGCCGGCAACCTCTACGTCTCGGACTCGGGGAGCTGGAAGGGCAACGACGGCGCGCTCTACCGGGTGCGGCCGGGCGGCGAGACGGAGACGATCGGCACGCGGGTGTCGGCCTTCCCGAACGGGCTGGCCCTTGCCGCCGACGGCGGCCACCTCTACGTCGTTCTCTCCAACCTGCCCGGGATCGTCCGCCTGCCGCTGGCGGAGGACGGCACGGTCGGTCCGCCCGAGACGGTGGTCGAGCTGCCGCGTCACGTGCCGGACGGCCTGGCCTTCGACGTCGAGGGGATCCTCTACGTCTCCTGCTACACGCCGGACGTCATCTACCGGGTGTCGCCCGGCGGCGAACTGGACCTGCTCGCCGAGGACTGGGAGGGCGTCACCTTCGCGACGCCGACGAACATCGCGTTCTGCGGCCCGGACCGCCGGACGCTGGTCGTCGCCAGCCTTTCCCGCTGGCACCTGACGAAGGGGGAGATGCCCGTGGCCGGCCAGCCCCTGCACTACCCGAGGTTTGGCGGATGACCGAGGCGGGAGACACCGCGATGACGGATCGGAACCGGCGGTTCGAGGGCAAGGCGGTCGTGGTCACCGGCGCCGGCAGCGGCATCGGCCGCGAGGCCGCGCTGGCGTTCGCCGGCGAGGGGGGCGCGGTCGCGATCGGCGACGTCAACGAGGCGGCCGCCGAGGAGGCGACCCGCCAGATCGCGGACGCGGGAGGCCGGGCCGTCGCCGTCCGCTGCGATGTCCGCGAGCCGGAGCAGGTGCGCGCGTTGATCGAGCGGGCGGTGGACGCGTTCGGGGGCGTCGACGTCCTCTACAACAGCGCCGGCGTGGTCCGCTACGGGACGGTCGAGGAGCTGTCAGTCGAGGACTGGGACTTCCAGCTCGACACCAACCTGAAGGGGACGTTCCTCGCCTGCAAGTACGCGATCCCGCAGATGCGCCGGCGCGGAGGCGGGGCGATCGTCAACACCGCCTCGGTCCAGGCCTTCGCCTCGCAGGAGACCGTCGCCGCCTACGCGGCCTCGAAGGGGGGCGTCGTCAGCCTGACGACGACCGTCGCCCTCGACCACGCCGGCGACAACATCCGTTGCAACTGCATCGCCCCCGGCACGATCCGGACCGCGATGGTGGAGGACGCCGCCAACACCTTCGGGCCGGACGACCCGGAGGGGGCGATCGCCGAGTGGGGCCGCCTCCACCCGCTCGGGCGGGTTGGCCGCCCGGACGAAGTGGCGAGCCTGGTCCTTTTCCTCGCCAGCGATGAGGCATCGTTCTGCACGGGGGGCTGCTACCGCGTCGACGGGGGCCTCCTGTCGCCGCTCTTCAACGGTTAGGGTTGGGGTACCACGGACCATGGCCGGACCACTCGCAGGGCTCGTCGTCGCCGACTTCACCCAGCTCGCCCAGGGTCCCTTCGCGACCCAGATGATGGGCGACCTAGGCGCCGAGATCGTCAAGATCGAGCCCGTCAAGGGCGACTGGATGCGCCACTGGAGCATGGCGAACCTCTACATCGAGGGCGAGGGCGGCTCCTTCCTCAGCTTCAACCGCAACAAGCGGTCGATCGGGATCGACCTCAAGCACCCCCGCGGCAGGGAGGTGGCGCTGCGCCTGGTCGACCGGGCCGACGTGGTGATCGAGAACTTCCGGCCCGGGGTGATGGAACGGCTCGGCCTCGGCTACGAGACGCTCGCCGAGCGCAACCCACGCATCATCTACTGCGCCAGCTCCGGCTGGGGGCAGTCCGGTCCCTACGTCACCCGGCCCGGGCAGGACCTCCTCGTCCAGGCGGTTGCCGGCGTCGGCTACCTGAACGGGAACGCGGACGATCCGCCCCGCGGCGTCGGCGTGGGCATCGCCGACTTCACCGCCGGCTTCCACATCGTCTACGGCGTCCTCGCCGCCCTGTACGCCCGCGACCGGACGGGCCGGGGGCAGCGCGTCGACGTCAACCTCCTCAACTCGATCCTGAACCTGCACGTCCAGGAGTTCACCCTCTACCTCAACGGCGCCGGCCTGCCGGAGCGGAGCCGCTCCGACATCCCCGGCGCCTACCTCGGCGCCCCGTACGGCTTCTACCGAACGGCCGACGACTACATCGCCATCGCGATGAACCCGATCAACAAGCTCGCCGCGCTGGTCGGCGTCGAGGGGTACGAGGAGTGCGCCGAGTCGCAGGTCATGGAGGGGCGCGACCAGGTCCGGGCCGACTTCCAGGAGGGGTTCCTCCGGAAGACCACCCAGGAGTGGCTCGAGATCCTCCTCGCCGAGGACATCTGGTGCGCGCCGGTCAACGACTACGCGGCGGTCGAGCGGGATCCGCAGGTCCTCGAGAACGAGATGATCGTCGAATGGGAGCACCCGAAGGCTGGCCCCGTGCGCGGGGTCGGCATCCCGGTCAAGTTCAGTGACACTCCGGGCGAAATCCGACGGCCCGCCCCGCTCCTGGGCGAGCACGCGGAGGAGATCCTGCGCGAGTTCGCCGGCTACGGCGACGAGGAGATCCGGGAGTTGCAAGCGGCGGGCGCGGTGAACCAGTGAGCGCGGCGTCGTCCCCCGCCTCGGTCGGCAACCGACCGCCGATCGTCGGGCTGGAAGAACTCACCTCCCTCGTCCCGTCCGGCTGCCGGCTCGGTATCGGCGGGTTCCACTTCTCGCGGGCCCCGATCGCCTTCATCCGGGCCGTCGTCGGCCGCGGCGTCGAGGGCATCAAGTACGTCAGCTGGGGCGGCGGCCTCGGGCTGGAGATGCTCCTCGAAGCGGGGGCGGTCTCGCGGATGGCCCTCTGCTTCAACAGCCTCGACGTCTTCGGGCTCGCGCCGCGCTTCCGGCAGGCGGTCGAGGCGGGAACCGTCCCGCTCGAGGAGTGGACGGCCCTCGGGATGATCCAGGGATTCCAGGCGGCCCAGCACGGCGTCCCGTCGATGCCGTTCCCGCCTCCGCTTGGGTCCGAGATCGTCGAGCGCTCCGGCTTCGCGCGACCCTACCCCGATC
>CADCWF010000234.1 GCA_902806345.1 uncultured Thermomicrobiales bacterium
TCTCGGCGACCGCCGCAGGGTTCTCCAGGGCGGTCGTGTCGCCTGGCGGCAGACCGAGGTAGGCGGCCCGGATCACCCGCCGCATGATCTTGGCGTTGCGGGTCCGCGGCAGGTCGAGGACGAGGATTACCCGATCCGGGCGGAGGGCGGCGCCGAGACGGTTCGCGACCTCGTTCTTGACCGCCGCCGACAGGGTGACGACCCCTTCATGGTCTGGTGGGACATGGCGGGCAACGCAGAAGAGGACCACCGATTCCCCCTTCAGCGAGTGGGGGATGCCGACCGCGGCGGCCTCCTGGATGGCGAGGTGGGCGGTCGCCGCCGACTCGACCTCGGCCGGGCCGACCCGCTTGCCGGCCACCTTGAGGGTGTCGTCGGAGCGGCCGCGGATGAACCACTGGCCGTCGGCGTCGATCTCGGCCCAGTCCCCGTGGACCCAGACATCGGGGAATCGATCCCAATAGGTCTCGAGGTAGCGGTCGCGGTCGCGCCAGAAGCCGGCTGTCATGCCGACCCAGGGCTGGCGGACGACGAGCTCGCCGACGGCGCCGCGGAGCGGTCGGCCGTCGTCGTCGACCACGTCCGCCGCCATGCCGGGGACGGGGCCGGAGAAAGCAGCCGGTTTGAGCGGGTGGAGGGTGTCGCAGCCGACGATGCCGCCACCGGTTTCGGTGCCGCCGCTGTAGTTGACGATCGGGCAGCGGCCTTCGCCCACCTCCCGCAGGTACCAGCCCCAGGGTTCGGGGTTCCAGGTTTCGCCGGTACTGCCGAGGATCCGGAGCGACGAGCGGTCGCGCTGGCGCACCCACTCGGTCCCCTTGCCCATGAGGAGGCGGATCGCGGTCGGGGCGACGCCGAGGACGCTGACGCGGTGGTCTTCGACGAGCCGCCAGAGGCGATCCGGATGGGGGAAGTCCGGGGTGCCTTCGAAGAGGAGGACCGTGGCGCCCAGGAGGAGGCCGCCGCCGATCAGCCACGGCCCCATCATCCAGCCGAGGTCGGTCAACCAGAAGATCGTGTCGTCCGGGCCGAGATCGAAGCAGTAGGCAAGGTCGTGGGCGGCCTTGACCATGAAACCGGCCTGGACGTGGACGGCCCCCTTTGGGCGGCCGGTGGTGCCCGACGTGTAGATGAGCATCGAGGGGTCGTCGGCGGCGGTCGGCGCCGCCGGGAAGCCGGCGTCCGCCTCCGCCAGCGCCTCGTGCCACCAGACGTCGCGGCCCGGTGCCCAGGCGACCTCCTGGCCGGTCCGCCGTACGACCAGGAGGTGGCGCACCGTCGGCGCGAGCGCGGCCGCTTGGTCGGCGACCCGCTTCATTTCGACCGTCTGGCCCCGCCGCCGCGCCCCGTCGGCGCACACGAGCAGCGTGGCCTCGCCGTCTCGAAGGCGCGAGGCGATGGCCTCCGGGCCGAAGCCACTGAACAGCGGCAGCGCGATCGCGCCGAGCCTGGCCAGCGCCAGGAGGGCGATCGCGGTCTCCGGGAGCATCGGCAGGAAGATGGCGACGCGGTCGCCCCGAGCCACGCCGAGGGCGCGCAGGGCGGCGGCGCATCGCTCCGTCTCGGCGAGCGCCTCGGCGTAGGAGAGCCGGCGGGTCTCGCCGCCGTCGCCTTCCCAGACGAGGGCGGACGCGTCGCCGCGGCCGGCGTCGATCCAGCGATCGAGCGCATTGGCGGACCAGTTGAAGCCGCCCCCGACGAACCAGCGGGGCCACGGCTTGCCCTGCGAGAGACCGAGCACCCGGTCGTACGGGTGCGACCAGCGGAGGCCGAGGTCGCGTACGGCGGCGTCCCAGTACCAGGCCGGGTCGGCCGCCGCCCGTTGGCACAGTGCCTCGACCGAATCGATCGCGAGCGCCTCGTAGAACCGGCGAAGGCGGGAGCGCTCGACGTACTCGGCTGTCGGGAACCAGGCGAAGGCATTGGGATCGACCGAGGAGCCGGGCGGGCACGACGGGGGACGCAGCGCGGGCTCATGCTCGGGCATGGGGGACTGAACCACCTCTCGCGATCGTGGGCAACGCGAGCCGCATTGTTGCCGTGGTCATCACGGTGGTCAAGGTTCCCGGGCACGTCCGCCAGGCCAGCCGGGGAGGGTGCGACCAAGACCGCCCGGCAATAGGGAACTGCTCCCGGCGTGCCGCAGCGTGAGCGGGAGCCAAATGCGGCAGACGTCGGCCCTGTTTGCCGGCCCGGCATCCACCGGACGAACGCTCGGCGATCCCTATTGCCGGGCGCTCTAACTCGTCGGATGTCGCCTATGGTTCGGGAAGACGCGTCTGTTCTGCCGTAGCAATTGGTCTGTTTCGGGTCGTGACCCACCAGGTCGGCAACGCCGTCCGATTCACGCCCCGCGGGGCCGTCCGGGTCTCCGTCCGCTAGGTCGGCGCTCGGGTCGAGATCGCGGTGACGGATACCGGGATCGAGATCGCCTCGGACGTGGAGCGCAGGGTCTTCGTCGAGTTCCAGCAGGCCGACCCGTCCACCACCCGGACCTTCAGCGGCAGCAACTTCGGGCTCGCCATCCCGCGGCGCTTGGTCGAGTCACACGGCGGCACGATCGCGGTCGAGAGCGAACTCGGCGTCGGCTCGACCTTCACGGTCGGCTTTGGGGTCGGAGAATAGCGGGGCGGAGGCGTCAAGACGTCGCCGCGGGGGCATGACGCAACCGCGTGAGGCGAAGACGGGGCGCCGCGCGGAGGGCCAAGCGGCCGAACTCGGCGGCGAGAAAGGCGAGCATCGGCACCGTCAGGAAAAGCGCCAGGAAGAGGTGGACGGTCACGCCCGGCCAGCCCGATTCGAACCGGGCGAAGACGTATGCCGGGTAGTAGGCGAGCCCGAGCGCCGTCGCCGTGAACAGGTAGCCCAGCCCCAGCCGGTCGTGGCGGAGCGCGAGGAGCGCGACCAACGGGATCAGGTACCAGGGGTAGAAGTTGGTTAGCAGCAGCGTGAAGAACGCCAGGGTGTCGATTGCCGCAGCCTCCGGCGGCCGCCCCCGGTAGACGGCAACGGCGACAAGCAGGGCGAGCCCGGCGAAGAGGATGAGGCCGGCTCGCCGGATCGCGTCTCCGCGCTCACGGACGGAGAGGAACCGCGGATCGCAGCCGCCGCCGGCAGCGGCGGGCGAAAGGCCGACGACCGGTTCCCCCGCCGGCGGGCAGGGGACGGCCAACGCGAGCAGTGGCTCCGACCACCCCGGCGGCTGCCGGCTGCCGGCCGTCTGGAGCGCTAGGGAGAGGGGCGAGACGTGGTCCATCTCCTGGGACTTGGCAGTGCCACGAACCAACCCGTTCAGCATCGCGCCGTTGGCCCACCACGGAGCGGCCGTGGCGACGACGACGACGCCGGCGAGGATCGCGGCCGTGCCGGCCCGGCGCCACCCCCAGCGATCGCGGAGGGCGGTGGCGGCGAAGATCGGCGCGAGCACCCCGGTAAAAAACTTGACCAGTGCCGACAGCGCCAGGAGCGGCGCGGCGAGCGGCGAGCGAACGCGGAGCGAGACGAGCGCGCCGACCAGGAAGAGCGTCATCAGCACGTCGTTGTGGGCGTTGCCGATGCCCTCGAACAGCACGAGCGGGTTGGCCGCGAAGAGGTAGGCGGCAGCCCAGGCGCGCGGGCGTTGCTCCTGGGCGCGGGCGATGACGAGCGCGGTCGCCGCGAGGAGGAGTAGGTTGAAGATCTTGAGGACCACCAGCAGGCGGACGAAATCGGCGAACCCGCCAATTGCAGACGGCAGCCAGGAGGTGAGCAGCCAAGCCGGACCGTAGAAGAGCGGGACATCGACCAGGAAGGCCGGCAGCGCGAACGGGTCGTCTCGGAAGCCGGCGAAGGTGACGAGGTAGGGGTTCTCGCCGTAGTGGTAGGTCAGCTTGAGTTCGATCATGTAGTTGAAGGCGTCGAGGGCGCCGACCGGGTAGACGAGCAGGTTGGCCACTCCCGGACCGACGACGAGGAGGACCGTCGCCGCTTTGGCGAACCGGGAGAGGCGCCGCTGCCGATTCAGAAAGAGGAACCCGACGGCGTAGGCGACCGACAGCCCGACGAAGAGCAGCAAGGTGCCGCGGAGGATCGGCGACTCGGTGTGGCCCGGAAGCTTCTCGAAGGCGAAGTGGGTATTGTCG
>CADCWF010000235.1 GCA_902806345.1 uncultured Thermomicrobiales bacterium
CCTCTCCGGCGTCGTCGACGCCAACGTGCAGGCGCCGGTTATCGCCTGCCCGCCCTACGGCGAGCGGTTCAGCGGGATGGATCTGCTCTCGTCGGTCCGGATGCCGAGCGGCGTCGCCCCACTGCTCGTCCTCGAGCCGGAGGCCGCCGCCCTCGCCGCCGCCAAGATGCTGGCCCTCGGCGACCCGGAGCTGCGGGGTCGGGTCGAGGCGTTCCAGGCCCGGCAACGGGACCGGGCAATGGCCGACGACCGGGCCGTCGTCGAGGAGGGCAGGATGTCGGGGGTGTAGCGCCCACCCGGTTTGGCGATCCGGGGGTCCCGGCGGAGGATCGACCGGGCCTCCAACGGACTACCGATTCCCCCCAGTCTGGCCGATCCCCACTTCTCCGCCTCGTCGCCCCCGGCCCGCACCTCGGCGGAGCCGCGGGGAATGGGCCTCGGGCAGCGGCGGTCAGTGCTCGCGAGGAGCGTCCGCTGAGTGGAGGGGGGCGTGGTGGTGGAAAATGCCCTCCCGGTGGAGGCGCTGGTGGAGGCGGCGGTGGGCGGCTTCGAGGTCGGCCCGGAGTCGCTTGTAGCGGGTTGCCTCTGGACGCGTCGCCAGCGTGTCGACGTAGGCGATCGCCCCCTCGATCTGCTCGAGCACGGCGGTGGCGTCTGCTTGGACGAAGGGCGGCCGGCCGGCGACAACGGTTTGCACGGCGCTGGTGTGGGCGGCGATCTCGCCGTGGCGGCCGCGGTAGCTGCCGCGGACCCGCAACGCGATCCAGGTCGACGCTTCGACCCGGACCATCGCCCGGCCCGAGGCGGCGAGACTTCCGACGTGCTCTTCGGCGGCCACGAGACCGCCGACGACGACCTCGACGCGCTCGATCGGGACGGAGACGGAGGCGACCTCCCACTCGATCGCGACGGTGCCGCCACCGGGCGGCAGCTCGATCCGGGAACCGGCGGGCCGTCCCTCGACCGAAAACTCGACAAGTGGGCCGACGGTGACGAAGGTGTTGCCGGCGCGGACGGCGTTCATCCAGGCGTCGTAGGCGAAGGGGCGGTCGCCGAGGTGGGCGTAGGTCCGGATGCCGCCGAGGAGCGACGCCGCCGACATCTTGTCCGAGCCGCCGACGAGCGGCACCTGGTACCCGAGATTCTGGTAGCGGTACCAGTCGGCCAGGCCGTAGGGGTTGAGCTGGGCGTCGTAGGGGTTGAAGGTCATCAGCTCGATGCCGTGGACGAGGCCGAGGACGATGTCGGCGGCGCGCTCGGCCTGGGGATTCGGGGCGTGGGGCATGACGACGAGACCGCCTTGGCGGGCGCACTGCTCCGCCCACTCGGCCATCGTCGTTTCAAGGGGGTCGCCGATCGCGGCCTCCGCCGGCCCGTCGGCACTCAGGGGCAGGATCATCGGCCCGGCGTAGCCGAGGAGCGAGATGTGGCCGAGCACGTGCATCCGGTTCTCGGTGCCGACCCGGACGAGGAACTCGCCGTCGCCACCGAACTCGCGGGCGCCGATCGTCGTCCGACCGTCGAAGTCACCGACGTTGGTGAACAGCTCGCCCCACTGGGCCGCCAGCAGGTTGACGACGTTGACCCCCTCGGCGGCGCCCTCCAGGAGGGCGGTCTGGGGGGTGAGGAAGTGGACGTGGGTATCGGCCGTTACCCATCCGCGCGCCCGCCAGGGAAGCGTCCGCGCCAGCTCGAACGTGATCTCGTCCGTGGCGGGCGTGACGTCGATGACCGTTCGCAGCGGGGCGACTTCGTAACCGTGGCTGATGTCGACCCAGACGGGCCCGAGCGGGAGGTCGGCCACGCACTCGCCGGGCACGTAGGCGTATTGGTTGAGGCCGTTGACGAACTCGGCGCCCTGGTCCTCGAACCAGTACGGGTTGACCTTCCGGTGGTGGCCGCGCGGCGGGAGGTACTCGCCCGCCTCGCCGTGAAGGTGGAGGCGAACGGGGACCGGCTGCCGCGTCGCCGCGTCGACCATCCGGAGGCGGACCGGGCGCTCCGCGCGGGCAACGGGCGCGGTCCGGAGAGCGGCAGCCTCCGGCGGCAGCACGGCAGGTCCCCCACTCGTCGGCATCGGAGCGGCAGCGTCCTTGTCCGGCGGTGGCGGGACCGCTGCGGCTCCGTCCGGCGGCAGATCGACACTAAGCCAGGAGTCCGGGCCGGTCGCGACGGAGAGGCGGCCGGCGGGGTGCGCCGCGAACTCGACGACGACGGCGGTCGCCTCCGGCTCCGGCTGGATGTCGGGCTCAGCGCCTGGCCAGGCCGCGGCGTCGTAGGCGAGCGCCTGGCGGGCGGAGATGACCGTGCCGAGGTCGATGGCGATCCTGGGCGAGCGGCTGTCGCTGTCGAGCTCGCCGAGGGCGTCGAGGGCGGCGCCAGTCGGCAGCTCCAGGCGCAGCTTGCGGCGGGCCGTCGTGCGCAGCGGATGGTCGGTCAGGGTCGTCGCCGAGATGCCGTAGACGACGGCCCGCTCGGTGCCCGGCCGCAGGAAAAGGGCGCGGATCGGCTTGTCCGGTTCGGGGTTTGGCAGGGCGTAGAGCCACAGGTTCTCACCCACAGCATCGCGGCCCGAGTTGTGGCGCTCCTGGGAATCGCCCCAGAGCGCCTGCGCCGCCCGGCCGAGCACGGCGTCTTCGGTGGCCGTAGTCGTGACCCAGGGGGCGGCGGCAGGGACCGCGGCGAACGGGCTGGCGCCCCAGGTGATGTGGCGCTGCTGGATCGCGAAGCGCCGGAGGATCGGCGTCGCGGCCTCGGTGCCGTCGGCGTAGACGAGGATGTACTCGGCCACCTGCAGGCCCAGGGCATTGCCCCGGTCGTGGCCCGCCCCCGGCACGAGGGGAAGCGGTTCCATCCCCCTTGGCGCGGTCGATTCGCTGTCCTCGACGGCGTGGAGCACGACGAGGTAGGTGGCCCGCACCGGCTTGAGGTCGATGCGGACGTCCCCGCTCCCCGGCGCCAGCAAGACTACGTTCGCCCCGCCCGGTTCGCCGAGCTCGAACGGGATGCCGCGGTACACCCGCGGCCCGAACGCGGTCGTGCCGCTCCAATCGGGGACGGATTCGCCGCGGATCGCCAAGCCGCCGTCGAGCGTCCGGCGGTCGGCATTGAAGGCGGTTGCGAGCGGCAGCGGCGTGAAATGGGGCGAGGGTGGGGCGGGCATCGGCGATCCTCGGCAGCGATGAGCCGTGAACGTCGGCTCCGGGGACACCAGCGCCGGTTTCGGCCTCGGCGCCAGTGCCGGAGGGGCACCAGCGCCGTCAGGGGCGATCGGGGCGCCCGTCCCCCAGCCGCTCGTAGCTGACGACCTCCGCTAGCGACCTGCGGCCGCCAGTCGCCGGGTTCGGCCGGTGGTCGACCGTCGTCGTCGGGTAGCCGATGACCACGACGGAGCGGGCGGTCCGCTCCTCGGGGACGCCGAGGAGCGCCTTCCCCTGGGCCTGCTGCGCCTCGTCGCCGAACCAGGCGGTGCCGCCGCCGAGGCCGAGGAAGCGGGCGGCGATCAGCAGCCGCTCCGTCACCCGCCCCTCGTCGTAGGCCTCGCTCGACGGGTTTGCGCCGTCGAGCACGATCGCGATCGCCAGCGGCGCGTCCGCGACCCAGTTGATCGGCGTCCGGATCTCGGAGATCCGCCGCAACTGCTCCTTGTTGGTGACGACGATGAAGTGCCACGGCTGCGTGTTGCGCGAGCTGCCCGTCCAACGGGCGACATCGAGGAGCTGCTCCAGCACCTCCTCCGGCACCGGTTCCGGTTCGTACCGCCGGGCCTGGCGAACCCGCCGGATCTCCTCGACCGCCTCGGCCGCGTTCGGCAATGCGTCGTTCGCCATGCTGATCTTCCTCGCTCGGCAATCGCCGGTCAGTCCGCCGCGGAGCTCAGCGGGTAGTCGTTCGCGACCCGCCCCTCGTCGGCGTCGTAGTCGCGGCTGGACTTGAAGGGCTCGTGGGTGCCGCCGGCGGCGAATGGCCGGCTCCGCTCCAGGATGTCGGCCCGCTCGGCCTCGGTCAGCGGCTCGAAGCCGCGGGCGATCTCGAGGTTCTGATCGAGGATTGCCAGTGACTCCATCCCGGAGACGACCGTCGCCACCGGCAGGCTCATCGCGTAGCGC
>CADCWF010000236.1 GCA_902806345.1 uncultured Thermomicrobiales bacterium
TTGACCTGCCCCCCGGGTTGGTCCACCTGCGGGGTTAGCCCGGAGTCTCCGCGAGACGCTCCCGAGCGGTCACCCAGGCCGCCGGGGTCTCCTGGCCGAGCGCCCGGTGAGGGCGCTCGGTGTTGTACTCGATCCGCCACGCCTCGATCGTCTGGCGCGCCTCCTCCAGCGACGCGAACCAGTGGCAGTCGAGGCACTCGGCGCGGAAGTGGCCGTTGAACGACTCGGCGAAGGCGTTGTCCGTGGGCTTGCCGGGCCGCGAGAATTCGAGTTGCACGCCGTTCCGGTACGCCCACGCATCCAGCGCCTTGGAGACGAACTCTGGGCCGTTGTCGATGGCGATGCGCTGCGGGACGCCCACCGTTGCGCGTAGTCCCTCCAGGAGCCCCACGACGCGCTCCCCGGTCAGGGATGCACCGACCGCGATCGCCGGGCTCACCCGGCTGACGTTATCCACTATCGTCAAGACCCGGAAGCGCCGCCCATCGACCAGGCTGTCGGAGAGGAAATCGAGGCTCCAGCGCTCGAGCGGCTTGGTGGCCGGAGGGGGGAGGATGCGGGGCGCACTGGCCAGCTTCCTGCGCCGCTTCACCCGGATCCCCAGCCCTTCCTCGCGGTAGAGCCGGTAGATCCGCTTGTGGTTGACCCGCCACCCTTCGCGCCGCAGCAGGATGTGCAGGCGACGGTAGCCGTAGCGCACCCGGGCCGCCGCCAGGTCGCGCAGCCGCAGGCGCAGCGCTGTCTGGTCAGCCGCCTGGCTACGGTAGCGGTAGCTGGAACGCGCCACCCCGGCAAGCCGACAGGCACGTCGTTCACTGACCCGGAAGCCGACCCGAAAGAACTGCGCCGCAGCGCGCTTCTGGGCCGGCTTCACCAGTTTTTTCGGAGCGCCTCCTGCAGCATGTGCTTGTCCAGCGACAGGTCGGCGACGAGCTGCTTGAGCTTGCGGTTCTCCTCCTCGACCTGGCGCAGCCGCCGCAGCTCCACGACCCCCATCCCCGCGAACTGGCGCTTCCACCGGTAGAAGGTCTGCTCGCTGACCCCCAGCTTGCGGCAGACCTCGACCGCTGGGGTGCCCGCCTCGGCCTGCCGCAGCGCATGGACAATCTGCTCCTCCGTGAACCGGCTCTTCTTCATGGCCGTCGTCCTCCCGTCGGTTCGTCGGATCACGAAAATCCTAACCCCGGGAATGGACCAAGATTTGGGGAGCCGGTCACGACCCTCCCCCTTTGCCTCAGCGGAGTGCTGGTGGGCCTGGACGACGGTGCTGTCCACGAATTGGAGCGCCCAATCCAAGCGTTCGGCGCGTCGGCTTGCCGTTGCGGCGACACCAGGACTTGGTCTCACACGCCGGCTCACGGCCATCGGTAAAAGCGGCTGGAGACAGTCTGCCAGGACCTGAAGCGGGTGGGGACATCGCGTCAAGGAGCGCCGGTCCGGAGGATTTAGAGGATGGCTCTCGAGGAGGTGTCGGTAGTCCTTGGCGGGGCACCCCTTTGGGGATGCAGCGGCAGGGGCAGGGAGCGGAACATGTCCCGTTGCACTGGGCCAGTGCGCGGCGATCCGAACCTAGAAGCCGACGGTCACCCAGGGTTTGCTGACCTCGTCCTAGTCGTGCCCCTCGGGTTGCCCAGGCACCGAGGCCTGGTAGAGGTCGGCCACGATCCCCCGGGCCCGGGCGTCGGTCTCCTCGTCCCACGAAGCGGAAGCGGCCAGCCGCACCAGGGCCCGGACGAGGTCCTCGGGAGGGGAATCGGTCGCGGCGTTCCGGTCGGCAACCTCCACGGCGCAGACGAGCGCGAGCATCGGCGGGTACTCCGGGCTGCGGGGGGACTGCGACGCCCGTCTGGCGTCGGGCAGGTACGGTAGCGCTAGCCGCCGGCTGGGGGAAGTCGGACCCCATAGGCCGTTGGTCCGGTTTTGGCCGACCAGGACGGGCAACGCGCCGTCTGTCCCCGCCCCCGGTGTCAGCTCGCTGCCGGTCGTGGCCGCCAGCCAGGTTCTCCAGGGCGACGCGTCCCCCGCGGCGATCGACGGCCATCCCGCTGCCTCGCGGCACCGGCTTTCGCCGGCGGTTCCCTCGCGATAGGACCATCCGACGGTGGCCGGGGACCGCCGGGTGGGCGAGGACCGGCCCCTTCCGGGCCGGTCCTCGCCATGGCTCAACCCGGGCCGCTCAACCGGCCTTCTTGAGGACCGAGGCGACGGGGCTGCTCCGGGCGTGGGCCTCGGCCAGGTCCTCGGGCGCGGGTTGGGCGTAGCGCAGGATCAAATGAGCGTCCCGGCGACCTTTCAGTCCCAAGCCCAGAACGGGTCAACCCGGTCGTGCGACTCGATCGCCGCGACGGAATGTCACGCCGGCTGCCGACCGCCCCGGACCCCGGCTACTCGGCGCCGTCGGCCCGGGCCTCCACGTTCACCAGGCGCCCGATCTGGTACCCCATCTCCAGCCCCACGTCGTCGTCGAGCGGGAAGTGGATGCCGGACCAGGCGCGCTGGGCGGCGGCCTCCGCCGCGCTGGAGAGCAGATCGACCTCGGCCCGCGGGAAGAGGTGGGCCAGGACGACCGCGCCCGCCCCGCAGACCGCCGAGAACCCCGACGGGTACGACGGGTAGGGCGGCGTCGGCAGCAGCGTGTCGAGGTCCGGGTCGGCCGTGATCGGCCGCTCGGTCCACCACGTGTACTTGGCGTCCCAGACCGCGATCGGGGCGTCGGCCATCGCCATCCCCATCAGCGCCAGCACCCGGGCGGCGTGCGGCAGGTCGAGCCGGTTGCGCTCGATCAGCTCCGTCGCGTAGTCGGTGAAGGCCCCCTGCGGCCCCTTGCTCGCCCAGTACTCCACGATCCGCACCTGCTCCAGCGTCCGGTTGGCGGTGGCCTCCTGCACGGCCTCCAACTCGGCCTGCCACAGCGGGGAGCGGTACGCGGGCGGGGCCGCCGGCCGGACCGCGTCGCCGCTCGGCAGGACCCACGTCTTCCAGGTACCGCCCAACGGCTCGACCGGGGTCTCGACGAACCCCGGCGGCGTCGGCTGCCAGGTGCCGGGACCGGTCAGCCGCCCTTCGCCGTCCCAGACGGCGTCCGAGCCGTCGGCCCGGCCGTAGGCCGCCGCCCGCTCGCCGACCGCCCGCCCGATCGCCAGGCCCGCTTCGGTGTCGCTCTTGAAGTTGGCGCCGGCCCAGAGGCGGGACTCGGCCGCCTCCTCCGCCAGCGCCTCGAACCGGCCGGCCTCCGCGTCGGGGAAGAGGTAGGCCAGCACGGTCGCCGCCGCGCCGGCCACCGCCGCGTGCTCGGACGGGAACGACCCGCCGTCGGCGACCTCCCCGGATATAGGCGTCAGGCGGGCATCCGCCGGCGCATCCCGGGGATAGGCCGCCCGGGCGTCGAGGGCGGCGATGACCGCGTCGTACATGGCGACGCGGAGCAGGGTCTGGGCGCGGTTGTCGCGGATGCCGGAGAGCCCGAACTCGTCCGAGAGCGCCATCCCCAGCTCCGCCCAGGGCATCACCGCCGGCCCGCCGCCCCACTTCGCGACGAGCGCCGCGGTTTCGTCGGTGCGCCTGGCCTGGTAGTCGAGCAGTTCGTCCACCTCGGCCGCGGTCGGCGCTCCCGGGGCCTCCGGCCGCACCTCGTCGGCCGAGGCCAGGAGCCAGGTGCGCCAGGTGGTGGGGTCGGCCGCGGTCTCCTGGCGGGCGCCCGCCGGGGTCGATCCCCAGCGCAACGCCGCCGCGGCGGCGAGGCCGGAGCCGACGAGGGCGCGGCGCGAGAAGGGGGGCAAGGAGGCGGGCACGGTGCGCGGCGTCGGGGCCATGGCGAGCGTTCCTTTCGCTGTCCCGGATCGGTGCGAGGGGTGGGGGAATCGGTGAGCGATAGGGCCGAGGGCCTAGGGCCGGCGGCGGCCCGACCGCCCCGGCCCATCCGCCACCCGGCTCAAGAAACCCGGACCCGCCGGGTGATCTGGCCGTTGGCCTCCCAGTAGGTCCGCTTGCCGGCCAGGAGCGGGTCGTCCGGCGCCGGCTGGACGGCGCCGCCCACGTCGGTCGCGCGCGACGTGACCGCGTGCTCGCCCGGCGCGGGCGTGCCCCAGTCGAACGTCCA
>CADCWF010000237.1 GCA_902806345.1 uncultured Thermomicrobiales bacterium
CCAAGCGCTGGACGAGATCGGATGCGGCGAGGGCGATGGTTTCCTCGTCGTAGGGATCCAGCGTCTGGAGCACGAAGTACGTGATGCCCGCGTCGATGAACCCCTGGTAGTGGGCCGCGACCGCGTCCGGCGTGCCGGCCACGAGGTAGGCCCCCCAGAAGGCGTCGAGCCCGTTCGGGAAGTAGTGGCGCACCTTCGCCTGGACGGCCGCATCGGTCGGGGCGAGGATCAGCCAGTGGCTGAAGTGGGTCCGGAGCACGTCCTCGTACGGTCGGTTCCCCGCCTCGCAGGCCGCCCTTAGGTGACCGAGCTTCCGGCGAACATCGTCCGCGGTGTCGGTCCCGCCTGCGGGTCCGGGTCCGAGGTTGCAGGCGTCGGCGAGGCAGGCAACCTGGCCGAGCGTGCGCGGTCCGCCGCCGGCGATGACCAGGGGAGGACCAGGTCGCTGGAGCGGCGCCTGGACGTTGGCTTCGCGGACGCGGTAGTAGGCGCCAGTGAAGTCGAAGGGCTCGGTCCCCCAGACCCCGCGCACGATGGCGACCGCCTCCTCGAGCGCCTCCTGTCGGTCCCGGGTCGCCGGGTAGGGGAGGCCCATCCGGTCGAACTCGTTGGTGCCGAGGCCGTAGTCGGCGGCGTTCCAGCCGATGCCCAACCCGAGGATCGAGCGGCCGTTCGACAGGTGGTCGAGGTCGGAAGCGAGGCGAGCGGTCAGGAGCGGCGTCCGATAGGGCACTGCGGCGACCATCTGGCCGAGGCGGACCCGCTCGGTCGAGCGGGCGATGACGCCGAGGTGCAGCCAGACATCCGGGGCCCAGGCGGGGTGATCGCCGAGGAAGAAGGCGTCGTAGCCGTAGTGGTCGGCGAGCTCGCCGGCATGGATCAACTGGCCACCCGGGTCCGGCTGGTGCGGCCGCACGACCGCCTGCAGCGCGATCCCGATCCGGCCGCGCCACGAGGCGACCCAAGGATGGCATGCCCGGACCGGTGCCATCGTGTCCTCCTTGCTCGTCGTCCCCATCCTAACCTGCGGCTGCGATGCCATCGTCGGAGTGCGACGGAGCTCCGTCAAGCGGTGCCTTGTTCGGCAGTGGGAGCGGCACTACGCTTGGAGACGAGGCATCCGGGTCTACGGGCCAGCATTGAAAGGGGGCCGAGCGTGGCCAATCTGCCGGTGGTCCGTGGGCGGCTTTCGACCTCCGGAGGGCGGATGGTGCTCGCGGCGCGCTGTCCGTTGTGCGGGCGCGAGCATCGCTACGACAAAGGCGCCCCGAACGACCCGGAGGTAGCGGAGCTGCACTCCCTCGGCTTCAGCGAGGAGTGGATGCCGTGCCAGTGGGACCTGCCGGGAAACTTCTGGCGGATCACCTTCGGCAACGTCCGGCGGCGGCGACCGGGTCCACCGCGAGGAGCACCGGAGGCTGAGGCCCGACCGGGCCAAGCCGGGCCACCTCCCGAGGCAGGTGGGCGCCAGCATCCGGGCGGTGGCTCGCGCCATGGGGGGCGTGACTCGCGACGGCCGCCCATCCAGGGGAGCGGGGGGTGACGAGCGAAGCCCGTCGGCTCCTCACGGCGGTCGACCGGCGGGAGCTGCCGAAAGGGGCGCCGGTCAAGAGCGAGCGCTGGCCGCGGACCGAGCGGCGGCGGGAGCGGGTTGCCGCCGTGCTCGCCCGGCGGCAGCCGGACCTGGCGGTGGTGCTCGAAAACGTCCACGACCCGCACAACGTCAGCGCGGTCCTGCGCTCCTGCGACGCGGTCGGCGTGCTGCGCGTCCACACGGTCTATACCGCCGAGGAACGACCCGCCGTGTTCGCTCGAACGACCTCGGCCGGTGCCGCCAAATGGACCGAGATCATCCACC
Source organism: uncultured Thermomicrobiales bacterium (assembly GCA_902806345.1). Classification (GTDB taxonomy): domain Bacteria; phylum Chloroflexota; class Chloroflexia; order Thermomicrobiales; family UBA6265; genus CADCWF01. Next base: position 1,859 of record CADCWF010000237.1, read on the forward strand.
ACGAATCTGTTGAGGGATGCTTCGCGCTGCTCAAGGCCGAGGGCTTCGCGGTCGTGGCGACGGCTGTCGGGGCGGAGAGCGTGGACCTCTACCGGGTCGACCTGACGCGGCCGACGGCGCTGGTGTTCGGGAACGAGATGCGCGGCGTCTCCGCCGAAGCCCAAGCTGCCGCCGATTTGCTGACGGTTATCCCGATGATGGGGATGGTCGAGAGCCTGAACATTTCGGTCGCCTGCGCGGTGAGCCTCTACGAGGCGCTTCGGCAGCGGCAAGCCGTCGGCGCGTACGACCGACCGAAACTCGACGGCACCACCCTCGAACGCCTCCAGCGGGAATGGCTCGATCTCTAGGTCGAGGCGAGGGTCACACGTCGTCGATGTCTCCCACTTCTGTCTCAGATCCCTTGCGGCCGAACGGCAGCTTGATCTGAAGCGTGCGCAAGACGACCAGCGCCACGAGCGTGGCGCCCGCGGCGCCGAGGGCAACGACCAGGAAGCCGGCGCCGATGAGGAGGCCGAGGGCGGCGGCGACCCAGATTTCAGCGGCCGTGGTCAATCCTCGGACCCGTTCGCGGGCGGTGAAGATCAGGCCACCGGCGAGGAAGCCAATGCCTTGGACGACGGTCGAGGCGATCCGGGTCGGGTCGGCGATGCCGCCGGCCTCGATGACCTGCTCGGCGAGCAGGATCGAGCAGATCATGAACAGGGCGGCGCCTTCGCAGACCAGCATCAGGGTGCGGATACCGGCGGACTTGCGGAGGATCTCACGCTCCAGACCAAGCCCAGCGCCGACCCCCATGGCTATGCCCAACCGGGCGAGCGCTTCGAGATCGGATAATCCGTCCACCTCGACCTCCGCGACTCGCACGCTCCTCGGCGGGGGCCGCGATCGGGGGAACGCCGAGGGCGGCGAGGGACAACCTCGCCGCCCTCGCACGGTTGCCCGCTAGCCTAGAACTGGAGCTTGGACTCAGCCTCGCTCCCATCGCGGAGGAAGCGGACGGTGACGCTGTCTCCTGGCTGGAGCGTGTCGATCAAGGCGTCCAGTTTGGACATGGTGGGTGTTCGCTTGCCGGCAACGCTTGTCACGACATCGCCGGGCTGGAGACCGGCCGCCTCGGCGACCGTGGTCGGCCGGATCTTGCCGACGTAGACGCCCTTGGTGCCCTCGGGCAGGTTGGCGGCCTTTTCCGGGTGGCGGGCCAGGTACTCCGAGGCGTCGGCGGCGAGGATGCCGAGCGGAGGCCGTTTCGGCTTGGCGTACTTCTCGGCGAGCTTCGCCAGCCGAGCCTGGTCGAAGCCGAGGATGACCTCGTCCTCGGTGGCGACCACCGGCACGCCCTGCTGTCCGGAGCGGCGGATCATCTCCATCGCGGCCGGCATGTCGCGGGCGACATCCTTCTCGACGAAGGGGACGTTGCGGCGGCGAAGGAACTCCTTCGCCTTGTCGCAGTAGGGTCAGGTGTCGGTGGTGTAGACGGTGACCGGGGCCTGCGCCTGGGTGGCCTCCATGCGGTGCTACTCCTCAAAATCCGGCAATCCGGGACGGACCGTGCTTCCCGAATGATAGCAGGGGCGGCTACTCCCACTCGATCGTTGCCGGCGGCTTCGACGAGATGTCGTAGACGACCCGCGTGATGCCGTCGACCTCGTTGACGATACGGTTGCTCATCCGGGCCAGGAGGTCGTGCGGCAGGCGCGACCAGTCGGCCGTCATCGCGTCCTCGCTGGAGACGGCGCGGATGGCACAGACCCGGCCATAGGTCCGGTCGTCGCCCATCACCCCGACGGTCCTGACCGGGAGCAGGACGGCGAAGGCCTGCCAGACGTCGGACCCCAATCCGGCCGCCTCGATCTCCTCCCGCACGATCGCGTCGGCCAGTCGGAGCGGCTCGAGCTCCGCCTCGGTCACCTCGCCGATGATCCGGACGGCCAGGCCTGGGCCGGGAAAGGGCTGGCGGCCGACAATCTCCTCCGGCAGGCCGAGCTCCCGGCCGACGGCGCGGACCTCGTCCTTGAAGAGGAACTTCAATGGCTCGAGGAGGGTGAACCGCATGTCCGCCGGGAGGCCGCCGACGTTATGGTGGGTCTTGATCTTGGCCGCCGCCTTGGTGTCCGGGGTGGTCGACTCGATCACGTCCGGGTAGAGCGTGCCTTGGGCGAGAAACTCGAACGGGCCGTGCCGCTCCGCTTCCGTCTCGAAGACGCGGACGAAGGTGTCGCCGATGAGCCGCCGT
>CADCWF010000238.1 GCA_902806345.1 uncultured Thermomicrobiales bacterium
CCGCTGCCGGCCATCGCCGCGGAGGAGCCGGCGGTGGTGCCGAAGGCGTCGCCGACCGCGGCGCCCGCCCCGGCGACCATCCCGGTGCCCGTCCCGCCCAGGGTGTTGTCGGTCGAGTAGCTGCCGACCGTCTCGGTCGTGGTGACCACCGCCTCGCTGTCGTAGTCGGCCGGGACCGCGTCCCAGCCCTGGTTCAGCGCCGCGTCCTTGGTCACCGCCAGGTGGACCCGCCCCTCCTCGACCGAGGAGACCGAGGAGACCGGGATGTAGTAGTCGGTCGGGAAGAAGAAGCCCTTCTCGACGACCAGGTAGTTCGGCCGCACCGCCACGATCGAGCCGACCTTCTCGCCGTCCGACCCGTAGACGTCCGTCCCCTCGCTGATGCTGCCCATCGTCTGGTAATCGCTCACGGTCGTTCCCCCTACGTAGTTCGATGCTTCTCCGGGTTGTCCAACGGAGCCGGCGGCCACCGCCGGTGCACGGACAACAGACGCAACGGCCGTGCCACCGCCCACCGTGCGGCGTAGCGGCGGATAGCCTGGAGACACCAAACGATGTCCGGATTCTGGCGCCCTGCGCCATTCCGTTGGTCGCCGCTGGTTCGGGCGAACCCGGTGCCGCAACGGTCAGACCGCCCCGACGTTCCCCACGATCGGGGTGCCGGGGGCGGCGAGGAGGGCCCGGACCAGGGGATTCCCCGCGGCTACGCGGGCGCCCCACTCGCTGGGGGGGAAGAAGGCCAGCTCAGGCGGCGGATCCCCGTGGGCCGTCAGCGCCGTCGACGCCCGGGCGTGGAGGGCGTCCAGCACCTCGACCTCGAGCGTGCCGACGACGACCAGGGTCGGGCTTGCGGCGGCCCCGACGCCGCCGGCGAGGAAGGCCCGCTCGATCCCCGCCACCCCCTCGGCGGCGGCGGGCAACGCCCGCGCCGGCCCGAGGTCGCGCACGACGAGCGCCGTCAGCGGCGCCAGCAATGGGAAGGCGGGGTTCGGCCGGTAGTGCCGGGCGGCGCCGTGGCGGGCGTCCCCGAGGACGCCGATCCGGACCAGCTTGTAGCACTCGTGCTGGAGGCTGCTGACCGGCAGGCCGAGCAGGCGGGAGAGGTCGGTCAACCCGAAGCCGAGGTGGGGCCGGGGCAGCAGGTGGGCCAGCACGGCCGCCCGCACCCGGGACGAGAACAGCTCGGCGAGCGCCTCGCTCACCCGTCCCGCCTCGCCGTCCAGAGGGCGCGGCCGTCGCGCACCTCGTGGCCGAGGCGGCCTTCCCGGTGGAGGTGGGCGAGGACGGCGAACGCGGTCGGCTGGAGCAGGTAGAAGCCGGGCGCGTCCGCCGCCGGCGAGCCGAACCCGACCAGCAGCCCGGTCAGGATCTCCTCCGCCGTCGCCGGCTCCGTCGCCAGCTCCAGCGCCCTGGCCACGACCGCCAGCACCAGCGCCCGGTTCCGCCCGACCGCCGCCGCCAGCCCGGCCGCGTCCAGGAGCGGGCCGTGGCCGGGCACCGCCGCGGCGCACGGCAGCGCGGCCGCCCGCTCGAGGGAGGCGAGGTGGTCGGTGACGCCGTAGAGGTAGGGGATGCGGTACTTCTCCAGCGCCGCCTCCGGCAGCACCACGTCGGCGCAGAAGAAGACGCCGTCGACCAGGTAGCCGACCTGCCCCGGCGAGTGGCCGGCGAGATCGACGACCTCCAGCGCCACCCCCTCGACCTCCAGCGTCCCCGGCCCGACCGTCTCGTCGACCGGGCTGGCGTGGCCGAGCAGGAACGGGGTCCGCAGGCCGTCCATCGGGTCGGCCCCGCCGAAGAGCATCGCCGGCTGCAGGTGCGGGAAGCGGAGCACCGCCTCGTCGAGGCGGGGGGCGTAGACGCGGGCTGCCGTCCGCTTGACGACGGCGGCGTTGGCGCCGAAGTGGTCGGCGTGGCCGTGCGTGGTCAGGATCGCCGCGACCGCGACCCCGGCGCCGAACGCCTCGCGGACGGCCTTGAGCGCCTTTTTGGCGGCCGTCTCGTTCGGCCCGGGGTCGATCAGGATCAGCCGCCCGGCGTCCCCCCGGACGACGCCGGCGTTGACCCCGCCCGGCAGCGCCCAGACGCGCTCGCCCAACCGCACCAGCACCCGCCGCCCCCCGCCCGCCGCCTGCCTGCCCGCCTGCCCGCCGGGGACTATACCGCTGGGCTGTGGGGCGGCGGCAGGAGGCACGGGCGAGAGCGGTCGCGATCCAGTGGTGGTGGGTGTCCCGTGGGTCCGCGCTGCCCTGCGGTCCGAAGCCGAAGGCCAGTGCCGCGCGATCGCCGCCGGCGTTCGATGCCGCGCCGGATGGGATCTTGCGAAGCGGCCGAGCATCCGCCGTAGGGTTGCGGGATCCGCCGTTTTCCCGATTGCGCCGCGCGTCCTCCGGCCATACCATGCGGCCGATCTCTCGGGGTCCGGTGATTGTTGGGGCCGGGCGGGGTGGAAGGGGACGGGGAGCGGTGGACGACGACGCCTTCGACCAGTTCGTTCGGCGGTTCGGGGTAACGGGCAGCCGGCGGGCAGTGATCCCCGTCCTGGTGGCCGGGTTGCTGCCAACGGTTGCCGGTGCTGCGGCGCGGCGTCGGACGGGCGACGGTGGCCGCGACGACGGCACCGGCGGCGCGAACGGGCGCGGCGGCGGGCGACGCAGTGTCTCCGGGCGAGCCGTGGCCCCCGAGGGTTGTCTGAAGATCGGCACCGTCTGCTTCACCACCGGACCGCGAGCCAAGCGCTGCACCAACTGCTGCTCCGGCTTCGCCACCGGCCGCAGAAAGCTGAAGTGCGCTTGCAAACCGACGGGACGCCGGTGTGGCAAGCCTGGCGAGTGCTGCTCGGCGGACTGCCAAGGCGGAACGTGCCAACCGTCGCTTGTGGCGACCGGCAAGCCCTGCACCATCGACGGCGTGGGCTGCGCCAACGCGAGAGCGAAGTGCATCACCTATGAGCCAGGGAGCGGGGGGCCAGACGGACTCCGGTGTCTGTTGCCAGCCGGCGAGTCGTGCAGCGCAGATGCCTGGTGCTCGAACTTCGACTGCGCCGGCGGCACATGCCGCGCTCTCGGACCGGCGGCACTCGGCGATCCGTGCACCAGCGACGACGACTGCGTCCACCTATCGGTCCAGTGCACGAACTATCACCCCGACTCGGAAGGCCCAGCGGGCAGTTACTGTCTCCGGATCGACGGGGCATCATGCTCGAGCAAGACCGAATGCGACGGCTACATCTGCGAGACCAAGACGTGCCGGACGTCGCTGGACAGCGGCAAGCAGTGCTTTCCTGACCGCAACGTCTGTCGGGAATCGGCGGCCGCCTGCACGACTTACTACGACCAGCGGGAAGGGTCCGAAATCACCCGTTGCCTGTTGCCGCTCGGCCACCCGTGTGTCGATGTCGTGGTGGAGAATCCGTGCATAAGCACCCAGTGCAGCGCCGAGGGCACATGCTGCCTCCCCGACGGTGTGGAACCCCAGGACGGTCCCAGCTCGTGCTGCAGCGGCTTTGTCATCGGCGGCGAGTGTCGGCCTTGCATCGCCGTTGGTCAGGGTGACGAAGGAAGCAAGGAGAACTGTTGCAGCAAGGCCAGCCAGAACGATCAATGCTGCGTGGGCACTGGAGGGAATCCTCTTGGAGCGTCCAGCGCCTGCTGTAGCGGAGAGATGGACAGCGCTGGGTACTGCACGTAATGGGGAACGCAAGGGGCATTCTCATCGCATTACCGATCTGGGCAACGGGGAGGCGAATCAACCTCTCATGATGCGCCGGCGACGGAGGCACCGGCCGGATGGGTCTCCCTGTTCAGCTCGCCGGCGGCGGAGCTCCGCACGGGCCTCCTCCAGCCTGGTCCGGGGTCGCCACTCGTCGTCGGGGGTCGGGCTCGCCGCTCGATGGAGCGGCGCTCGGCGGACGACGGCCTAATCGGTTGTGCGACGAGGGGGGGGGAAGCGGCGTGGAGCCGAGGTTGGCCGGGCGGGCCGCGCTGGTCACCGGCGGCGGCAAGGGAATTGGGCGGGCAGTCGCCCGGCGGCTGGCGGCCGAGGGGGCCGCGGTCGCCGTCGCCGGCCGCGAGCCCGGCCCGCTCGAGGCCGT
>CADCWF010000239.1 GCA_902806345.1 uncultured Thermomicrobiales bacterium
GTGACCTCGGAGTAGTCGCGACCGCGGTCGAGCTCCGGGTCGAAGACCCAGCGCTCGGTGCCGGTGCGGGCGTCGAGTGCGATCACCCGGTTGGTTGGTGTGCTCAGGTAGAGCGCTCCGTCGACCATCAGCGGGGTCGCCTCGAAGGCGGCGGCCGCGGCGAGATCGGTCCCCTCATAGGTGTCCAACTCGCCCGTCCGATAGGTCCAGGCGACGGTGAGGTCGCCGACGTTGCCCCGGTCGATCTGGGTGAGCGGGGAGTGGCGCATGCCGCCCGGATCGCGGCCGTAGGCGGGCCACTCGCCGCCGAGGTCGGCCGGAGCCGGGGCAACCATGGGCGTGGCCGGAGAGGCGGCCGGCACCGGACGGCCGCGGATGGTGAGGCCGATCACCGCCCCGGCGCCGCCGCGCACGAGCGCCCGGCGGCTGAACGCGCCGCCGCGATTCCCGGGAGCGTGTGGTCGGTGGAGGTCAACCGGTGCGTCGGTCATGAGTTCGTCTCCCGCTGCGTTTGGCGATCGGTCGCGTGACGGCCGGGGTCGAGAATCCCGGGACGGCATCGTCGGACCCAACAGTAGGGGACGCTTCGCGGTCGGGCATCGGCCGAATGTCGCGATCGAGGGCACCGACGAATGTTGTGCTGGGTCGCCGCCGGTTCGCGTCGGGCGGCCGTCCGTGGGTCCGGTGCGCCCGGATCGGGTACCGCGCCCTGTCGCCCGGGACTGGACCGGCGGGACAACCCCGCCGAGGCCGCCGAGGCTGCCAAGACCGCCACTCGAGAATCGGAGCGGCGATAGCGGGTCGGACGGTGGCCGGGGCCGCCGCTACCCTGGCGTCGTGACTCCGGCGCGGCCGGCAAACACTCCTACCCAAGAGAACGGGACGGAGGGGCGAACTCTTGCTCCGGGTTTCGTTCAGGCATCCCCGCTGGGATCGTCGAGCGAGGCGATTCCCTCGCGCAGGGCGTAGAGCGCGGCCTGGGTTCGGCTGGCGAGGTGGAGCTTGCCGAGGATGGTGCTGACGTGGCTGCGGACGGTCGGCTCGCTCAGGAAGAGGGTCTCGGCGATGGCCCGGTTGCCGAGGCCACGGGCGACGAGCTGGAGCACCTCGACCTCGCGCGGGGTCAGCGGGTCGGCGGTCGGCGGTCCGCTGGAGGTCCGGTTCAGCTCGTCCAGGACCCGGCGGGCGACGGCGGGGGCGAGCGAGGCTTCGCCGCGGTGGACCTGGCGGACGGCGCGCACAAGCTCGTCCGGGCTGGCGTCCTTGAGCAGGTAGCCGCGGGCGCCGGCCTTGATCGCCGGGAAGACCTTGTCGTCGCTGGCAAAGCTGGTCAGGACCAGGATGCCGATATCCTCCCCGCCGGCGACGATCCGGCGGATCGCCTCGATGCCGTCGCCGCCCGGCATCACCAGATCCATCAGCACCACGTCGGGCCGGAGCCTCGCCACCGCGGCGACGGCCCGCTCGGCGTCGGCGGCCTCGCCGACCACCTCGATATCCGGTTCGCTCGCCAGCAGGGCGCACACCCCGCGGCGCACGACGGCGTGGTCGTCGACGACGACGACGCGGACCGGCGGGCTCATCCGGGCACCTCGACAGCGACCCGCGTCCCGTCCCCCGGCCCGGCGGTGATCTCCAGCCTGCCGCCGATCCTGGCCGCCCGCTCGGCCATTCCCCGCAGCCCGAGACCCCCACCCGCGGCCGGGGTGCTGGGGTCGAACCCGGCCCCGTCGTCGACGATGATGAGCGACGTGGTCGGCCCGTCCTGGCGAAGGCGGACCGCGACACGTTCCGCCCGGGCGTGCTTGATGACGTTGTTGAGCGCTTCCTGGGCGATCCGGTCGAGCTCGGCCTCGACCGGCGCCGAGGGGCGGTCGTCGCCCTCGACGGCGAGGTCGGTATCGAGACCGGCCCGCCGCTCGACGGCCTCGAGGCGGGTCCGCAGCGAAGCTGCCAGTCCGTCCTCCGAGAGGGACGTCGGCCTCAGCTCGAAGACGAGCAGCCGCAGCTCCGCCAGCGCCCGCCGCGCCGACTCCTGCGTCTCCCGGAGGTGGGCGGCGGCGATCGGCTGCTCCCCCCGGGCGAGCGCCCGCGATGCAGCCTCGGCCGAAAGCGTCAACCCGAACAGCGTCTGCGCGGCCGAGTCGTGGAGGTCGCGGGCGAGCCGGGTCCGCTCCTGGACTGCCGCCAGCTCCTCGGCCTGGGCGGCCGACGCTTCCAGCCGGCGGTAGGCGGCCTGGAGGTCGGCCAGCAGGAGGCGACTCCGCTCGCGGGCGGTTTCGGCTCCTTCGACGAGGGAGGCGTAGGCGGCGGCGAAGACCACGGACCCCCCAAAGAGGAGAACCAGCGGCGCGCCGTCCGGCCAGCCGGGGCCGAGGAGTATCCCGGCGGTCGGGGCGAGGAGCACCAGCCCAACCGCCCGCGCCCGCCACGGGCTCGGCAGGAGCAGCACCGTCTGACCGCCGAGGGGAATGGCGAGAACCGCGAAGTAGTCCCGGTCGGGGTGGCGGAGCAGGAGAAACAGCGCCAGCACGAGCGCCGCCTGGAGCGCGATGTAGGGCGGGGCGTACCACCGGAAGCGCCGCGTCCAGGCCGGCACGGTGGCGAGGAGCGCCGCGTAGGCGAGCAATGCCACGACGGCCACCCACTCCGCGAGCCGGTCGATTGGGGCGACATCGGCGATCGTTCGCAGGGCGATGGCCACCCAGAGCGCGTAGCCGAAGATGCGGACGCGACGCACGGCGCGGTCGATCGTCGGCTGGGCCGAGAGGGCCGTGGCTGCCTCCGTTCCGGCCGGGCCGATCCCAGCGGCGGCCGCCTCCAGGGGATCGTGCTCGACCACCAGCGCCCCCTCTTGCGTGGGTCTCCCACAACGGTTCGACGGCCGAATCCATTGTACGGGAACGCCACTCCCGCCCGATCGACCGCTCGGGGTGTGGCCCGCCGGCCCCCGAGCCTCCGCCGACCCTCCGCGCCGCCTTCACGGCGTCTCCGCAATCGGGCGCCATCATGGCAACAGCGGACGGGGAGACGCCCCGCCAAGGCAACCGAGGAGGGTTCCGGGTGAACGGATTGAACGGGTTGGACGGCAAGAGCGTGCTGATCGGCGGCGCGCTGGTGCTCGGCGGCATCGTCGCCACCAAGGGCGGCCTGCTGCCGATCCTGCTGGTCGGCGGTTTCGTCTACATGATGGGCACCAAGAAGGGGTGGTGGGGCCACCGCCAGCCGCAATCAGGCTCGGAGATGATGCGGCACCGGCCGCCGGGCGGTCCTCCCTTCTTCGCGGAGTGGCACCGCCAGGCCCACGCCGCCGACGCGGCCTACAACGGCCCGGCGACCCAACCGGCGGCCTACCCGCCGGAGGCCCCGACCGCCCCGGTCTGGACCGCCCCCGCCGCGCCGGCCGCCCCACAGGCTCCGGCCTGGCAGCAGGACGCTCCGGCCCCGGCGGCTCCGACCCCGACCGCCACGGCGCAGCCGCAGGACGTCGAGGTGCGAATCCCCGTTACCGCCGCGCCGGTGGCACCGGCCGAGGCGCCGGCGGGGGAGCCGCCGGCGCCCGAGGCGGACTACCGGCGGACGGTCGGCGACAGCGGGGTGCCGCTGGCATAACGACCGGCGACACGGCGGGAGGGACGCATGTTGCGTCCCTCCCGCCGTTTGTCGTGGGGCGGGACAGGCCCCGAAGCTCCCATCGGGCGCAGGCCCGCGGGCAAACCGGGCTGACGTGGCGCCCGGTGGCCGTCCGATCGGCATGGGGAGTTGCATCGGGGGCCGGCAGGGCCGGTCGGCGCGACCTCCGCCACCCCTCCGCTCCGCCTTCACAGGGCATCCACAATTAGCGGCGATGATTGGGGCAGTCGAGGCGGCAACGCCCCGCCGGCACGCGACATCGGTTGGCCCCGGGAGGTAGGAGACGGTGAACCGGAACCCGCAGGAATTCTGGCGGAACCTGGATGGCAAGGGGCTCGCCATTGGCGGAGGCGCCGTCCTCCTCGGGTGGGCGCTGCTGGACAATGCCTACCACGACGGGGTGCGGACGGGCCTCATGGTCCC
>CADCWF010000240.1 GCA_902806345.1 uncultured Thermomicrobiales bacterium
GCCGTCGTGGGGCAACATGCTGGGCGAGGCGCAGCGCTTCTTCCGCACCAATCCCGGCAACATCCTGATCCCCGGGCTGATGATCTACGTCACCTCCTTGGCGCTCTTCCTGATCGGGAGCGGCCTCCGCGACGCCTTCGACCCGCGTCTGGGGGATTGAGCGGCGTCGCTGGGCGAGAACGCACGGGCTGCCGATCACCGGAACCGCCGGCATCGCGCTCCGAGCCAAGGACAAGGGTTTGGTGAGCGAGATCCGACCGCTGCTCGACGGCTTGATCGCACCGGGCGTGTATCTCGGCCATCCCCTCTACCTGGAGGTCCTTGAGACCGCCGGCGAGCGCTTGCCGGGCAGCGTTCGCCCGCCGCGTGCGATCCTCGCCGGGACGGGCGGATGAAGGCTGGGTTACCGCGACGAGGCCGCCGTATGCGATCCTCCCATCATGGACCGCCGCGCCGGCACCGCGCGAAACCGCACCGACCAGGAGAACCCGATGACCGCAGCCGCCCCGACCGCCGTCCCGCCCCGCGCCGAGGTCCGCCCCGACGAGACGTGGGACCTGGAGCGCGTCTTCCCGACCGACGACGCCTGGGAGGCGGCGTTCCGAACCGCCGAGGCGATGCTGGCCGACCTCGCCCCCTTCGCCGGCACCCTGGCCCAGGCGCCGGGCCGACTGCTCGCCGCGCTGCGGACCCAGGACGCGGTCGCCGAGGCGGTCGACCGGATCGCCGTCTACGCCATGCTCCGGCAGTCCGAGGACGCCACCAACGCCCGCTACGTCGGCTACGCCGACCGCGCCCGCGGCCTCTTCGCCCGCTCCCAGGCGGCGGCCTCCTTCGTCGCCCCGGAGGTCGCCGCGATCCCCGACCCGACGCTCGACGGCTGGCTCGCCGAGGAGCCGGGGCTGGAGCAGTACCGCCACCTCCTGGCCCGGATCCGGCGGCAGCGGGAGCACCTCCGCTCGCCGGCGGAGGAAGCGCTGCTGGCCCGCGCCGGCGAGGTGTTCGGCGGCTTCGAGACCGTCCACGACATGCTGGAGAACGGCGAGCTGCCGCTGGGGACGATCCGCGACGAGGGCGGGGAGCCGGTCCGCCTCACCCAGGGCACGGTCGGCCGTTACTACCACAGCGCCGACCGCCGCGTCCGCCGCGAAGCGTGGGAGCAGTCGGGCGACGCCTACCTCGCCTTCCGCAACACCTTCGCCGCCAGCCTCGGCGGCGCGGTCAAGCGCGACGTCTACTACGCCCGCGCCCGCGGCTACGGCTCCAGCCTGGAGGCGGCGCTGGCCGACGACAACGTGCCGACCGCCGTCTTCCACACCCTGCTCGACACCGTCTGGGAGCACTTCCCGCTCTGGCACCGTTACTTCCGGGCCCGCCGCCGCCTGCTCGGCCTGGCCGAGGGCGACCTCCACGGCTGGGATCTGGAGGCGCCGCTGGCGACCGACCCGCCGGCGGTGGGTTGGGAGCGGGGGGCGGAGATCGCGCACGAGGCCCTGGCGCCGCTGGGGCCGGAGTACGTCGACGAGGTTCGCCGCGGCCTCGCCGAGCGGTGGGTCGACCGCTGCGCCAACACCGGCAAGCACGGCGGCGCCTTCTCCTGGGGCGCTTACGGCACCGAGCCCTACATCTCGATGACCTGGCACGACGACCTCTCCAGCGTCTCGACCCTGATCCACGAGCTGGGCCACTCGCTCCACTCCCACCTGACCTGGGCCAGCCAGCCGGTGACCTACGCCAACTACGGGATGTCGGCGGCGGAGACGGCCAGCAACTTCAACCAGGCCCTGATGGGCGCCCACCTGCTGGAGCTGAACCAGGAGCGCGACTGGACGCTGGCGGTGATCGAGGAGCGGATGGAGAACTTCCAGCGCTACCTCTTCATCATGCCGATCCTGGCCCGCTTCGAGCTGGCCTGCCACGAGCGGGCGGAGGCGGGGCAGGCGCTGGGCGCGGGCTGGATGAACGAGACGCTGCTCGGCTTTTGGCAGCAGGGGTACGGGAACGAGGTGGCGATCGACCCGGCCCGGATGGGGGTGATCTGGGCGCGCTTCCCCCACCTCTTCGCCAACTTCTACGTCTTCCAGTACGGCGTCGGCATCGCCGCCGCCGCCGCCCTCGCCGGGCCGATCCGCGCCGGCGACACGGAGGCCCGCGACCGCTACCTCCGCTTCCTCCGCCAGGGCGGCAGCCAGGACCCGATCGAGGCGCTGCGCGAGGCGGGCGTCGACATGCGCTCGCCGGAGCCCTTCCGCGCGGCCTTCGCGGTGCTGGACGGCTACGTGACGAGGCTGGAGGAGCTGGCGGGGTAGCCGTGGCGATGGAGCCGATCCGCGATCATCCCACCCCGACCGGCACGTCGACGCCGAACTCGGCGACATCTCTGGCCAGTACGGCGCGCAGCGCGTCCTCGTCGATGTGGCCCCCGGTCCACTCCGCGAAGCGGTGCTCCACCCGCCATGCCAGGGCCGCCTCGTTGTCCGGAGCCACCTCGTCGATCCGCGGCAGGGCGTCGACGAACCAGCGCCAGAACTGAGCGGCGGACATGCGTTGGTTCAGCAGTTTGCCGAGGTGCCCGGGCAGATCGGGTGCGTCCAGGTGGGGAAGGCCCATCGTCGTCTCCGCGGCAGTCCTCCGCGACCGGTTCGACACCAACCGGTACTGGGATCGGGCTCGCGCTGGCGAGTTCACCTGCTGCGTCAAGGACGAGTGTACGCCCGGGTCCAAGGACGAACCAGCGGGGTCCCGGATGTTTCTCGTCGCGAGTTCCGACGCCGACGGAGTTCGATTCATGTTCCATGCCTACGTCCGCACCGACCGCGAGGGGAACGAGCGCGTCGGTGGAAGCACCCAGCCGGACCCGAAGTGGCTCCGCGAAGACGGGACCGTCTACCGGCCGGGCTAGCAGGCCGGCAACCAGGACCCGATCGAGGCTCCGCGAGGCGGGCGTCGACATGCGCTCGCCGGAGCCGTTCCGCCAGGCCGTTGCCGTCCTGGACGGCTACGTGACGAGGCTGGAGGAGTTGGCGGGGCAGGGGCAGCCTGCCTGGCCCTCGCCACCGCCACGCTGGCACGCCGTTCGCGGGGGCCACCGCGGCCCCGTGGCATTCCCCGGAGCCGCGCGACCGCGGAACCGGAATGCCCGCGGTCGCGTTGGGGAGCACGGAGGCATCGGCAGCCGATGCCCGCACGAGCAGGAGGAGTCCTCGCATGCGCCGCACCGTTCTCGTCGGATCGTTCGCCCTCGCCGGCCTCGCCGCCGCGCCCGCCCTCGCCCAGGAGTCCGCCTATCCCGTCGCCATCGTCGCCGGAGCCTGCGGCGACCTCGGCGAGGTGGTGGCGGAGCTCGACCCCGCCCTGCCGGCGGAGGGCGAGGCGGTCGGCGCCGCCACGGCCCGGGCCGCCGCCGAGTCGTTCACCACCGTCGAGGTCCCGTTCGATACCGTCCTCGACGCCCCGCACGCCGTCGTGGTCGGTGAGCCGGAGGCTCCCCTCGTCTGCGGCGACGTCGGCGGGTTCGAGGACGAGGACGGCGGCGTCACGTTCGGCCTCGCCGCCGAGGGGGAGTCGGAGCTTTCGGGCGTGGCCTACCTGGCGCCCGCACGCCGCGGCGCCCGGACCTTCGGTCAGGTGACGATCGTCGGCGTCGAGCGCGCCGCCGAGGTGACCGGGGAAGAGCCGGCAGCCGGCGCCACCCCGGAGGCGGAAGCGGACGCCGAGGCGTAGACCGACCCGGCCACCCGGCCCGGCGTGCCGCTACTAGGGAGAGAAAACCGGGCGAAGCCGGCGTCGGACTCACCCCTTGCCCCCACCTGCACCCTCTCCTAGTGCGCGGGAGAGGGTGCAGATGTCCTTCAAGTGACCCGTCCGTTCCGAGTCCGCTGCGCGTCGCGGTCTGGGAGAGCAGGGATATCGGTCTCCGACCCGACGGCCCGACCGGGGCGGGGATCAGAAATGATC
>CADCWF010000241.1 GCA_902806345.1 uncultured Thermomicrobiales bacterium
GTGAAGGAGTGGCGCATGCGACGCAGAGCCGTTTTCGCCCGGGCGTTCGCCCTCGCGACCGCCGGTCTGCTGCCCGCCAGTCCGGCTGCGGTCGGCGCCGCGCGGGCTGACTCTCCCTCGGACACCAACAAGGATCTTGTCCGCTGGATCATCGCCGAGGCATTCAACGCGGGCAACCTCGACGTCGTCGACGAGGCGCTCGCCGCCGGCTACCTCGACCACCAGGCCGGTCCCGACGGGGCGAGCGGTCCCGAGGCGTTCAAGGCGTTCGTCCGCGCGTTCCGCGCCACGTTCCCCGACGTCCAGGTCGAGGTGGATGACCTCCTCGCTGAGGGCGAGCGGATCGCTCTGCGCGTGACCTGGCGAGGCAGCCAGCAGGGGGCGCTGGGAGCCATCCCCGCCACCGGCCTGCCGGTCGAGTTCGTGGGGTACCACATCTACCGGTTCGAGGACGGCAAAATCGCCGAGCATTGGGGCCTGCAGGACGACCTGGGGCTGCTCCTGCAACTTGGCGTGATCGCACCAGGGGCGGTGCCGCCCACGCCCGGGGTCGCCGTGGCAGCTCACCCCAGGCGTGCGGCCGCATAGGACTGGGGGTGGTCCCGCTCCGGCCGACCGTAGTGCGGACCGGGGGCCGCGGCCGGCCGGACAAGAGAGAAAGCGGCTGGCAAGAGGTGCCTCCCCTCGGCGAGGTTGCGGTGTTGCTTTCGGGAGCGGGGCCGGCAGGGGGGACGATGCGCCGCAGTCGTCCTCCAATCCGCTCGCTTGGGCGCGAATTGCTCGGTCCGGAGCGAGCAAGCCGCCGTGGGGGCGCGGCTCGAATGTTTCGATCGAGAACCGAGGGTGGCGGTTCCCTTCCGGGCATCAGGGTGCGGCGGCTCCCCGAGGTGAAGCAGGAGCGGCAGGGTCACGACGTGGAATTCGTCCCCCGCTGGGCGGTGGGGCTGGCTGGAACCGCGTCGGGGCGCACCGGCCAGAGCTCGTAGATGAGGTCGGGCGCCAGCGGGGGCAGGCCGCGGACGGTGACGACCATCGTCTCGCGGTCCTCCGTCCAGGCTAGCCGGCCGCCCCCCCCGAGCAGAGTCGGCCGGGCCGGACGCAGCACGACCGACGCCGATTCCTCCGCTTGGCCCAGGTCCTGGTGGAGGCGCAGGTTCCAGCCCAGCATCCCGAGCGAGAAGGCGAGCAGGAGCGCGGCGGCGGCCCACGGGGAGACGAACCGGTGGTCGGGGCGGGGGCTGGGCGGCGGGACCGGCGCTGCGGCGCGCCCCGGGCGCGACCGCGGGACCGACGCCGGCCGTTCCTGGGCTTCCGGTTGGCCCGCCCCAGTCAGCTCGCGCAGGACGACGGCCTCGATGCCGTCGCGGAGGGTCGGCGGTGGCTCGCGATCCTCCAGCGCGAGCGGCAGGGCCCGCGCGGCCGCCCGCAACCGGGCCAGGTCGGCGCGGCAGCCCTTGCAGCCAGCCAGGTGCGCCGCAACCGCGTCCACGTCCTCCGGCGTCGCCGCTCCGAGCGCGTAGGCACCGAGGAGATCTCGGAAGTAGCTATGGTCTCGGTCAGCGTCCGCGGGTTGCACCGCCACCTCCCCGACGATCGGCCGCGAGGGGCGCAGCGACCCCGCCGCCGCCGCCCTCCTCCGCCTGCCCGCCACCTTGCGCCCTTGCCGCCACGAGCGTCGCGTGCAGCTTCTCCAGCCCGAGCCGAAGCCGGCCCTTGACCGTGCCGAGGGGCGTGCCCGTCCGCTCCGCGATCTCCCGGTGCGTCAGCCCCTCGTAGTAGGCCAGATCGATCGCCTGCCGCTGCCCCTCCGGCAGCATCCGGAGCGCGGCTCGGACCTCGTCGCGCTCGAGCCCGTGGACAACCTCGTCCCACGCGTCCGGCGCCGCCAGCGTCGCCTCGACCGCGTCCAGCCCCATCTCTAGCCGGTGGCGAGAGCGGCGCCGCGCGTCGATGGCCCGGCGATGCACGATGGTCAGCAACCAACCGCGGCCGCTGCCGCGCCCGACGTCGCATGAGGCGGCGCGCTGCCACACCTGCAGGAACGCGTCCTGCACCGCCTCCTCGGCCGTCTGGGCGTCGCCGAGGACGCGGTAGGCGAGGGCGAACGCCAGCCGGCCGTGCCGGCCATACAGCGCCAAAAGGGCATTCGGATCGCGGCGCGCGATCGCCGCGATCAGGTCGTCGTCCCCGCGTTCGGCCACGAATCGCCTACGACGCTTCTTCGCCGGGAGCGCCTGCTTTGGATCAACCGCCCCAACCGCTCGATGGGCGACCCGGCCGCCCCGGCGCCGGGCCCCGAGTGGGAAGTGACCGCCCAGGGCGTGTCGGCAAACGCCCCCGCCGCTCGGCGGATCTCCCCGGCTCCGCCCTCATCCGGTGCCCCGGCGACCGCGCCGCGTGCCTCCGGGAAGGCTCGGAGACGGCTGCCACCCGGAACCGGTGTGCCAATGCCGCCGAGCCGGGGCATCGCGCAAACCCGCACTCCAAGAACGTGTGCGGCACACCGTAACCGACGTCGCAGAAACGGCCCAACTTGTCGACGGAGGGGAGGTGGGCCTGGACGGGCGAGCACGGTGATGGGCGCCCAGGCGGTGAGCGGCGTGCGCAAGTCGTGCGAGACCGAGGCGACGAAGTCGGCGCGCAGCCGGTCCAACTCGGCCAACCACGCGGCCTCGCCGCGCGCCGACCGAGCCACCTCCCGCTCCAGCAGCAGCGGGCGCATCACCACGGCCGTCCCAACCCCGGCGAGGGCGAGCACGACGAGGCGGGTGCTGAGGTCCGGTAGGGCCGCCCCGCTCGCCGCGTCCAGGAGGAGCACGAGGTCGATGAACGCCGCGCCGGCCGTTGCCGCGGCGGCGTAGAGGAGGGTGCCACGGGTCGTCATGCTCGCGGCCGCGCAGTCGATAGCCAGGATGAAGAGGACGAAGAGCGGTCCGCCGGGCTCCCCTGCCAGGAGGTAGGCCAGCGCGGTCACCGGGAGGTCCGCGACGGACTTCCACCGCAAGGCCCGCAGCGAGCGGGCGTGGTTCTGGATCAGGTCGGCGAGCAGGGCGTAGCCGGCGACGGGCCGGACGATCCCCCAGGTTGGGAGCCCGACTAGGCTGGACCTGGGGTGCACCGACGTGATCACCAGCAGGGCTACGACGGTAGCGGCTTCGAGTCAGAAGAGCGCACGGTCGACGAACCGGTACAGCTCCTGCCGGTCGGACGGCACCACCACGGATCTCTTCCCCCGCTCGTCGGTCATCGCGCCTCTGCGGCACCCGATTCCCGGGCCACCGTCCCCAGGAACAGTGCAAGAAGGGGGTCCAGCAGCACCTGCTGCGGTGTCGAGCGGGCCGGGGCACGGGGCAATGATCCACGGCGAGCCGGCACGTCTGCCACGCTGCCGAGGTGTGAAACGCGCTCCAGGGCCAGAGTTGTTGCCCCGGGCGGGTCACGTTGGAAGGAGCAGGGGGCGTTGCGGCGGGATCGGCAACACCGACCACGGCCCGACGCTTCGGGCCTTCGGGGTCCATCGTTGCCTCCGCCTGGTCCCGTTAGGGCCGGGCTAAGGCGAGATCTGTGCTGTTCGATCGGGAAGGGCGCACCCCGCTCCGCTCGAGACGGAGCGGGGCCGTCGGGAACGGTCCTACGCCGCCGGGGTCGCCCCTGCCGCCGGCGTGGCGGCGGCGGCTGGCAGGGCGTCCGGCGCCGTCGGCGTGTAGGCGGCCAACTCCTCTTCGTCGGCCGGGACCGTGATGGCGCCGTCGATGATCGCCTGCTTGTAGCGCTCGACGATGGCCATCACCTCCTCGGGCACGAAGCCGCCGGGGTTGAGGAGGTCGACGCCGCCCTCGGCCAGGCCGAGGCTCTGCTCGCCGCCGGCGAAGGCGCCGTTGACCACCTGCTCCGAAAGCGCGTAGACGGCGGTGTCGACGCCCTTGGGG
>CADCWF010000242.1 GCA_902806345.1 uncultured Thermomicrobiales bacterium
GCAAGCACCGTTTCTGTCACTCTGGAGGCGTGTTCGGCCCGACGACGCCCTCCGACTGCCCGACCCAGGAGTGAACTCGATGCCAATCCGGCGGACCCCGAGCCCGTACACCGCAATCTTAGCGGCTGGCCCCCTGCTCCACGTCCTCGGCGCGGTGCTTTTGCTCGGCCTTTTGATCCAGGCATCGGCTGCACCCGGGCGGGCACAGGAGGGAGCCGCCCCCGACTTGACGGGTGTTTACACCGTAACGATCGCCAAACCCGATCTGCCGCTGGGTTTGCCCGGGAGCGCCGCGCTCCTCGGCCTGTGGACAGCCACGTTCAACGCCGATGGAACGTATGAAATGGAGCGCCAGGATGTGGGGCGGGTCGCATCGGGAACCTACGAGATTGCCGGTTCGACCCTGACCCTGAACGACTGGAACGGGATCATCGGGTGCGGGACGCCGACGGATCCGACGGTCTCGGCGACCTATGGATGGAAGCTCGACGAGACCGGGCTGACCTTGACGCCCGTCAACGATGCTTGCACCGACCGCCGTCTCTTGTTCTCAACCCGCCCATTTGCCAGTTTCGAAGCTTGTACGACCACGCCGCTGGGAGCCATGCCGATGCTAGCGCAACCGGCGGGGACACCCTCGCCAGCGGAGGCGACTCCGGTTGCGGCTGGCGGTGTTGCCGCGCAGGAGGGGTTGGCGAGCGATACCAATCCTGAGGAGGCCGTCGACCGCCTCCTCCGCCAGGGCACGGGGTGTTGGGCAACCGGCGACGCAGCTCGGTTCCTGCCCTTGCACAGCCGGAGGGTTCTCGGTGAGCTCGGCATGATCGGGCCGCTCCCCGAGTTTGCCGCGACGCTGCAGACGCTGATGACGACCCCCCTCTCCTTCCAGCGGATCGGAAACCTGACGATGGTCGGCTCGTCGCAAGCCTGGGCCTACGTCGAGGTGACATTTGGGGGGGAGCCGCTCCCCCAGCGGATGGACTTCGTCTTCGAAGATGGCTCCTGGTTGATGGATGCGTTCTTCCTGTTCGGACCGGTGCCGGACGACCAGCCAGGGCCGTGATTTGACCAGCCTGCGACCTGGTGTGCGTCCCGCGGAGGAACCGGTCCGCGAGGAGACTGCGGCCACCGGGGGCGACCAAAGCCGTCTCCGGCGGCCGACAAGCGAGACCACCGGCACGGGGAGCGTGCTCGGAGTTGGCTGCGTGCTCGGGGTGGTCGCCATCGTGCTCATCCTGACCGCACTGTTCTACCTCCCGTGGCTCCGGTAGCGGTGGTCGGACGAGAGCCTGTCTGGTCCGGTCGGAAGGGCTACACTAGCGCGGACGGATCTCGACCGGATCGCTCCGGCGAAACGAGACACTACGTGGCCTTTCGATCAAAGCGGAGCCGTGCATCGAGCGGGAGCGCGAGCCAGGACCGGTCGGCCAGCGTCAGCGTCACTCTCCGGAACTGCCGATGCTCGGTACGGGAAGCTCGAAGAATTAGAAGGCGAGATTCCCGGCTCAACGGCATTCGGGCGCTCCTACAGGCGAGCACGCTTGGTATCGGAAGCGATGGAGGTTTCTTTCGGCGGGCTAACAGAGTGCTCCCGCCGGTCATTCATCGAAGGGACTCGGTGACAGGAGCGGAAACGAACGAAGGCTCGATCGTCGCCCTCAGCTGGGGCGTCTCCGAGTCGACGGGATCGGCTGTTTGTTTACGCCAACCAAGGGTTGAACCGGCATCGGAGCCGGCCACCCCACTGGTGACGTGCCTCGATCACCCCGTCGTCGTCCGGGCGGTCAGTGGCGGCCAGGAAACGCGTCATGTCCACCTGCACCGAATCATCACCGATCCGCGGGCAGCTTGGATTCGGAAGAGATCGCGTTGGCCGGCCGGGTGTGGGATTGGGCAGGCAGAGTTAATCCGCAGCGTCGACGCCAGGCCGTTGGGTCGGGTAGGCCCTCGAGCGTCGGGGTGAACGGAATAACGAGCGTCTCATTGTCGGCCGGGAAAGCAGTCCCGCGATTTGTGCCCTCCATAGGACCGCGTCGCGCCGAACGGATTTGCGTGGATGACCGGGATTTGCGGAACCGAGTCGGTGCCGGTTGCGACCCTCACCCCCGGCAGGAACGTCAGCCCCTAGCCAGACCCGTGACGCCGGAACTAGCCGGCACGACCCAAGAGAGATGAGGACACCGTGACAGATCGGAAAGATAATCAGGAAGAGCGGGAACGTCGCGAGCCGGACGTTGGCGACGGCGGTGCGGTTCCCGACCGCCGAACGACGACGCGCAACCGCGGACGAGAAGCGGGGTCGAGACCAGTCCCTGAAGAGAACCGGTCGACTTCGACCCAGCGGCAGACGGGGCAAACGGACTCGGATCGCCGCGGGAATGCCACGGGGCGAACCGGAGGCGGCCGAGGAGGCATGCGTCGACCCCGGCGCGATGAAGAGGCCCCTCCCCGCCGGTCCCCCGACCGGGCACCGCACGTCCCCACCGCTCCCACGCGGGGACGGAGCGACCGCTCCGAAATCACCAGCGATGCCCTTCGAGCAGAACCACGGGGCGACTCCGGCGATCGACGATCCGGGGACGGCAGTCGCGGTCGACAAACATCGGGCGCCCCGTCAGACGGTGGCGCGGGGTCCGGTCGGGGCGGAGGGAAGCGGCGACCGGAATCCGGTGGGGCAGGAAGTCATGCTGCCATCGACCAAGGCACCAGCGGTGGCCGGCGGCGCGGACCGCAGGCGGGACGTTCCGGTCGCAGTGGTAGCGGTGCCTCGGCCGCAGGGACGGCAGGAAAGCTCCGCGTCATCCCGCTTGGAGGCGTCGGAGAAGTCGGCAAGAACATGACGCTCGTCGAGTACGAACGGGACATGATCTTGCTCGACTGCGGCGGCAAGTTCCCGGAAGAGGAGCAGCGGGGGGTCGACCTCATCATCCCCGATGTCCGCTACGTCCGGGAGCGGCTGGGCAACCTCCGCGGGATCGTCATTACCCACGGTCACGAAGACCACATCGGAGGGCTTCCCTACATCCTCCCCCAGCTCCAGGACCGAGCCCCGATCCCCGTCTACGGATCGCCGATGGCGCTCGGCTTCATCGAGACCAAGCTGAACGAGTCCCGGCTCGACAAACTGGTGGACTTGAGGCCGGTGCAGCCTGGCGAGACGGTCCAGATGGGAGCGCTCTCGGCTCAGTTCGTCCACGTCACCCATTCGATCCCGGACACCAACGCCGTCGCGGTTCACTCACCGGTCGGCACCATCATCGACACCGCGGACTTCAAGTTCGATCCGACACCGGTCATGGGCGGGCCGACCGACGAGCGTCTGTTGCGCCAGCTCGGGGATCGCGGGGTACTCGCGCTCTTCTCGGACACGGTCCGGGTGGAGACGGCCGGCAGCACCCCGTCGGAGCGGGTGGTGCTGGAGACGATGGACGCGACGATCCGGGAGGCGAAGGGGCAGGTTATCGTCGCCACCTTTGCCTCCAACATCAGCCGCATCCACATGGCCCTGCTGGCGGCCAAGAAATACGGGCGGAAGGTGGCGGTCGCCGGCCGGAGCATGGAGCAGAACGCCAGGGTCGCGCTCGACCTTGGCTATCTTGATCCTCCCGATGGGCTCCTGCTCTCGCTCGACGAAGTGCTCCGTCTGCCAAAGCACCAGCGGGTATTCGTCATCACGGGAAGCCAGGGCGAGGCGGCGGCGGCGTTGGCGCGGATTGCCGCTGCCGAGCACCCGAAAATCCGGGTCGGCCAAGGTGACGTGGTGCTCGTTTCGGCAACGCCGGTGCCGGGCAACGAGGAGACGGTCACGCGGACGATCGACAATCTGTTCCGCCGTGGAACGCACGTGGTCTACAGCGCACTCGATCGCGGCGTCCACGTCTCCGGCCACGCCGGCCGCGACGAACTGCGGCGGATTAA
>CADCWF010000243.1 GCA_902806345.1 uncultured Thermomicrobiales bacterium
GGCGCTTGCGACCTTATGTCGCGCTTTCCGCGGTCGCGCTGGCGTTCATCTCGGCGCCGGCGTCGGTGGCCGCGCACGAGCGGTGGTTCGTGCCGGATGACGAGCAGACGCCGCCGGACTGGGGTGACCTCCTCTCGCTGCCGGTGCTGATCGCGGTGGTCGCGTCGCTGGCGGTGGTCGGGGCGCTGACGGTCGCGGAACGGCGGCTGGGCGACCCGCTCTGGCCGCGCCCGGCCTTCCTGCAGGGGGCGGAGCCGAGCGCGGCGGCGATCCTGGGCGTCCAGGTTGCGACGACGATGATCTTCTCGGCCACGCGGCTGAACCTGTTCGTCCCGAACATCGACCTCCCGGAGAACGCGCTTGGCATCGCGATCGCGGGGGTGATGCTGGTCGCGGCGTTCAGCTTCATCACGGGGGTGCTGGCTCGGGTCGGGGCGGCGATCACTGTGGGGTTGGTCGTGCTCGGCCTGGCCTTCGCGCCGTGGTACGAGGTGCTAGAGCAGCTGCTCTTCGTCGGGATCGCGCTCTACCTGGTGGCGCTGGGGCGGGGGGTGCTGCTGGGCGGGCCGCGGCCGGAGGGGTGGAGTCTAGGGGTCGTCCACGGGCTGGTGCCGCACGCCCTGACGATCCTGCGGGTGACGCTGGCGATCTCGCTGATCACGCTGGCGTTCACGGAGAAGCTGGTGGCGGTGGAGCTCGGCGAGGCGTTCCTGCGGGAGTACCCCGACTTCAACCTGCCGAAGCTGGCTGGGATCGACTGGTTCACGGACCAGCGGTTCGTCTACGCGGCAGGGATCGTGGAGTGCGTGTCGGGCGCGGCGCTGCTGTCCGGGAAGCTGCCGCGGGTGGTGATCCTGGCGCTGTGGCTGCCGTTCAACGCGGGGATCGTGTTCCTGCCGCCGGCGGAGCTGATCGGTCACCTGCCGGTGCTGGCGATCATGTACGTGCTGCTGGTGCGCGGGCCACAGGGGATCCCGGCGCGAGGCGAGGAGGCGGTAGGCGCTTCGGACCACAAGCAGGTGACGGCGGCACAGCCGCTCATCGCCTGATGACAGGTAGGGTCGGCTGGCGGCAGCCCCTACGGTGATTCGTCGATGCTGATCTCTTTGCGTCGTCTGGCCATCGGGATAGGTGGGCGTGGTTGTGGCGTCGAGGAGGACGTCGAACGGGCGCTCGTTGCGGACGACATGGGTCGCCACCCGGCCGAACTTCGGAGCTCGCCAGATCGATCGTGAACAGCCAATGGACGTGGTTTGGACAACGACGCGTCCATGGCGGAGCAACTCGGTCCGAATGCCGCCTGATCGAGGCCGCCCCCCGTCCATGACCTCGCCGAGCGGCGAGTGATGCCGCTCGGCGTCGATCACCTCTCCGTACCCATGCTCGCGATTGAAGGTGCAGGACGTGACGACGTAGGTCGCGTTGCCGGCGCCGTCGAGTCCCTTCCGTAAAACGGACCGTCGGTGGTGCCGTTCCGGCCCTGTAGGGCATGGAGGACTCGCCTCTTCCGTCATCGGGGCATGCCGGCCCGACCTCTAGGCTGCGGACATGACCTCGAGCTCGGCGGCACCGCCGAGGATGTCTAGGTCGCCGGGGTTGACGACGACGAGGCGGACGTAGCGGGTCTGGGCCGGGACAGCAAAGGGGATGGCGGTCCAGGCGCCGGCGGGGAGGTCGGCGGCCATCGGGGCGGCGACCGCGGACCAGGTCGCGAGGTCGTCGGAGACCTCCAGGGTGATGGCGCCGGCGAATCCGTCCTCCGCGACGAGAATCCGGAGGGCGTCAACCTCGACCGGAGCGCCGAGGTCCAGCGTAAGGATCGCCAGGCGACCAGGCGGGACGACGGTCGTTCGCCAGACGGTGGTCGGGTCGCCATCGAGGGCAGTCCAGCCGTTGGCCGTGTTGGAGGTTCGGCGGACGCCAACGACGGGGAGGAGGGCAGTTGTTGCCGGCTCTTGGCTCTCGGTTGTGGACTCTTCGGCGGCCACCGCCGACGTGTCGGTGCCAATCTCGGTCGGGGAGGACGATGGCAAGGGCGTGGGCGTCTCAGACAGAGAGCCTGGCTCGGCAACGGTGGTCCCGGTCTCAGAGACGACGTCCGGGGGGGGCGTCTCGGTTGGAGCAGGGGTGGGAGTCTCGTCGTCGGTGACCGGGGACGCATCGACAGGGGGCTGAGTCGGCGTCCTGGTCGGCTCCGCGGTCTCCGCCGGCGTCCCGGTCGGGATGGCGGTCGCGGAGGGTGTGCCGGACGGGGTAGCCGACGAGGTGGCGGACGGGTCGGGAGGACTGACGGAGACGAGGGGTGGGTAGATCTCGACCTCGGCCAGGCTGCCGACGACCGCGTCGCCGTTCGGGTTGGTGAAGCGCCAGCGGATGAATCTGCCGGTCACGTCGGCCGCGAGCTTCTCCTGCTGCCACACGCCGCTCGGCGCGTTGGTGCCGGTGAGGACCGTCTCCCAGAACTGGCCGTCTTCGGAGACCTGGATCGTGTAGGCATCGGCGCGGCCGCCGACGTTGAAGACCCAGCTCACGAGGCCGATCGGCTGGACCGAGCTGATCTGGAAGCGGGCCTCGGCGCTGAGGGGCGCCGGGATCCCGTAGCTGGTCCGCCAGCTGGTGGACTCGCTGCCATCGTGGGCGAGGCCGGCGTCCAGGGAGTTGCTGGACTGGGTGCTGTTGACGATCACGTAGGCGCCGGAGTCCCCGAGTGCGGGGGTCGAGGTAGGCGGCGGGGTGGCGGTGGGGAGCAGCGGGGACTCGCCCGGCGCCCAGACCTGGATCTCAGCCAGGCCGCCGAGGTAGAGGTCGCCACGGGGGTTCTCGAAAAAGAAGCGGACGTAGCGGGCGGTGACGGGGGTCGACAGCCGGGCCTCGATCCACTGGCCGGGCAGCTTCCCGTTGCGCCGGGTGATCTGGGTCCATGTCGAGAGGTTGTTCGAGACCTCGACCCGGAAGACGTCCGCGTAGCCGTACTCGCCGAAGGTCCAGCGGATGGTGCCGATCGGTTTCGGGCTGCCGAGGTCCGTGTAGACGAAGGCGCTGGCCGGCGGGCCGGACGAAAAGCGATTGGTCTTCCAGGAGGTGGCGAGGTTCCCGTCGCGAACATAGGTGTAGGAGGCGGAGTTGGGGGAGCGGCCACCGCCGGAGAGGCGGTACGACGTTGCCGGGAGGGGAGTGCTGGTCGGCGTGGCAGTTGGGGTTGCGGTCCTCGTGGGCGTCATGGTGGGCTGGCCGCCGTCCCCGAGCCAGAGGACGGGCTCGCGATCGCCGTCGGGGTCGCGGGTGAACCCGACGAGGCTGTTCTGCGGCTGGGAGCCGGCGCCGAGGAGCCAGGCCCGGACGTCGTTCGGGGAGGCGCCCGGGTTAGCGGCGAGGTAGAGGGCCGCCGCGCCGGCCACGTGGGGAGCGGCCATGCTGGTACCGCTCTTTGACGTGAGGCCGCCGCCGGCCCTCGTGGAGCGGACGCAGCTGCCCGGGGCGGCGATATCGATGTCCGGCCCGAAGTTGCTGTAGCTGGCGAAGGTGTCGTCCTGGTAGGCCGCATTGCAGGAGATGGTCCCCGCTGCCCCGAAGACCCCGTCGAGGTCCGACAGGGCCGACACCGCGATGGTCTCATCGTAGGTGGCCGGGATCGTGAGCGTCGCGTCGACCGCACTGTTGCCGGCGGCGACGACGACCGAGATCCCGGCGTCGACGGTGGCGCAGACGGCGGTGTGGAGCGGACTGCCGGAGCAAGCATCGGTGTCCTCGTTGGACCCTGCTCCGCCGGTGATGCTCATGTTGACGACGTCGATCACGTCGGCGTTGGCGACGGCCCACTCGAGGCCGCAGATCAGGGTGGAGATCATGCCGACGCCGGAGGGGTTACCGGGGCCGGCCTTGAGGACGCGGACGGAGTGGAGGCGGGCGC
>CADCWF010000244.1 GCA_902806345.1 uncultured Thermomicrobiales bacterium
CCGCGCGATCCTCGGGCTGGCCGACTCGGTCGCCGCCTCGATGCCGCTCGGCGTCAGCGGCTTCGGCAAGGGCGGCAGCATCGACGTCGAGGAGAGCGATGGGGCGACCCACGTGCTGACGTTCGCCGGCGGCCTGTACGTGCCCGACCGGTGGGTCTACTTCGCCCTCCTGAACAACTGGACCGACGCCGACGCAGGGCCGACCTCGGAGGTGATGGGGCAGTACATCGCCGCGGCCAGGACGATCTTCACCTTAGTGCGGGACCGGCTCGGAGGGTAGCGGATGGCCCGTTCGCTCCGGTCGGCCAGGGAGCTTGCGGCATGCGGCGACGACCTCGCGGAGATCGTCGGCGATCCTCCGCGCCGCACGAACGGGCAAGTGGCGGAGCAGGGATGGCGGCGGGCAGCGTTCTTTGGCACAAAGACTCCACCGCGGGAAGGAGAGAAGTCGTGGACGGACACCGGTTCGACGATGTCGCCCGCAGGCTGGCCCGTCGGGGCTCGCGGCGGGGACTCCTCGGGGGACTGGCCGCAGGGCTTCTTACTGCACGGGGCCGCTCCTCGGCGGTAGCGCAGGGGTGGTTCCTGGGTCCGGGGGAGTCGTGTTACGACGATACCCAATGCCGCGGCGCCGACGCCCCCCAGGTCTGCGCCGACAACGGATTTGCCTACGACGGCCCGTTCAACTGCTGCACCTACGCGGGGAGCCGGTGCGGCTCGGACGAAGCGTGCTGCGGCATCGCCTCCTGCCTCGGCGGCATCTGCTCCTACGCCGGTCCGGGCGACCCATGCCAGCACAGCAGTCAGTGCGTGGCGGCCGACACCGCCGTCTCGTGCGACTACGTCGCCCAGACCGGGGACTACCGCTGCTGCGCCCTCGCGGGCAGTCGCTGCGGCTGGGACGGCGGCTGCTGCGGCGACCTCGGGTGCATGAACGGGGTCTGCCGTGACCCCGGGGCGGCTGCGGGCTATCCCAGCGGTGGCAATTCGGGGTTGAACCAGACCGGGTTCGGCTTTCCGCCGGGCCAGGCCTGCATCTCCGACGAGCAGTGCGACAACTCCTACCCGGAGCTTGGCATCGCCTACTGCGCCGACACCGGCTACGTCTACGGTCCGTATGGCGGCGCGCGGCACTGCTGCCGCTACGAGGGTGGAAGCTGCGGCGGCCCGCTGAGTGACGACCATTCCCTGTGCTGCGGGAACCTGCTCTGCCTCGGCGGCACGTGCGGTTGGGGCTAGCGGGAAGGAGTCGAGTCACCCCTGAAACCGCCGCGGGCGGCAAGGGACCGCTCAGACGATCCGACGTCGAGCACGCATCCGAGAACGCGCGCCGCCGACTTTGAGGCGGCACCGGCTTACCGTGGAAAGCGAGGCTGCCACCGATGGACACGCTCACCCCCCGATCTCCGTCGAAGCCCTTGACCCGGCCGGTGACCCGACGCGCCGCCCTGATCCGGACGGGGGCCAGCCTCGCGGCCGGCGCCGCCGCCACGGCCGCGCTGCCGAACCGACTGCTGGCGCAGGAGGCCAGCCCGCCCGCCGCCTCGCCCGTCGCCGATGGGGCGCCCGGCGACGTCACGCCGGGGCGGGCGAACCTCGTCGTCGAACGGCTGCCCGAGCTCGCCGCCGACATCCTGGCTCGGACCGGGGTACCTGGCATGGCCGTCGCCGTCGTCCACGACGCCGCCGTCGTCTTCGCCGGCGGCTTCGGCGTCCGCGAGATCGGCACGGATCAGCGGGTCGACGCAGACACCGTCTTCCAGCTCGCCTCCGTCTCCAAATGCCTCGCCTCCACCGTCGTCTCGGCGGTCGTCGGCGACGGGGTCGTCGCCTGGGACTCGCGGATGGCGGACGTCGACCCCGGCTTCGCCCTGCACGACGCCTGGCCGACCCAGAACGTCACCCTGGCCGACCTCTTCGCCCACCGCAGCGGTCTCGCCGACCACGTCGGCGATCTGCTGGAGGACCTCGGATACGAGCGCGCCGAGGTCCTCCGTCGCCTCCGCTTCGCCGAGCCGGAATATTCCTTCCGGGCAGGCTACGCCTACACCAACCAGGGCCTCACCGCCGCCGCGGTCGCCGCCGCCAGCGCGGCCGGGATGGAATGGGAGGATCTCTGCCGGGAGAAGCTCTACGCCCCGCTCGGGATGACCAAGACCAGTTCCCGCTTCGCCGACTACATGGCCCAGGCCGACCGCGCCATCCCCCACGTCCGGCGGAACGGCGCCTGGGAGGTGACGCCCCAGCAGCGCAACCCGGATCCCGAGTCGCCGGCCGGCGGCGTCAGTTCGACCGTGAACGACCTCGCCCGCTGGGTCCGCCTCGTCCTCAGTCAGGGCACCTACGACGGCACCGAGCTGATCCCAGCCGCGGCCCTGGCGCCGACCCACATCCCGCAGTCGGTCAGCCGCGTGCCCTCCGACCCCGCTACCCAGCGGGCCGGCTTCTACGGCCTCGGCTGGAACGTCTCCTATACCGACTTCGGCACGCCGCAGTGGAGCCACTCCGGCGCCTTTGACCTCGGCGCCGGGACGGCGGTCTTCCTGCTGCCGGCGGCCGGGTTCGGCATCATCGCCCTGGCCAACGGGGAGCCGGTCGGCGCCCCCGAGGCCCTCTGCCTCAGCGTGCTCGACCTGGCGCAACGCGGCGAGGTGGCCCGCGACTGGCTGGACACCGTCACGCCGGACTTCGTGGCGCTGGCGGCGCCGACCTACGGGACGGCAACGGACTGGACCACGCCGCCGGCCGACCCCACCCCGGCCCTGCCGGCCGCGGCCTACGTCGGGACCTACCGCAACGACTACTACGGAGACGCCGAGATCGCCGAGGCCGGCGGCAACCTCGTGGTGCGGCTCGGGCCGGCGCCACTCGAGTTCCCCCTCGCCCACTACGACCGCGACACCTTCTCCTGGCAACCCCTCGGCGAGAACGCCTACGGCCCCAGCGGGCTGACCTTCACGGTCGGCCCCGAAGGGACCGCGACCGGGTTCCACGACGAGTACCTGGCCTCGGGCGGCCCGGGCGACCTGGAGCGGGTGGCCGCGGCCACGTCCTAGCCCTCGATTCGGGTGCCGCTTTGGCCGCGGGGCGCCGGTCGTCCCCTGCGAACTGCAGTCTGACCAGTGCCGCGGCCGCAGCGGGCCGAGGAGGAGATTCGATGAGACGGAGCTGGAGTCGGGTAATTGCCCTCGTGCTCCTACTGGCGATCCCGTTCCCGGCCGCCGCCTCGGTGGTTGCCCAAGGCGTGGCGCCAGGATGCACCTCCGGCAGCAGCGGCATCGGCGACGGCTACTTCCCGCTCGCCGGCAACAGCGGCTACGACGTCCTCCACTACGCGCTCGACCTGGACCTCGACGTCGACGCCGCTGCCGTCACCGCCGGCGAGGTGGCGATCGAGGCCCTGGCAAACCAATCCCTGTGCGCCTTCAACCTCGACTACCGGGGGCCGGCGATCGAGCAGGTGACGGTCGACGCGCTGCCAGCCGCGTTCTCCCGGCGTGGTGGCGAGCTGACGGTGACGCCGGCGGCACCGGTCGGGCAGGGCGAGCGATTCCTCGTGTCGGTCGTCTATCGAGGCGGGTTGGAGACGACCCTGCTCGACGACGCCACGTTGTTCCCCCAGCTCGTGGAGACCGCCGAGGCGGCGACGCCAGCGGCGGAGCCGGCAACGGCAGCGGCGGAGCCCGCAACGCCGGTTGCCTCGTCGTCGGAGGGGTTGGGGGTAGGGGGTGGTGCAGAACCGCAGCTCTTCGGCGGCCTCTACCGGGCGGAGGGGACGCTCTTCCTGGCCGGCGAGCCGTTCGGGGCCGAGCTTCTCTTCCCCGTCAACGGGCACCCGGCCGACAAGGCCACCTACGCGTTCCGGCTCACCGTGCCCGACCCCTACCTTGCCGTCGCCAACGGGGTCC
>CADCWF010000245.1 GCA_902806345.1 uncultured Thermomicrobiales bacterium
GCCAGCGCCGCGGCGGAGTCGGCGGCGAGGCGGAGGCGGGCCGCCCACACCTGCGGCCGGTCGTAGGTGGCGGCGACCCAGGCGGCAAGGCCGCCGGCGGCGGCGACCTCGCGCGGGTGGAAGGCCGCCGTCTCGAAGGCCAGCCCCTCGACCCGGACGAAGCCGAGGCGGCGGGGATCGTGGCGGAGGACGATGGCGGGCCACTCGAGGTCGGTCGCGTTGCTCGCTTCGGTCGAGGCGGCGAGCACGAGCCGCACCCCCTCCGGCGCCAGCCAGCAGCAGCCGGCGGTGGCGTCCAGCGTCCGGCCGGCGGCCAGCGAGAGTGCCCGGTTGGTCGGGGCTTCGCAGGCGCGCTGGGCGGCCGGGTGGGTTTCCCAGGCGCGGCGGCTGCGGCCGACCGCGACGTACCAGGGAAGGGGCCTGCGCCCCGCCAGCCGCTTTGGCACGGCCATGAGCTCGTCAGGGTGCGTCTCGGCCCAGAACAGCCAGCGATCGAAATCGACGCAGAGCACGTCGCCGTCCGCGACGCGGGAGGCGGCGGCGACGGCATCGCGCCGCCCCCGGCCGATGTCAGGCCCGCCGCGGAGGAGGTTGGCGCCGCTGGCCCGGAGCAGGCCGACCACGTCGGGGTGGGTCTCCGGCGTCGCCGCGACGGCAGCCGCGGCGTAGGCGGCCAGGACGGCCCCGTGCCGCTTCAGGAGGGGCAGCATCCGGCCGGCGGGGTCGTGGAGCGTCGCGGCGAGGGCGGTCACGGTCGGGGATTGTCGGGCGGCGGCGGCGAAACGGCAACGGGGCGCCGACCGTTTCCGGAGGCGGGAAGGGGGGAATCCCGCGATGACGATGACGAACGTGTTTGCCGTGGTCGGCCAAGCGGCGACCGACCCGGGCCGCCTGCTGCTGCTGGGCGAGGACGGCCGCTTCTACGCCTACGCCGCGGACGGTCAGCTCCGCCCGGCGTTTCCCGGAGCCGGGTGGCGGCTGGACGGGGAGCGGACGAGCGGGGAAGAGGATGCCTCCAAGGGGGACCGGTCGGTCCCGGCGCGGGCCGGATGACCAGTTCCGGCGCGGGGGGCTGGGTTTCCAGGTCCGCCGCGGGTCGTCAGGCGGACGGCGCCCCGTCCCCGGCGGCGAGCTCCGCCTCGTCCTCGGCCTGGCGCTCCTCGCGGGAGCGGGCGGCCACGTAGAGGCCGATGGTGAGCGCCAGCAGGGGGACGACCGCCGAGCAGTAGAAGAGCCAGAGGATGCCGGCGTCGGTCGGCCGCGCCCGGAGGATGATGACCAGCCCGAAGACGGCCATGATCACCAGCAGGCCGAGGGCGGCCAGGGCGGCGCCGGAACTGACGCAGCCACGGGCGTTGGTGTTGATGTCGGGGGCACCCGCCACCACCGGGCCGGCGGCGGGTGCCCCGGTGCCGACATCGGCGAGGCGGACGTAGCCGAGCCTGCCGCTCGGGATCCGGACCCGGACGTAGTCGGCCGGCGCCGCCGGGTCCGACTCCTCGACGACCTCCAGCTCCTGGCCGGCGGCGATGATCTCGACCAGCCGGGCCGCCGGGTCGGGCCGCTCGAAGACGCGGGTGCCCTCGGTGGCGTGGAAGGCGTCGACCAGGGTCGTCCCGCAGGCGGCGCAGAAGTGGCTGGTGGCGGGGTTGAGGGCGCCGCAGAGGCCGCAGTAGATGAGCCCGGAGCCGGCGCCGGCGCCGGAGCCTGACCCGTGGCCCGCGCCCGCTCCGGTTCGGCGTTCGCCGGCCACCCCGTCCGTCTCGCCCACCCGTCCTCCGCCCGGCGCCACTCGGATGTCGCCGCCCGGTCCCGCTCCGCCCGCTCGCCCTGCCGCCGCTCCGGCGGCGTGTATACCACAGGGGTCCGAGCCGCTTGACGCCGCGGGGCTGCCCGGCCGATGCTGCCGGGCAGCCGTGCCGGAGGCGACGACCGCGGGCGCCGGAGCCCTGCCCGGAGCCAACCCCGGAGCCGCCGACGGACCGGGCAAGGAGAGGTGGACCCACCCGTGACCGAACCGAACCCCAACCGCTGCCCCGCCTGCGGGAAGGCGATCCACCCCGGCGACCGGTTCTGCGCCGCCTGCGGCCAGCAGCTCGGGGAGCCCGGCTTCGTGCCGCCGGCGACCCAGGCCCAGGCCCAGGCCCAGGTGCCGGCCCCGGCCGCGCCGCGGTCGACGGCCGCGGCCGACCCGCCCCCCGGCGATCCGTGGGTCCCGGCCCCAGCGCCAGCCGATGCAGCTTGGATGCCGCCCGGGCGAGCGGCGACGGCCGCGCCTCGGGATACCGGCGATCCCCGCCCGACCGCACCCGAGGCGGCCCGTTCTGGCGGCGGCCAGGTCCCGAGCCTGGCCGAGGCCGTCGGCGGCGAGGGCGTGACCGCGGCCGATCCCACCTCCGGTGGGGCCGGGGTTGGGACGGTGGATGGTTGGGGGCCGGCGACCACCACCATCGCCCCGATCACGTCCGTCTACTCGCCGCCGGGAGCCACCGAGGTTGCGGTGGCCGAGCCGGCGCCGCGGCCGGACCCGGGCGACGACGAGGACGCCAACTGGTTCGCCACCACCCGGCCCTCGACGCTGGTCGCCTGGGGGCTGATCGCGGTCGTCGGCGGGCTGCTGCTCGGGGCGATCGGCCAGATCGACCCGACCGACACGCTGGTGATCGTCGCCTTCCTGCTGGTGCCACTGGGGCTGCTCCTGCTGCCGCTGGCGCTGGTCTGCTGGGTGGTGCAGAAGGCGACCGGCCGCCGCTGATCGCAGACGAGGAGACGAGGAAACGGTCGGGCACACCGGACGCGCCCGACCGTTCTCCCGGGTCGCAACGCCGGTGCGGCTGAGCGGTCCCTCCTGGAACCGATCGCCGATGACCATGGCACCCCTCAGGAATCGGTTACTCCCGCTTTCGGGGCAACCGTCCTTCCGCCGTGCCGAGGACAGCGCCGCCGCCAGCCACGGGTCCCCGAGTCGCACGGCATGCCGTGCCTCGACCATTGGCGATGGTGGCCCACGATCCTGTCCACCGCGCTAGTAGGGCCGGCCCGGGTACTGCTGGGTGGACGCCCAGGCGTCGCCGGAGGGCGCTGCCCGGGACCGCATCGCCCCCCCGGCCGCCCACGACACCGCGGCCAGCTCGGCGGCGATGTCGACGCGGCCGGCGACCGCGCTTCTGACCGGTGCCGGCCCCGGTGTTTCCCTGGCCGCCCCCAGCGCGCCGACCGCCAGCACCCCGACCAGCCCGACCCCGAGCGCGATCCCGTCGAGGCCGACCCGCCGCTTCGCTCGCATGGTGTTCATCGTCCGGCTCCTCTGCTTGCCCGGCGCGGTTCGGCCGCCCGGGTCTTGGCCGCTCTGGCGGCCGTCGATGGTCGACGGCCTCACCGATAGAAGTAGGGGTCGAGCACGCGCACCTGGGTGATCCGCTCGACCGGCAGCCCGTTGCCCTCGGCGGCCCGCCGGATCGCCTCGGGGGTCGGTCCGTCGTAGACGCAGAAGGTCGTCGACTTGTCCTCGCTGACGTAGGAGTGGACCCAGGTCACCCCGCGGTCGCCGTTCTTGGCGACGACCCCTTGACAGGCCGCCGCCCCCTCCTCGCTCACGGGGATGGCCAACCCCTCCGGGAAGACGCGCTCGACCAGGTATCGCGGCATGGCTGGTACCTCCTGCTGACGGGAACGCCGGTCCGCCCGGCAAGGACCACTCTGCCGGAGCGGGCGCCGTCCCGAATCGGGGAGGCACCCTGAGATTGGGAGAACGGGTCCCCTAACTTGGTGGAAGGACCCCCATCTCCCGGGCGGTCTGGACAGCCTCGCGGCGGGAACGGGCGCCGAGCTTGGCGAGGATGGCCGAGACGTGGTGCTCGACGGTCTTGGCGGAGAGGAAGAGGCG
>CADCWF010000246.1 GCA_902806345.1 uncultured Thermomicrobiales bacterium
GGGCGAAGAGAAGCGGGCGGTCCTGCGGCGGCTCCTCGAGGGCGACGCCGCCTTGCCGGCCGCCGGCGTGCGGCCGGCGGGACCGGTCACCGTCTTCGCCGACCGCGCGGCCGCCGGGCGGTGAGCGGCGTAGGGCATCCTCCCACCGTCCTCGTCGTGATGGCGGTGTCGGGCTCCGGCAAGACGACGGTCGCCGCCCTGCTCGCCGGGCGATCGGGGTGGGCCTTCGAGGACGGCGACGACCTCCACCCGGAGGCCAACCTCGACAAGATGCACGCCCGCATCCCGCTGAACGACGAGGAACGCTGGCCGTGGCTGCGGGCGATCGCCGCCTGGATCGATGAGCGGCGGGCCTCGGGCGGGCACGGCGTGGTCGCCTGCTCGGCGCTGCGGCGGGCCCACCGCGACGTCCCGCGGAGCGGCCGGCCCGACGTCGGCTTGGTGCACGTGAAGGGCGACCGTGGCTTGATCCCCCGTCGGCAGGCGGCGCGGCACGGACACTTCATGCCGACGGGCTTCATACGGAGCCAGTCCACGATCCTCGAGGAGCCGAAAGCGGACGAGGACGCCATCGTCGTCTCCGTCGAGATCCGGCCGCGGGAGATCGTGGCGGCGGTCCTCCGCGCGCTCGGCCCGGTGCCGCCGGTCGGGCCGCTGGCGCTCGACAAGGGTTGGGAGCCCTTTGCATGAGCGACCAGGATGCGTTGAAGAAACAGGCGGCCGAGGCGGCGGTGGCCGAGGCCGAGGACGGCATGGTGCTCGGCCTCGGCAGCGGCTCGACCGCGGAGCTGGCGGTGCACGCACTCGCCGTCCGGGTCGCGGCCGGGCTGCGGGTCTCGGGCGTGCCCACCTCCGAGCGGACCGCGGCGCTCGCGCGCCGGATCGGGGTGCCGCTCACGGACTTCGCGGTGCACACCCAGGTCGACCTCACGATCGACGGGGCGGACGAGGTGGAGCCGCATTCGCTCACGCTGGTCAAAGGGCGGGGTGGCGCATTGCTGCGCGAGAAGATCGTCGCCAGCGCCAGTCGGCGCATGCTGGTGGCGGTGGACGGGAGCAAGCTGGTGGACCGGTTGGGGCGAGGGGCGGTGCCCGTAGAGGTGGTCGCCTTCGGTTGGCAGGCCACCCTCGCGCGCCTTGAGGCGTTGGGCGTGCGGCCGGTGCTGCGGCGCAGTCCGGACGGGACGCCATTCCTGACCGATGGCGGAAACCACCTCGCCGACTGCGCGGCGGGGCCGATCGGGGATCCCGCCGCGTTCGACAGCCGACTGCGCACCGTCGTCGGCTTGGTCGAGACCGGCTTGTTCCTGGGGCTTGCCTCGCGCGTGATCGCGGCGACGATCGATGGCGTAAAGGTCTTCGAGCGATGACGACGCACCCTGACCAGCCCCACAAGGGACTGCGTTGCGTGGATCGGCGGTGTGGACGCACTGGGCCCAGCCGTGTTCCGGATCATGCGATGCGGACGTGCTCCGGGCGCCCGAGGTCGAACATACGGTTCAGCACGTCGGCCGCGACGGCGACCTCGGTGGCCTGCCGCCCGTCGGTTCGCGAGCGCAGCCCGTTACGGATGACGCGCTTCCAGCGCGAGACGTCGGCCTCGACCAGGGCGCGCCAGTTGTGCCCCGGGACCCTCTGCCGGCCCATGCGGCCGCGTTCCGCAGGTCGAAGATGGCTGGAACAGCCACGCTCCTGAGAAAGATCGCCCGCTTATACGAAAGACACCCATTGGCGCAGTGGGGCTGAAATCATCGGCGGCCGGGGACATGTTGCCGAGCCTCAGCGCCGCGATTGGGTGAGCGAGCCCAGCTGTCGACTGACCGCGGACTTGTGGGCCTTCCACGAGAACCGGGTCGCGCTGCGCCACTCCTACGAGCGGCATGACGGCAGCGGTCGCTGGTTCCGCTCGTACGGCAACGAGGACTGGGAGTTCGACGAGCATGGCCCGACGCAGCGGCGCTTCGCCTGCACCAACGACCTGCCGGGCGACGAAGCAGACGCAAGCCCCCCTGGCCCCTTCTCCGCCGCCCCGACGATCATCCGGGACTGAGCGAACCGGGACCGTGGAGCGCGGTCAGGGCGCCTCAGGAACCACGTGTCGATCAGCAACCGGAGTGATCCCGATGCACCTCCCAACCCTCCTGGGCGCGGCCCTCGTCGCGGCCCTCTCCCTCCCGGCCGCCGCGCCGGCACAGCCCGAACCGCGGCGCGAAACCGTCACGGTCGCCGGCGCCCAACCCATCCCCAACATCCCCGGCAAGCGGCTGGTCTCCAATCTGGTCGACTACCCGCCGGGGGCCAAATCCATCCCGCACCGCCACGCCGGCTCGGCCTTCATCTACGCCTACGTGTTGGAGGGCGAGGTCCGGAGCCAGGTGGACGACGAACCGGCCCGGGTCTACCGGCCCGGCGAGGGCTGGTTCGAGAAGCCTGGCGCACACCACCGGGTGAGCGAGAACGCCAGCGACACGCGGCCCGCGCGCCTGCTCGCCGTCTTCATCGTCGATGCGGGGGACGACCGGCTCACCATCCCCGATCACCACTGACCGGCCCCGGGCCACGCGAAAGGATCGTCCCATGTCCCAACGCATGAACTACAACACCGCGTCCCCGTCCGGCATGAAGGCGCTCGGCGGCGTCTACGGGTACGTCGCCCAATCGGGGCTGCCCGCCCGCCTGATCGACCTCGTCTACCTCCGCGTATCCCAGATCAACGGGTGCGCCTACTGCATCGACATGCACTCGCGCGACCTGCTGCGGGCGGGACTGCCGGTCGAGCACCTGGTCCTGGTGCCGGTGTGGCGCGAGGCCGGGGACACCTTCGGCGAGAAGGAGCGGGCGGCGCTCGCCTGGGCGGAAACCGTCACCAGGGTGGCCGACACGGGCGTGCCGGACGAGGCGTACCGAGCGGCGGCCGCGGCCTTCGGGCAGAAGGAACTCGCCGACCTGACGATCGCGATCGGCCTCATGAATGCCTTCAACCGAATGGCGATCAGCTTCCGCGCCACCCCGTCCGCGGCGAGGGGCTGAGCCGAGAGACGGCCGGCTTCGAGCCTGGCGCGAGGGTCGCAGCCGGCCGGGGTCCCCACGGCCGAAGACGGCGCACCTCGAACGCCCGACGCATCGCCGCGGCGCGGCCCGCGACGCGCCCGCCCCCCAGCCAGGAGGACCATGAAACGTGGACACGGAAGCCGCAGCCCCGGCGACGGCTGGGCACGGCACCATGAGGGCCGCGAAGGTCCACCGGTTCGGCCCGCCGGACGTGATCGTGCTAGAGGAAACACCGCTGCCCGTCCCGGGCGAAGGGGAGGTGCTCGTCCGGGTCAAGGCAGCCGGCGTCGGTCCTTGGGACGCCTGGATCCGAGCCGGGAGGAGTGTCCTTCCCCAGCCCCAGCCCCAGCCCCTGCCGCTCACGCTCGGGGCCGACCTTTCGGGCGTCGTCGCAGCCGTCGGTAAGGGCGTGACGGCCTTCGCGGTGGGCGATGCCGTCTTCGGCGCCACCAATCCCCGCTTCACGGGCGCGTATGCGGAGTACGCCGTTGCGAGCGGTGGGATGATCGCCAGGAAGCCGGCCTCGCTGACCGATGCCGACGCGGCTTCGGTCCCGGTCATCGCGGTCACGGCTTG
This sequence comes from uncultured Thermomicrobiales bacterium, assembly GCA_902806345.1. Lineage (GTDB taxonomy): Bacteria > Chloroflexota > Chloroflexia > Thermomicrobiales > UBA6265 > CADCWF01. The sequence continues at coordinate 3,628 of CADCWF010000246.1, forward strand.
GCAGGCGCTTTTCGAGCAGGCGCGCCTCTCTCGCGGGGACGCCGTGCTGATCCACGGCGCCGCCGGGAATGTCGGGAGCTTCGCGGTGCAACTCGCCCGGGCGGCCGGCCTGCGCATCGCCGCCACCGCCAGGCCGTGCGACCTCGCGCACGTCCGCCGCCTCGGAGCCGACCAGGTGATCGATGCCCGAGCCGAGCGCTTCGAGGAGAAAGTCGGCGACGTCGACGCCGTGGTCGACCTGGTCGGCGGGG
>CADCWF010000247.1 GCA_902806345.1 uncultured Thermomicrobiales bacterium
CGCTGGCGGAACGGAACTGGAGACAGCGGATGCGGAAACTGGTGGCCGTGACGTTCGTGACCCTGGACGGCGTCATGCAGGCGCCCGGCGGTTCCGACGAGGACCGCGAGGGCGGATTCGCGCACGGCGGTTGGGTGGTCCCGCACTTTGACGAGCAAGGCGGAGCCCACATGGTGGAGCTGATCCGGCGGGCCGGGGCGCTGCTGCTCGGTCGCAAGACCTACGACATCTTCGCCGCCGGGTGGCCCAACGCGCCGGACACGGATCCGATCGCCGCGGTCTACAATCGGATCCCGAAGTACGTGGCCTCGCGGTCGCCGCAGGCACTCGAGTGGGCGAACTCGCATCACCTCGGCGAGGACATCGCCGGCGAGGTCGCGAAACTCAAGGAGCATGACGGCGGCGAGATCCAGGTCCCCGGCAGCAGCGAGTTGATGCAGGCCTTGATGAAAAGCGACCTGGTCGACGAGTTCCACCTGATCGTGTTCCCGGTGATCGTAGGCAGCGGGAAGCGCCTCTTCGGCGACGGCGCCATTCCGCGCGCCCTCTCACTCAAGAGCATCGAAACGACCGCGACCGGGGTGGTGATCCAGGTCTACGAGCGAACCGGTGACCTGAAGACCGGCGAGATCGGCCCCGAGTTCGAAGAAACCTACCGATCACCTCGTTGAGCGTGGACATGGCGGATGTTGAGCAGAGCGTGCTGCGGCGGAAGTGCCTCGACCGCCGGCTGGCCGGCCGGGTAACCCTTATCCAGGAGCTAGGCTGAGGAGTCCGCCGGTCGCGAGGCGCGAGGAGTCGGCAACGATAGGAGCAGGCATGAGCGCCTCGACCGGCTGCTCGGGACCTGGGTATTCAGGATGCATCACTCGGCCATGTCCGAACCGGTCACCGGTCGGCAGCGGTACGAGCGGGTGTTGAACGGAGCGTTCTTGCTCCAGTACTGGACGTACGATCACCCCGACTTCCCAGACGCCATGGCGCTGCTGTCGGATGACCGGTACTACTACTTCGATGTCCGCGGGATCACCCGGATCTTCGCCGTCGAAGTCGACGACGCCGGATGGTCGATGATCCGCCTGGACGAGGACTTCTCACAGCGCTACACCGCACGGTTCCGGGGGTCGGACGTCATGGAGTCAACCGGGGAGATGTCCCTCGACAACGGCGTGACCTGGCAGCCCGATTTCGCCATGACCTACCAGCGCGTCGACGAGAAAGCCGACGGAGACCGCGAAGGCAGCCCCGCCTCACCAATGGAGAGACAATGAGCATCGCCACGAGGACGGACACGCGGTCGCCCGCTCCGCGCGTCGCGGACAGCCACGACCTGATCCGCGTGCACGGCGCGCGGGAGAACAACCTCAAGGACGTCAGCGTCGAGATCCCGAAGCGCCGGCTGACGGTCTTCACCGGCGTCTCCGGCTCGGGCAAGAGCTCGCTGGTGTTCGGCACGATCGCCGCGGAGTCGCAGCGGCTGATCAACGAGACCTACAGCGCCTTCGTCCAGGGCTTCATGCCGACGCTGGCGCGGCCGGAGGTCGACCTCCTGGACGGGCTGACGACGGCGATCATCGTCGACCAGGAGCGGATGGGCGCCAACGCCCGCTCCACCGTCGGCACCGCCACCGACGCCAACGCGATGCTGCGCATCCTCTTCAGCCGGCTCGGTCGGCCGCACATCGGCCCGCCCAACGCGTACTCGTTCAACGTCCCCTCGGTGCGGGCGAGCGGTGCGATCACGGTCGAGCGCGGTGCCGGCAAGACGAAGACCGAGACGGCCACCTTCAACCGTCTCGGCGGCATGTGCCCGCGCTGCGAGGGCATGGGCGCGGTCACCGACTTCGACCTGTCCGCGCTCTACGACGACCGCTTGTCGCTCAACGAGGGCGCCCTCACGATCCCCGGCTACAGCATGGACGGCTGGTACGGCCGCATCTTCCGCGGCTGCGGCTGGTTCGACCCGGACAAGCCGATCCGCCAGTACACCAAGAAGGAGCTGCACGACCTGCTCTACAAGGAGTCGACCAAGATCAAGGTCGACGGGATCAACCTGACGTACCTGGGGCTGATCCCGCAGATGCAGAAGTCGCTCCTGGCCAAGGACGTCGACGCGCTGCAGCCGCACATCCGCGCCTTCGTGGAGCGGGCGGTGACGTTCACCACCTGCCCCGAGTGCGACGGCAGCCGACTCGGCGCGGAGGCCCGGTCGTCGAAGATCGAGGGGAAGAACATCGCCGACGTCTGCTCGATGCAGATCAGCGACCTGGGCGACTGGGTCCGCCGCCTCGACGAGCCGACGGTGGCCCCGCTGCTCACCGGGCTGCAACACCTCGTCGACTCGTTCGTGGGGATCGGGCTGGGCTACCTCTCGCTCGACCGGCCGTCGGGCACGCTGTCGGGCGGCGAGGCGCAACGCACCAAGATGATCCGCCACCTCGGCTCCTCGCTCACCGACGTCACCTACGTCTTCGACGAGCCGACCGCGGGCCTCCACCCGCACGACGTCCAGCGGATGAACGACCTGCTGCTGCGGCTGCGGGACAAGGGCAACACGGTGCTTGTCGTCGAGACCGGGCCGCCCCCAAGGAGATGGTGCGGCCGCCCACCGGCATCCTGGAGATCCGCGGCGCGACGGCGCACAACCTGCGCGACGTCGACGTCGACATCCCGCTCGGGGTGCTCGTCGTCGTCACCGGCGTCGCCGGCTCCGGCAAGAGCTCGCTCCTGCACGGGTCGATCCCTGCCGGCGCCGGCGTGGTGGCGATCGACCAGACCCCGATCCGTGGCTCGCGACGGAGCAACCCGGCGACGTACACCGGACTGCTCGACCCGATCCGCACCGCGTTCGCAAAGGCCAACGGCGTGAAGCCTGCCCTGTTCAGCGCCAACTCCGCGGGCGCCTGCCCCACTTGCAACGGCGCCGGCGTCATCTACACCGACCTGGCGATGATGGCCGGCGTCACCACGGTCTGCGAGGAGTGCGAGGGGAAGCGGTTCCAGGCATCGGTGCTGGACCACCACCTCGGCGGCCGCAACATCAGCGAGGTGCTCGCGATGTCGGTGACCGAGGCCGAGGAGTTCTTCGGCGCCGGCGAGGCGCGGACGCCGGCGGCCCACAAGATCCTGTCCCGGCTGGCCGACGTCGGGCTCGGCTACCTCTCCCTCGGCCAGCCGTTGACGACGCTGTCGGGCGGCGAGCGGCAGCGGCTCAAGCTGGCCACCCGCATGGCCGAGAAGGGCGGCGTCTACGTCCTCGACGAGCCGACGGTCGGCCTCCACCTCGCCGACGTCGCGCAGCTGCTCGGCCTGCTGGACCGGCTCGTCGACGCCGGCACGTCGGTCATCGTGATCGAGCACCACCAGGCGGTCATGGCCCACGCCGACTGGATCATCGACCTCGGCCCCGGCGCCGGCCACGACGGCGGCCGGATCGTCTTCGAAGGCACCCCGGCCGACCTCGTCGCCGCCCGCTCCACCCTCACCGGCGAGCACCTCGCGGCCTACGTCGGCGCCTGACCGGGGCCCTCGCGGAGACCGTGGGACGAGTCCCCTCGTCTGGTTCGACCTCATGCTCTGTCGAGATGAAACTGATACGGTATCCGCCACAACAGTCCTGATGGCCGACGGCGAACCCTCACCCTGCCCGGGAACCTAACCCCCGCTCCCGCGCACCGGGAGCGGGGGCTTTCCCCTCGGCCGATACCCGAAGGCTTCAACCGGATTCCGTATCAGAGCCTCACTTGCATTCGACCCGGCCCAGCGGATCGGGCGCGTCCATCAGCGCGGCACGCGCGGCGGGCCAGGCGGGGTCT
>CADCWF010000248.1 GCA_902806345.1 uncultured Thermomicrobiales bacterium
ACGGGGGTTGGGGACGACCGGGGCGCTCGAGGTGCGGGAGCGTCGGCTCGGCCCACGTCGTCGAGCAGAGGGCTCGAGTATTCCAGCCGGACTCCCGTGGGGGGCTGATCGGCCGATCTCCAGGTCAAGGCCCCCGCGGCTATCGCGCTCTCGTGCCACGCCACATCGAGGAGCAGTTCGCATGAAAATCATCGTGACGAGCGTGTTTGTCGACGACCAGGACAAGGCGCTGGATTTCTACACGGGAGTGCTGGGCTTCCAGAAGAAGCAAGACGTACCGGTAGGCGAGTTCAAGTGGCTGACGGTCGTCTCCCCGGACGCCCCCGGCGGCACGGAGCTCCTGCTCGAGCCCAACGACAACCCCGCCGCCAATCGCTACCAGAAGGAGCTCTTCGCCCAGGGCATTCCCGCCGCCATGTTCGGCGTCGACGATCTCGCCGCCGAACACGAGCGCCTCGGCAGCCTGGGCGTGCGCTTCACCGTGCCGCCGACCGCCATGGGCGACGTCACCGTCGCCGTACTCGACGACACCTGCGGCAACCTCATCCAGATCGCCCAGAAGGGGACAAGCGGGGCGATCACCGCGTAGAAGGTTCACCCCACCTCGCCGGGTCTTGCATTACGCTCAAAAGGAACCGGCTTCATACTCCCCAGCGCCGACAATGAGCAGGGTCCCTCTCCAGAGGGGCTCGCCCCGGTCCCGATGAAAGGCAACCACAGGAGAGAGAGGGTGGGAAATCGCATGGTGCAGGCGAAACGGCTTGCTCCCTATTCCCGCCGCGCCGTGCTCGGCGGGTTGGGCTTGGGCGTCGCCGGCGCGTTCGCGTCCCGGGCCGGACCGCCGGCACGCAGGGTGGCGGCCGCGGCCACGCCGGTGGCGAGCCCGGTGGCGGACGTCGGGGCAGACGCGGTGATCGCCCTCGTCGATGCCGCGATGGCGCGCTATCACCTGAAGGCTGCCATCGCCCGCGTCCTGATCGACGGGCACGAGTTGGTGACCATCGCCCGCGGCGAAACGATGAACGGCGTCCCGGCCACCCCGGAGATGCATTTCCGCAACGGCGCAGTGGCCATCTCCTACGTGTCCACCGCGTTGCTGGTCCTGGTCGATCGCGGTGTGGTCGGGCTGGACGACTCCCTGGCTACGTGGCTGCCGGACCTGCCGGACGCCGACACGACCACGCTGCGGATGCTGGCGAACATGACGGCGGGCTACCCCGACTACGTCAACACCGACCAGTTCGCCGCCGAAAACGACGCCGATCCGTTCCGGCGCTGGAGCCCGGAGGACCTCATCGCCGTCAGCCTGGCGCAGGGTCGCGCCTTCGCCCCGGGCGAGAACTGGGCCTACTCCCACTCGGATTACGTGATCCTCGGCCTCGCGCTGGAACGGATTGCCGGCACCCCGCTGGATCTCCTCCTGCGCGAGCTGGTGCTCGATCCGCTGGGGCTGGTCAACACCGCCAGTGTCGCGACCCCGCAGATCCCGGAGCCGGTGCTCCACGCCTTCACCTCCGAGCGGCGAGCCGCCCTGGGGATCCCGGCGGGCACGCGGTTCTACGAGGAGTCGACCTTCTGGGACCCCTCGTGGACCCTCGCCCGAGGGGCGATCCAGACGACCACCGTCGCCGACATGGCCGCCTCGGCGGTCGCCATCGGCGAAGGGACGCTGCTGTCGCCCGGCTCGCACCGGGCGCAGACGGAGAAGGCGTTGGCCGGCTTCGGGTCCGCCCTGCCGGGCTGCGTCACCTGCCGGGCGATGACCAGCGCGGTCAGCTACGGCCTGGGCCTCTGGCTGGTCGGCGACTGGCTGCTCCAGAACCCCAGTTTCGGCGGGTACGGCGCGTTCATGGCCTACCTGCCCGCGCGCAGGATCGCCCTCGCGGTTGCCGTGACGGTGGCCGAGGATGGGTTCGACGACCAGGGCAACTTCCTGACCCCGAACGCCGCCCAGCCCATCGGCAGCGCAATCGGCGGGCTGCTCGCTCCCGAATCGCCGTTCGGCGGCTAGTCCTGGCTGACCCAGGCGGTCGGTTCCGAAACCGGTTTCGAGGTCCTGCTGCTGGCTGTTGTAACGGGGAGGAGCAGATCCACCGTGCCGCGAGGATGCGGCATTTCCCGACCGATCGCCGGCGCCTGCGGGGCTCCCAGCCATTCATGAGATGGGTTCTAAGCTGAACGCGGAGACGGGGATACGGGAAGACGGGCGAGTCGTGGTTCTCGACTCCTCGACTCCTCGACTCCTCGACTCGGCGAGTTTGACAGTCGGTCGCGGGCGTTGCTACACTCCCCGAGCCTTCATCGGGCACGCGGAGCTTGCTCCGCAGAACGCAGAGCCGGCCCAGCCGGCAGGCGTCGAACGGGAGTAGTAGGCCCTCCCCTCAGCGAGTCGCCGGCCGGTGCGAGGCGACGAATCGGGCCGAACTCGCCCGCGAGCCGCGGGGTGAACCGGGGTCGCCGACCCCAGCTAGCCGCCGCCGGGTTGCCTCCGTTAGCGGGCGCATGAGTGGATCGACGCCGCGGCGGAACGCGGGGCTGTAGCTCATCCGGGAGAGCGCAACACTGGCAGTGTTGAGGTAAGGGGTTCGAGTCCCCTCAGCTCCACCACCACCGGTGCCTCCCGGCGTCGATCAACCAGGGTGGTACCGCGGAGGCCTAGCCCTCCGTCCCTGACCGGGGACGGGGGGCTTTGTTCGTGGGCGAGACCTGCTCCCTCCCCTCTGCCGAACGACGCCGGGTCGCGCGATGCGATCGAGGGAGGGAAAGCTCCGATGACCGACACCACCGCCCCCACAGGGGTTACCGCCGCTGCCAATCCCGCCGTCTCACCCGAGATCCGGGCGGAGCCCGCCCCGAACGGGCACGCCTACCGCTACGACCCGGCCGCCGTCGAGGCCAAGTGGCGCGAGCGGTGGGCGGCGGACGACCTCTACCGGGTCGCCGACGACGCCCCGGGCCCGAAGTGGTATTCGCTGACGATGTATCCCTACCCGTCTGGGACCCTGCACGTCGGCCACTGGTACGCCTTCGCCATCCCCGACACCTACGCCCGCCTCCAGGCGATGCGCGGCTACACCGTGCTCTTCCCGATGGGCTTCGACGCCTTCGGCCTGCCGGCCGAGAACGCCGCCATCCGCCACAACATCCACCCCGCCACCTGGACCTTCGACAACATCCGGGCGATGAAGGACCAGTACCGCCAGATGGGGGCGATGATCGACTGGTCGCGCGAGTTCGCCACCTGCGCCCCGGAGTACTACCGCTGGAACCAGTGGTTCTTCCTCCGGATGCTGGAGCGCGGTCTGGCCTACCGGGCCAAGGGCGCGGTCTGGTGGTGCCCGGTCGACCAGACGGTGCTCGCCAACGAGCAGGTGCTGGAGGGCAACATCTGCGAGCGCTGCGGCAGCGTGGTCGCCAAGCGCGACCTGGAGCAGTGGTACTTCAAGATCACCGACTACGCCGAGGAGCTGCTGCACGACGCCGAGGGGCTCGACTGGCCGGAGCGGGTCAAGACGATGCAGCGCAACTGGATCGGCCGCTCCGAGGGGGCGCGGCTCCGCTTCGCCCTCGAGACGGGCGACGCCCTGGAGGTCTTCACCACCCGCCCCGACACGGTCTGGGGCGCGACCTTCATGGTGCTGGCGCCGGAGCACCCACTGGTCGAGACGATCACGACGCCCGAGCAGCGGGGAGCGGTCGCCGCCTACGTCGAGCAGGCCCGACGGCAGACCGACATCGAGCGGCAGTCGACCGACGAGGCGCGGCCGAAGACGGGGGTCTTCACCGGCGGCTACGCCGTCAACCCGGTCACCGACGAGCGGATCCCGGTCTGGATCGCCGACTACGTGCTGATGGGCTACGGCACCGGCGCCATCATGGCGGTGCCCTCGGGGGACCAGCGCGACATCGCGTTCGCCCGCGCCTTCGGGCTGCCGATCCGCGTCGTCGTCCAGCCGGAGGGGGAACCCGACCTCGACCCCGAGACGATGACCGAGGCGTACACCGGCGACGGCGTCCTGGTCAACTCCGGGCCGATGACCGGCAAGCGGGTACCGGAGGCGGTGCCGGAGATCGTCGCCTGGCTGGCCGCGACGGGGCGGGGCGAGGCGGAGGTGACCTACCGCCTGCGCGACTGGCTGATCTCCCGCCAGCGCTACTGGGGAACGCCGATCCCGGTTGTCTACTGCGACGGGTGCGGGATGGTGCCGCTGCCGGACGACCGGCTGCCGGTCGAGCTGCCGCTGGACTCCCGGTTCACCCCGACCGGCCAGAGTCCCCTGGTCAACGACGCGCGGTTCCTCCACACCGAGTGCCCGACCTGCGGCGGCCCGGCCCGGCGCGAGACCGACACGATGGACACCTTCGTCGATTCGTCGTGGTACTGGTTCCGCTACACCTCGCCGCACTTCGAGGACGGACCGTTCGACCCGGCGGCGGTCGCCCGGTGGTGCCCGGTCGACCTCTACTGCGGCGGCATCGAGCACGCCATCCTCCACCTGCTCTATGCCCGGTTCTTCACCAAGGTCTGCCGCGACCTGGGGCTGATCGACCACGGCGAGCCGTACCTGCGGCTGCGCAACCAGGGGATGATCCTGGCCGAGGAAGGGACCAAGATGAGCAAGAGCCGGGGCACCCAGGTCGCCCCGGACGAGCTGGTCCGCCGACACGGCGCCGACGCCCTGCGGTTGCACCTGATGTACCTGGGGCCGTGGGAGCAGGGCGGCCCGTGGAACAGCCGCGGCCTGCAGGGGATGGAGCGGTTCCTGAAGCGGGCCTGGACCGTCGTCACGGAGACGGCGGCCGGGTCGAACCCGACCGTCGGCGACGCATCCGAGGCGGAGGCCGCGGCGCTGCGCCGGTTGACCCACAAGACGATCGCCCGGGTGACCGAAGACCTCGACGAGTTCCGATTCAACACGATGGTCGCGGCGCTGATCGAGTTCGTCAACGAGCTGATGCGGCTCAAGGACGGCCCGGTGGCGCGGACCGCCGCCTGGCGGGAGGCGGTCGAGACGCTGGTCCTGCTGATGGCGCCGAGCACGCCCTACCTGGCCGAGGAGCTGTGGGAGCGGTTGGGCAAGCCCTACAGCGTCCACAAGCAGGCGTGGCCGAGCTTCGACGCCGCGCTGGTCGTCGAAGATCTGGTCGAAGTGGTCGTCCAGGTCAACGGCAAGGTGCGCGACCGGCTAGCGCTGCCGGCGGACCTGCCGGAGGCGGAGGCGCGGGCGCGGGTGCTGGCGCTGCCGCGGGTGGCCGAGCTGGTGCCGGGCGAGCCGCGCAAGGTCGTCTACGTCCCGGGGCGGCTGGTCAACGTCGTCGGGTAGCGGTCCCGAACCGCTGGCCGGCAACGACGACCAGTATCGGTAGCCGTTTAGATCCCTCCCGTCCCCAACGCGGTCGTGTTCGTCGCTTCACCGAAAGACATCGGCAGCGGCGCCGGCTCGGCGTACTCCAGGCCGACCGCCCGTAGCACGAACGCGAAGTCGTGGGCCACCTCGCGCAGCAGGTCGTAGCGGCCGGAGGCCCCGCCGTGACCGGCGCCCATGTTCATCCGCAGCAGCACGTCGCGATCGCCCGCGTTGGCCGCCCGCAGCTTGGCGGTCCACTTCGCCGGCTGCCAGTAGGGCACCTGGTCGTCGGTGATGCCGCCGGTGATCAGCATCGCCGGGTAGGCGACCGCAGCGACGTGGTCGTAGGGCGAGTAGGCGGCGATGGCGTCGCGGAAGTCCGGGTCCGCCGGGTTGCCCCACTCGACGAACTCGCCGGCCGTCAGCGGCAGCGAGGGGTCGGCCATCACCCGCAGGACGTCGACGAACGGCACCCACGCCACGACCGCCCGCGGCAGATCCGGCCGCAGGTTGACGACCGCGCCCATCAGCAGGCCGCCGGCGCTGCCGCCGGCGAAGACCAACCCGTCGCGGGCGGCCCGGCCCTCCGCGACCAGGAAGTCGGCGCAGGCGACGAAGTCGGCGAACGTATTGGTCTTGGCGAGGAGCTTGCCGTCGTCGTACCAGCCGCGGCCCAACTCCTGGCCGCCCCGGACATGGGCGATCGCGAAGGCCATCCCGCGGTCGAGCAGCGAGAGACGCTTCGGGTCGAAGGCCGGCTCGGTGCTGTAGCCGTAGGAGCCGTAGCCGTAGAGCAGCGTCGGCAGCGGGCCGGCCGGCACGTCCCTCCGCCGGACCAGCGAGATCGGGACGGCGACGCCGTCGGCCACCGGGGCGGCAAGCCGCTCGACGACGTAGGCATCCGGGTCGTGGCCGCTGGGGATGCGGTCTTGCTTGCGCAACGTCCGCTCGCCCGTTTCCAGATCCACGTCATAGACCGTAGGCGGGGTCACGAACGACGAGTACGCGACGCGGACGGCGGCGGCGTCGAAGGCCGGGTTCCACTCGCCGCGGACGGCGTGGACCGGCTCGGCGAACTCCACCCGCCGCGGCTCGCCGCCGTCGTGGTCCCGGATCCAGACCTGGGTCAACCCCTCCTCGCGGCCGTAGAGGACGAGGTGGCGGGCGAAGACGTCGATCCCCTCGAGCAGGCGGCCAGGGCGGTGGGGCACCAGCTCGCGGCGAACCGTCGGATCGGTGACTTGGGCGGCGACGAGCCGGAAGTCGCGGGCCTCCTCGTTGGTCAGGACGAGGAACTCGGCGCCGAGGTGCTCGAGCGAGTAGAGGATGCCGGGGCGGCGGGGGGCGAAGAGGCTCCAGTCACCGTCGGGTTGGTCGGCCGGGAGGGAGCGGATCTCGCTGCTCTCGGAACTCCAGCTCCCCATCGTGAGGTAGCGGCGGTCCTTGGTGGCGTCGAGCCAGAGCGAGAAGACCGGGTCCTCCTCCCGGTAGAGGAGTGGGTCGGCGGCGGGGTCGGTGCCGAGCCGGTGCCGGTAGAGCTCGGCCGCCCGGAGGGCGTCGTCCTGCCGGACGTAGAAGAGCGTTCGGCCGTCGCTCGCCCAGGCGAAGCTGGCGACGAGCGGGATCGCGTCCGGCAGCACCTCGTCGCGCTCCAGATCCTTAACGAAGAGGGTCTGCTCGATGCCGCCGGACTCGTTCAGCAGGTAGGCCAAGAGGTGGCCATCGGGGCTCGGCCGCCACCACCCGAGCCGGATGTAGCCGGTGCGCTCCATCGCGTTGAGGTCGAGCAGGGTCTGCTCCGGGTCCCCCTCGGCGCGGGAGCGGACGAGGATCGGGTACTGCTTGCCCTCCTCGGTCCGGGTCGCGTAACGCCACCCGTCGAGCTCGACCGGGACCGAGCGGTCGGTCTGCTCGATCCGGCCGAGCATCTCCTCGTAGAGGCGCTCCTGGAGCCCCCGCGTCGGCGCCATCACCGCCTCCCGGTAGGCGTTCTCCGCCTCCAGGTAGGCGATGGTGGCCGGGTCGTCCGGGCGCTCCAGCCAGGCGTAGGGGTCGTCGATCCGGATCCCGCCGAAGACCCGCGTGGTCGGCCGGGGTTCGGCGATCGGGGGCGCGGCCAGGGACGGACCGGCGCCGGCGGGGGCGTCCGATGCCCCGGCACGGGCGATCCCCACGGCGATCCCCTTCCGTTCGAGGTACCCGCTCGGCGAGGCAACGTCCGGCGAGGGGCTATCGGTTCTCGGCGAGGGTTCGGGCATCAACCGTGCTCTCCTCAAGGCTGGAACGGGGGCGCGCCGCGCCACGGAGCGCAAGTGTAGCGGCGCCGCCGGGAACGGCCCGGGCCGGCGGTCCTCGGCGGCGGAGAGCGCGGCACCAGGCGCTACCACGGATGGCGCGAGGCACCGGCTGCCGCTCTTCCCCGGTCTGCTCGCCTTCCGGACGCGACCGGCGGCGAGCGGCCGCCGCCGGCGTCTCCCCCCCTCCGGGCTGGATGTGCCGGCCGGGGTGCCGGCGACGGGGCTCGCGCTCGGCTGCGCAGACGGCGCGGCCGAGCGCGGCTTCGCGCGCCTGCTGACGGCGGCCTACCTTGAGGTGGACCCACTCGAGGTGGCGCTGCTCGGAGATACCTCTTCGCTGGTCTCGCCACGGCCCGGATGCGGCTGGTCCATCACCCAATCGGCGGCACCTTCGTCTCCGGCGTGCTCCTGGCGAGGCGAACACCCGGGCAGCCCGGTGGCACCCCCGGCCCGCGTTCGATGCGGACTACGGGGCGAAGATGTCCGCCACCGGGACCCGGAGGTCGGGCAGGACATCGCCCCCGTCGAGGATGGCCTCGGTGCCGAGGGTGACCGGCGGCGCGTCGGGGGTGAAGACGGTCACCGTCCGCCGGTCAGGGTCGGCCAGCCAGACCAGCCGGACGCCGGCCTGAAGGTACATCGCGACCTTGGCGAGCGCGTCGCCCAGGCGGTCGCTCGGGGAAAGCACCTCGACGGCGATATCCGGCGGAATCGGAACGAACAGGCGAAGGTCGGGACCGACCCCCGGGAGCCGCTCACGCAGCACGAACGCGGCGTCGGGTGACCGCATTGTCCGACGATCCGCAAACAGGATGAACCCGATATCGGCTGGGAAGGCGTGGCCGCGCCCACTCGTTGAGGCCGCTTCAAAGAGGTACTGGTAGAAGCGAACACTGACGAGACCCGACCACGCCCCTGTTGGCGACAATTCGATCACCCTTCCCTCGACGAGTTCCCACCACTCGGGAAGGTCACGCCCCTCCAGGTCCTCGACGGCGAGGAGCGGCGCATCGAACTCGGCCGACTGGACCGGCGATGCAGTGACCATCGAGCCCTCCTGGGCCTTGCCCCCACCACGACGCGCACCTCACGGAGCGGACCCCGGCTAGTCCGCCGCGACGGCCTCGCGCTCGGGCGCCGGTTCCGCCACCGGCGGTTGCCAGCGGAGGTTGAGGGTGCGGTTGGCGGCGACCTCGTCGAGCCGCTTGTACTCCGTGGTGTGGGGGGCGCCGGTGACGACCTCGGGCGTCTGCTCGGCCTCGTCGGCGATCTGGAGCATGGCGTCGACGAAGTGGTCGAGCGTCTCGATCGACTCCGTCTCGGTCGGCTCCATCAGCATCGCCTCCGGCACCAGCAGCGGGAAGTAGACCGTCGGCGGGTGGATGCCGAAGTCGAGCAGCCGCTTGGCGATGTCGAGCGCCTTGACCCCGTTCGCCTTCTGGCGGGAGGCCGAGAAGACGCACTCGTGCATGCAGGTGCGGTCGAAGGCCGGGCGGTACCGCTCCTGAAGGCGGACCCGCAGGTAGTTGGCATTGAGGACGGCGTCTTCGCTCACCCGGCGCAGCCCCTCGGCGCCGTGCATCCGGATGTAGGTGTAGGCGCGGACCATCATCCCGAAGTTGCCGTGGAAGCCGTGGACACGACCGATGGTGCGCTCCGGCTGGAACAGCTCGTGGCGGGGCTCCTCGTCCCCCTCCTCGACCCGGCGCACCCGCGGCCCCGGCAGGAACGCGGCGAGGTCTTCCCGCACGCCGACCGGGCCGGAGCCGGGGCCGCCGCCGCCGTGGGGGGTCGAGAAGGTCTTGTGCAGGTTGTAGTGCATGACGTCGATGCCGAGGTCGCCGGGGCGGACGATGCCGAGGATGGCGTTGAAGTTGGCGCCGTCGTTGTAGACCAGGCCGCCGGCGGCGTGGACCAGCTCGACGATCTCCTCGATGTGCTCGTCCCAGAGGCCGAGGGTGTTCGGGTTGGTGATCATCAGGCCGGCGGTGTCCGGCCCGACCGCCGCCCGGATCGCCTCCAGGTCGCAGTTGCCGCGGGCGTCGGAGGGGATCGTCACCACCTGGTAGCCCGCCATGATCGCGGTCGCTGGGTTGGTCCCGTGGGCGGAGTCGGGGACCAGGATCTTGGTCCGCCCGGTGTCGCCGCGGGACTCGTGCCAGGCGCGGATAATGGTGACCCCGGTCAGCTCGCCGTGGGCGCCGGCGGCGGGCTGGAGCGCCACCTCGGCGAAGCCGGAGATCTCCCCCAGCATCTCCTGCAGCTCCCACATCAGCTCCAGCGCCCCTTGGACGGTCGACTCGTCCTGGTAGGGGTGGATGGCGGCGAAGCCCGGCAGGCGGGCGACCGCCTCGTTGATCTTGGGGTTGTACTTCATCGTGCAGGAGCCGAGCGGGTAGAAGCCGGTGTCGACGGCGTGGTTCTTCTGGCTGAGCCGGGTGTAGTGGCGGATGACGTCGATCTCGCTGACCTCCGGCCAGGCCAGATCGTCGCGCAGAAGCTCCGCCGGCAGCTCCGTTTCCGGCACGTCCGGCGCCGGATAGCGGACGCCGCGGCGCCCCGGCTTGGCGAGTTCGAAAATGAGCGGCTCGACCGCCATCGGTGGCCTTCCTCGTGGTGGGGGATCCCCGGCGAACGCCGAACGACGCCTAGCGTAGCACAGCCGTTCGCCGCCGAAGCTGGCCGAGACGACCGCGATCGGTCGCTCCGGACCCGGGCGATTGCGCCTGTTCGAGGTTGGTGTCGACCTCGGGTTCGCGGCGGTCAGGCGACCTCTTCCAAGGTCGGGGTCGGGGTCGGTGCCGGCACGCCGGGTTCCGGCGCCTCGATCCGGGCCGGCGATCTCCGCAGCCGACGCTGGATCAGCACCAGAACCGGCAGCAGCGCCAGGGAGGCGACGATCGAGGCGAGCAGCGGCAGGTCGGGCCGCCTCGCGTAGAGCAGGCCGGAAAGGATCGGCGCGGCCGAGAAGGCGGTGCCGCCGACCATCTCGCTCAGGGTGAAGGCCCGGGGCCGCAGCCGGTCGGAGCGGACGGTTTCGCTCAGCGCCGCCACGAAGAGGCCCCAGGCCGACCACAACCCGCCCCGGCCGAGGAAGGCGACGACGATCAGCCAGAGCACGCTCGTCGTCGCGCTGACGGCGAGGGCGGTCATCACGAAGACGACGGCGAACGCGACCGCGACGAGGGGAACCGCCTGGAGGCGGCGGCTGCGGGCGACGAACAGGCCGTAGAGGACGGAGCCGATCGAGCCGACGCCGCCGAGGATGGCGACGATCGCGGGCGAGATGCCCCGCTGATCGGCCAGGAACGTCGGCAGCAGGGAGATGCCGAGGGCGAGGGCGAAGATCGTCGCGAACTGGAGCGTCAGCAGGGTCCGCACGCCCGGTTCGCGCAGCGCCTCGGGGTAGGTCGACCGAGCGGCTGCGGCGGCGGCCGCGTCCAGTTCGGGGCCGTCGTGGGCCGGGGCGAAGCGGGAGAAGAAGAAGAGCGAGAAGAGGGTGCAGACGGCCGCGAAGAAGAAGGCGGCGCGGAGGCCGAAGAGGGCGATCAGGCCGCCGGTGACCAGCGGCGAGAGGCCGAAGGCGACGGCGGGGCCGACGTTGAAGACGAGGGTGAAGGCCCGCACCCGGTCCTCGCCGGCGTGGCGGGCGAGGTGGGCCTGGGTCAGGGGGAAGGCGATCTCGCCGACGGCGCTGCCGATCACCATCGGCAGCAACTGGGTCCAGTGGCCGGCCAGACCGGCGGTGACCAGGCCGATCCCGGTCAGGGCGCGGGCCCCAATGATCAGCTTGCGCGGCTCGAACCGCTCCGCGAGCGCGGCCGAGGGGGCGAGGGTGAGGAGGCGGAGCAGGCCGGACGAGCCGAGGACGAGGCCGACGACGGTGATCGGGGCGCCGAGCGCCTCGATCCAGAGCGGCCAGATCCCGACGTAGGCGCCGAACGCCGCCTCGACCCCGATCATGGCCCAGAAGACGTAGCCGAGTTCGCGCCCCAACCCGAGGTGCCAGCTCCCGACCCGACCCCGACCGCGCCGCATCCCGTCCCCGTCTTCCCGATGGTCGCCGACGTCATCCATTGTAGATGGAGAGGGACGGCGCCGGGTCGCGGCGGCTCGTGGCGACGCCTTTCCCCGGCCCGGGAGAGCCCTCCCGCCCCAACCCTCCTCGCGGCCCGTCTCCCGCCGCGGCGGGAAGGGGGTCCGGGGGCGTGGCAGCGGCGCCCCGATCCGTCCTCCGGCGCCGCGTGGCACGGCGAGAGATGGCATCCTTGCCGGCGCGCGTCGATCGCCCCAGCGCCCGGAGGAACCCGCCCGCCGTGAACCCCTACGTCCAGTTCGCCCTCGCGATGTGCCTCGTCGTCGGGCTATCCCTGGCCGGCACCGCCTACCTGGCGGCCACGTTCAACCGCAAGGCGAAGGAAGATCTGCGGGCGCGGCTGGAACCGCTGGCGGCGGCGATCGGCGGCGAGGTGGACCTCGACGACGCGACGGTGAAGGGCCGCCACGGCGACGCCCTGGCGTTCGGCCGGGTGGCGAACGCCCAGGGCGGCTTCGGCCGCCTCTTCCACGTCGAGCTGGTCGACGCCGCCGGCGGCGAGCGGTGGGAATGGTCGAACCTGCCCGAGAAGGGGCAACCGGAACCGAAGCGGGTGTTCGACGGCGACCCGGCGCTGCGAGATCGGCTCGGGCTCGACTTCGAGGCGCTGGCGACCGTGGTGCCGGAGGCGGCGACGCAGCGGTGGGGCTTCTCCTACGACCCGGAGGCGGGGATGGTCCGCCTCTCACGGGCGATGCGGAACCGGGCCGACATCCCCGAGGCGGCGCCCTTCGTCGCCCAACTCGACGCGCTGGCCGAGATCGGGGCGGCCAACCGGCGGGCGCAGGGGGCGGGGGAGGGGCCGGTGCATCCAGGCGTGGCCGGGGCGGACCCCCACGCCGAGGCCGAACGAGCCTCCCACCCGTCTTCCTCGGCAAGCCCTCACCCCCCGGCCTCCGCTCCCGATGCGCGGGAGCGGGGGAGCATCGTCGGGGCGCCGGCGAGCGGTGATGAGGTCGCTCGACTCAATGACGGTGGGGCAGGGGCGGACACGCCAGCCGCAAGGTCGGCGAGCGACACGAGAGCTGCCGACGCGGGAGCTTCGGCAGACCGTGCCTGAATCAACCGCGGCCGCCGACGTGCCCGAGACGACCGCGCCGGGGGCGTTCCCGCCGCGGTCGTTGCCCACGGTGCGGGCCGGGTCGGTCGCCGAGCGCGAGGCGTTCATCCGGGCTTGGCCGGCACCGGCCGGACCGTGGCGGGTCACCGGGCGGGTCGCGGTCGGCGGTCGCCTCGGGCCGGAAGAGCACGTGGCGCTGGTGGCGCCCGACGGGGAGGTCGCGGCCGTCCGCTTCGCCGTCGACGCCGACGAGGGGAGCGCCACCGCCGCGCCGCCGGGACAGGCGCTGGACGCCCTGATGGAGCGGGCCGTCGCCTGGACGAAGGAGCACGAGCCGACCCACCCCGGGGTGCTGCCGCGGTTCCCGGTCCCGGCCGAGGGCTACCCGGGGCGGGTGGCGGTGCCGCTGGCGTTGCTGGCGGTCGGCGGCGACCGGCAACCGGGACTCTTCGGGCCGACGCGCGCCGTGATCCTCCCCTTCCCCGAGGGCGAGGCCGTCGGAGCGATCGACGCGCCCGGCTTCGACCCGGCTGCTTGGCCGCCGCGCCGCCTCGGGCCGTGGCCGCCGCCGGGGTTGGCCGGGTTCGACCCGGCGCGGTTGGCAGGGACCGTCCGGCGCTTCTCCGCCCTCTGGGAGCGGCTCTTGGCGGCGTTCTTTGCCGGGTCCGACGATCCGAACCGGCGCGACGAGGCGGCCGAGGCGCGGCTGCTGCTGGCGCGGCTGGACCCGACGCCGATGCTGCGGGTGTACGGGGAGATGAGCCCACGGTTCTGGGGGTGGGTTGAAGAGCGGGCCGACCGTTAGCGACGGCGGTCTCAGCCGGTCAACGCAGCACCTCTCGGAGACGGTCCCTGACCGGGGAGACACCCTTGGGGTTCCCGACCGAGGAAGAGGACGCGCTGTGGAGTCGATGGCGACGGAGCGATTCGAGCCGACTCATCGCCCGCACACTGCGCCGCCGGCCGACCAGAATACGCGCGTTCTTGGCCAGGGGTGGTGGTGCGCCCCGTACCACGATGGTGAGACGAGCGGTACCTGACCGCTGCCGAGCGTACTGCGGTGGGCCATTGGTAATCTGGTGATGGGCCAGCGGCCGTCCGCAGGAGCGAGGCTCGTCGAGTGCCACACCCGGTACGTCCGCAGGGTGCGGCTCCCGCACGGGTCCAAGGCCGACGCGGTTTGCCGTGTCCTTGCCGAGGATCCGGCACAGTTCCCGCCAGCGATGCGTGACCTCGACGACATCGCACCGCCGATCGATACCCGGCCCCGGCGCGGGCTGGGCTGGGCTGGGCGATCGCGCCCGAGCAGTGCTGACCCCACGTGCGAGCCGCGTACGGACCGTCAGGGGGATCCTTCACCGGGCGCTGCTCCGATCCTCGCCGCGGGCCGTCGTGGGACTCGCCGCTGCGTTCCTACTCGGCCCCCGACTCCTCGCCGGGTGGGAGCGGGTGCTGCCAGCCCTGCTCGACCGAGGCGCGACACCGGTCCGGCTGGTCCCCGGCGCCGATGAACAGCGCCGTCAGCATCGGGGCGCCGTGGTCGAGCGTTTGGCGCGGCAGGGGGCCGGTTGCGACCAGGGAAACCAGCCCGTGGCCGATGGCCCAGCTCTGGATCGCCAGGTCCAATGGGTCGATGTCGGCGCGGAAGCGGTCGGCCTTCCTGCCTCGTTCGACGGCTCCGACCAGATACTCCAGGGTGTCGTCCGCGGCCTGGGCGTCTTCGAGGTCGAAGTTCGCGTCGAACATGACCCGGTACAGGTCGGGGTGGTCCAGGGCGTTGCGGAGGTAGGCGGCGGCCAGGGCGGTCAGGTCCCGCACCGGGTCCTCGGACATCGCCACCGTCGCGAGCCTGGCCTCCAGGCGGGTGAAGCCTTCCTGCCGCAGCGCCTTCCAGACGCCGTCCATGCCGCCGAAGTGGGTGTAGACGGCCATCGTCGAGACGGGGGTCCCGGCCACCAAGGAGCGCAGGGTGATCGGCTCGCGGGTGCGGAGCATGTGCGCGGCCCGCTCGATGAGCAGGGTGCGGATCGTCGGATCCTTCGTCCTTGGCATGGGCGTGGATTATATAGCATTGCAACGCTATAGTTCAGCCGGTCCCGGGTTCCCGCGGCGCTCACGACAAGGAGTAAACATGGCCATCACCCTGGTGAACCCCGAAGGACTGCCGAAGGTCGACGTCTACCGGCAGGTGGCGGTCGCCACCGGGTCCAAGCTCGTGTTCATCGCCGGCCAGGTTGCCTGGGATGCCGACGGGGTCACGGTCGGCGTGGGCGACCTCGCCGCTCAGGTCGAGCGGTGCTTCCTAAACGTCGCCACCGCCCTGGCCGGGGTCGGCGGCACCTTCGACGACGTCGCGAAGTTGACCGTCTACGTCGTCGACTGGACTCCCGACAAGATGCCCCTCCTGATGGAGGGGATCGCCCGGGCCTACGCCACGCTGGGCGTTGCCCCGGTCCCGCCCGCCACGCTGCTGGGCATCAGCGCGCTCGACGTCCCCGACCACCTGGTCGAGGTCGAGGCCACCGCGGTCATTGACTGAACCGGAGGGTGTTCGTCGTCGACCTCATCCGTGCCCGCAGCCGGGAGGGCATGACCGTCGCGAACGCGAAGGGGAGCCTCCGCGGCAAGAAGTCGAAACGCTCCGCCTCCCGGGAGGCGCATCTGCTGAACCCGCAGCGTGCGGGCGCGCACGCGATGTCCAAGATTTCGGCACTGTGCAACGTCGACCGCTCCACCGCCAACCGCGCCACTCAACGAGCCAGAACCGCCGGCTGAGCTTGCTTGGCAACGCCGGGCGATGGTTGACCGGTTGAGACCGGCACGTTTCCCTCACGGCTTGACGTAGGCGTACCCCTCGCACTGGGCCGTCGCCAATGCGATCACGCCGCCGAGCGCGGTGGCCGCGTAGTCCGGCATCGCCGCCTCGGCGATCCGGTGCTCCCGCAGCGCGTTCGGGCACACCTCCAGGCTCACCCCCTTCGCCGCGAGCGGGGCGAGCCGCGCCACCACGTCGCTCGACCCCTGCAAGGCGTAGTCCCCGGTGCCGTCGACGACGACCCGGATGCCGGCGGCAGGGTGGGTCGTCGACAGGTTCTCCAGGTTCGACAGCACGTAGGGCCAGTGGTCGTCGTCCGAGACATGGAAGACGACGGCGAGATCGGCCGGCAATCCGGTCGGCGTGGACTCGCCCTCCGTTACCGCCTCGACCGCACCGGCGCCAAGAACCACCCCGGTCATCGAGCCGACCGCGGCCGTGACGCTCCGCCGCGTGATCCCGCTCCGCGCCATCGCCACCCTCCGCCGAGCACCGGCCAGGTCATCCCGGTGCTCGGCCCCCTCGCAGCCCCGTCCCCGATCTCCTTGGCCGCCTATCCGCGTTCCCGCGCGTACGCCTCCGGCCGCAGCTCGCAGAGGAAGGGCAGGTTCCGGTAGAGCTCGCGGTGGTCCAGGCCGTAGCCGACCACGTAGGCGTTCGGGATCGCGAAGCCGGTGTAGCGCACCGGCACATCGACCAGCCGCCGCTCCCGCTTGTCGAAGAGGACGCACAGCTCCAGGCTGGCCGGCTCCCGCTCCCGGAGGCGGCCGAGCACGAAGTCCAGCGTCAGCCCGGTGTTGACGATGTCCTCGATCAGCAGGACGTGGCGACCCCGGATGTCGAGGTCGAGGTCGCGCTCGAGCCGGACCCCGCGGCCCCCGCTGCCGTCCGGCCGGGCGACCGAGAGGAAGTCGATCGCCAGCGGCCGGGAGATGGCGCGGGCGAGGTCGGCGACGAAGAAGGTGACGCCCTTGAGGAGGCCGACCAGCACCAGCGAGCGGCCGGCGTAGTCGGCCGAGATCTCGGCCCCGAGGGCGGCGACGCGGGCGGCGATCTCGGCCGGCGAGTGGAGGACGCGGGCGATGTCGGCCTCCGGCAGGGAGGTGATCTCAACCGCGGCGTAGCCGAAGCGGGCCAGCAACTCGTGGTAGTCGCGCCGCGTCAAGAGCTGGACGTTGGCGTCCGGGTAGACCTCCTTGAAGCGGCGGATCTTGCGGTGCTTGCGGGTGATCAGGCTCTGCTTCATCGTCGTCAGCTCGACGTACAGGTCCTGCTCCGGCAGGTAGAAGTCGGGCGTGAACATCTCCGTCACCCGCTCCCCCTCCCAGGCGAGCGGGAACCCCGTCGGCTCGTAGCTCCAGGCGATCCGGTAGAAATCGAGCAGACGGGCGAACTCGGCCTCGGCCGGGTGGGCGAAGGGGACGCGGCCGAAGACCGTCGCCCCCGCCTCCGGGCTGCCCCCGAGGCGGGCCGGGCGGAGGACGGACTGCTCCCCCATCCCCCCGTCGCCGATCGGTCCATCCTCGTCGCGGGGAGGAACCCCGCGACGGACCGGCTCGCCCGCCGCCGGCACCGGCACCGGATTCGGATCCGGGTCGCGGCCCGGCGGCGGCACCAGGGGAACGAACGCCTCGCCCGGCTCTTCCATCGCGCCTCTCCCTCCGCCCAGAGCCGCGGGGCGCTGCACGCCCCCCTAGGCTACGGAGTGGAAGCGTCGCGCGGCAAGGTCGGAGCCGCCCCTGGCGGTCCCGGTTCTGTCCGTACGCAACCGGACGCGAGCCCCTCGTCGCCGTCCAACCCTTCAATCTGGGCGTTCTGTCCGTGCGCGACCGGACCGGAGGCGTCGGACAGGGGGTGGCCCTTGCCCTCTCGCTCGCCGACCACCAAGTCAATCCATCCCCGGCACGGGCGAGGGATGCTTGCTACGGATCACGGCCGATCTGCCCGCTCCAGGCGAGAGCGCCGATGAGGTCCAGCGCGAGGCGGGCGCCGAGGAGGCTGGTCCGGTCGCGCCAATCCGCCCCGGGGTTGATCTCCGTCAGGTCGAAGCCGACGACCCGCCGCCGGGCGGCGACGCCGCGCAGCAGGTCGGACGCCTCGTGGTAGGCAAGGCCGCCGAAGACCGGGGCGATGACGCCGGGGGCGAGCACCGGGTCCATCGCGTCCATGTCGAACGTCACGAACACGTCGCCGGCGGGGAGCGCTGCCAGCGCCGCCTCGACACCCCCGCGCCGCAGCTCCGCCGCCGTTACCAGCACGCTGCCCCAGGCCCGCGCCGCCTCCACCTCTTCCCGCCGGGCGCTGCCGACGCCCCGCAGCCCGACCTGGAACATCCCCGCCACGAAAGGAAGCTCCGAGGCGCGCCGCATCGGGCTGGAGAGCCCCTCGTGGACGCCGAAGCGCTCGTCGCGCCAGTCGAGGTGGGCGTCGATCTGGACGATGCCCAGGGGATCGGCGTGGCCGGCAAAGGCGCGGATAACGGGGATCGGGATCGAGTCGTCGCCGCCGAGGACCAGCGGAAAGGCGCCGCTCGCCAGGATCCGGCGAACCGCTACCCGGGTCCGCTCCCCGTTCCCGACGGGGTCGTCGGGACCGCCCATCACGTCCCCGCAGTCGACGATCCGGACCTCGCGGCCGGCGAAGACCTCGCCGCCGAACGTCCAGTCGTGGTGCCTGATCTCCCCGGCGAACCGCAGCGACTGCTCGCGCACCGTCCCGGTCGCCGCGGCCGAGGGCGCGGCCGGTCCGTCCCCCGGGTACGGGACGCCGAAGGGCACGCCGAGGACGGCGACATCGGCGTCCAGCCGCTCCAGATCGGCCTGCCGGGGGGCTCCGAGGAAGGTCGGTCGGTCGTCGCGGATCGGGTCGGTCAATGGCTCCACGGCGTCATCTCGCCCGCTCGGTTAGCCGGTGCCCGGCTGGTCTCGCCGCCGCGACAGCGGCGTGGCGTCGGCCCGAGGGTCCCGCCCGAGGCCCCCAGGCCGGCGTGGGATTGAGCGACGAACGCCGGGCCGCGCTCCTCGATCTCGGAGCCGCTTCGCCGCTCGGGACCGTGCCTCCAGCCCCGGACCACACGACCGCGGCGGCACCAAAGTCATGGTCCCTGCCCCGGGCGCGGTGGCGCCTCCCATGTTCCATTACGGCGACATCCGGATGCTGGCGGCCTTCATCACCGCCCGGAAGGTGCGGCCGAACGCCTTGCCGTCGGCGGCCTCCCAGGCAATCGTCCGCTCCCCAACCCGCTCCACGCCGGGGACGAAGGCGGCCTGGTCGGCGCGGGCCTGGTGGTCGAAGTCGAGCTCGACCCGGCAGCCGGCCGGCAACGTCCAGGGCGTCGCCGCCGAGGCGTCGCGGACCGCCCGCTCGGCCCCGTCCCGGATCAGTTCCCGTGCCCTCGCCGGGTGGAGGTGGAGGGCGGCGAAGGTCGAGATCCCTTCCTTCACGGCGACGCCGACCACCTGGGCTCCGAGCATCCCCTGGGTCTGGGCGACGGCCTTGTCGTCGCCGCAGACGAAGACGACGGGGACGCCGTAGGCGCCGGCCACGGCGGCGTTGATCCCGAACTCGCCGGTCGAGACGCCATCCAGCCGCACGTCGTTCAGCCAGCCGGACCAGGTGTGGGCGAGGGGCGCCGCCGGGGTGCCGGCCTTGGCGTGGTAGCCGGTGTAGAAGAGGCAGCCGACCCCGTCGAGGTCGACGCCCTGGACCATCCCGAGCGGCTTGTCGTTGCCGGAGACGAACCGGACCCGGCGGTCCAACTCGTCCGGCAGGAGGTTGCGCATCCCGTCGTGGCTGTCGTTGACGATCACCTCGTCGGCGCCGCCGGCGTAGGCCCCTTCGACGGCGGCGTTGACCTCGGCGGTCATCCGGGCCCTGGCCCGCTCGTACTCGGTCTGGTTGGTCGGCTCGCCCCCGTCGCCGTACTCCGGCGGCATGACGTGGACCCAGGAGACCACCCCGCAGGTGCCCTCCATGTCGGCCGAGATCAGCACCTTCATCGAACCGCGCCCTCCTCCGGTCCTCGCATCGCGTCGGCCGATCATAGCGTCATCGCACGGGGCGGGAGTGCGGTCGCGCGGCGCTTCCCCGGGGCGGTGGTTCGTGCCCTCCCCCGCATCTGTCGCATCCCCTCCCCCGGCGGAACGGTGCGACAGATGCGACAGGTGCGACAGAAGCCGGCCGAACCCGGCGCTACCTCCAGAAGGTCCTGCCTGGCCGGACGAGCACGCCGTTGGCCCGCACCCCGGCTCAGCCTTCGGGGCAGGGCGGCGCCTCGCCGCCGGTCTCCAGCAGTTCTCCCGTGGCGGCGTCGAAGCGGACGATGAAGCCGTGGCGGTCGGGTTGCCGGGCATCCTCGTAGACGACGACCCAAGCCGTCGGGTTCCCCGGGTCGCCAACCGGGATGACCCGGGAGACGTAGCGCAGCTCCGGGCAGGCCAGGCGGAAGGCCGTGCCGCCGGCGGCCTCGGCGACGAGGGCGGCGGCGGCCGAGGAGAGGCCGCCCGGTGCGGCCACCGGCGTGGCGGCGGGCTCCGGCGTCGCCAGCAGGGACGGCGGCGTCTCCCACCCGAGCGTCGCCTGGCGGACGACCTCGCCGCTCTGCCGCTCGAGGACGAGGCTCAGCGACGCCGCCCGGTCGGCCTGCCCGAACGCCGACCACGGCGCGACGTAGACGAAGGTGATCCACCCCCCGCCCGGCACCCCGACCAGGGGCGTCCGCTGCCACGGCCAGTCGATCTGCATCGAGGCGTTGAGCAACCGGGCGCCGGGGAGCCAGCGCTCGGCCTGGGCGCGCGCGGCCGGCTCGGCGCTCTCCAGCGTCAGCGACTCCGCGGCCGCCCCGGCCGGAGGCAGGGGCGGCGGCGACGGCGCGTCCGGCACCACCCGCCAAGCGATCACCCCGGCGAGCAAGAGGGCGACGGCCACGCCGAGCAGCGCGAGGAGGACCCGGCGGTCGTTGGGCCGACCGAGGGCCAGAGGGCGAGCGCCGTCGCCGTGGCCGCCGAGGCGGGGGTGGCCGGTCTGCGGCGCTGCCGCCTCGCCCTGGGAACCCGATCCTCCCACGACCGCCTTACCCCCTGATGCCGGCGCCGGACGGAGCGGTGGCGGTCGGCACCTCATCCGTCTCCGGCGTCATCCGGCGGGAGAGGGCGGCGTCACTCGGGATCGTCAGCGCGAGGGCGATCGCGACGACGGCCAGCAGCGAGAGGGTGCCGAGCGCGAGCGGGATGCCGACGAGGTCCGCGATGCGGCCGGTGATCGGGACGCCGATGCCGCCGGTGACGAAACCGAGGCCGAGGATGACGCCGGTCGCGACCCCCACCCGCCCCGGCACCAGGTTCTGGGCCATCACCAGGGTGACCGAGAGGCTGGCGTCGCAGAACAAGCCGAACACCGCCCCGGTCAGCAAGGCGTGGGGGCCGGGGAACGCGGCGTAGACGAGCAGCGCCGGGACGGTCGCGACGAGCGACCAGACGACGACGGCCTTCTGCCCGATCCGGTCGGCCAGGTTGCCACCGATGAGGGTGCCGACCGCGCCGACGAGGATGATCGCGGTCGTCAGCGGCCCGTAGAACCCGGGCCCGAACCCGAGGTCGGCGTACCAGATCGGGGTGAACTGGAGCACCGAGAGGAAGATCCAGGAGCGGAGCATCGTGACGCCGATAACCTTGGCGAGCGGTCCCCAGGCCGGTCGGGTGGCGGCGGCGTCGGCGACCATGGCGGCGCGGGCATGGCGCACCCGCTCGACCATCCCCATCCGCCGGAGCAGGAGCGCCGCCACCACCGCGCCCGGAACGACGAAGAAGGCGGTGCCGGGCGGACCGAAGAACGAGACGAGGGCGGCGGTCAGGAGCGGCCCCAGGGCGTAGCCGGAGGTGCCGGCCACCGTGTAGAGGCTGAGGGCGCCGTTCCGCTCGCCGGGGTCGGTCACGGCGGCGGCGTTGGTCGCCCCGATGGGGTGGTAGGCGCCGGAGGCGATGCCCGCCATCCCGGCGCAGAGCAGGAAGAGGGGGAACGTCGGGACGAAGCCGTAGAGCGCGACGAAGCACGCCCCCCAGGCGATCGCCAGCGGCGCGTACCAGCGCCGGGTGTGGTTGTCGGAGAGGTGGCCGAAGAGGGGCTGGGTCAGCGACGAGGCCCCCGTGTAGGCCAGGGTGGCGAAGCCGATCTCGGCGTTGGAGAGCCCGAACCGCAGCTTCAGCACCGGGTAGAGGATGGCAAGGACGCCGGCGAAGGTGTCGTTCGTGAAGTGCCCGAGCATCAGCACCAGCAGCGCCCGGTTCTTCACCACCAGGAACAACGCCGACACCCCGTCCCCACCTCGCCGCCGACTACCCGCCCGGTGCCGCGAATGATCGCATCAACGGGCTCCAGAGGGGGGCGACGGAGCGGGTCCCGAGCAGTCCCAGGTGCAGGCCACCCAGACCCGAACCCTGGCGGAGCACCCGGCGACGGCGGCGGAGTTGCCCGCCCGTCTATACTTCGGGATCGACCGCGGAGGGCCCCCCGCACTCGCACCCGGCCGCCCTTTTGCCCATCTTGCCAGGGAGACCACAACACCCGATGAGCGATCGCACGACCACCACGCTTGCCGACCTACGGCAGAGGCTCGAGAGCCTCGGGAGGCGTCTTTGACCTGCCCGGCATCGAAGCGCAGATAGCGGAACTCGAACAGCACTCCGCCGAGCCTGGCTTCTGGGACGATGCCCGCGGCGCCCAGGCGACGATGCGGACACTGACCGACCTCCGCGGCCGGGTCGGCACCTGGCGTGGTCTCTCCGCCACCGCCGAGGAGCTGGCCGGGCTGGCCGAGCTGGCGGCCGACGATCCGGAGCTGGCGGCCGGGGTGGACACGGAGACCGCCGCGCTCATTGCCGCGGTCGACCAGCTCGAGCTCGAGTCCACCCTCGGCGGTCCCTACGACGCCTCCGACGCGATCCTCGTCGTCCACTCCGGCGAGGGCGGGATCGACGCCCAGGACTGGGCCGAGA
>CADCWF010000249.1 GCA_902806345.1 uncultured Thermomicrobiales bacterium
ACCGGCCGCCGGGATGATCCGGAAGGCGCGGCCGAGCTTGGCCGCCCGCAGCTCACCGCGGGCGATGGCGCGTCGGATCGTGCGCTCGTCGACGCCCAGCGCTGCCGCCGCCTCGCGCGCGGACAGCGCACGGGACGGCTTTCCGGTGTCCGGTATCGTGTGTCCGGTGTCCGGCATCGTGTCCTGTCCGGTGTTGGCGACCGGAACCACGCGCTCGTCCATGCGCCGTGCAGTTTCACACGATCTTTGCCGCCGGGGGAAGCCGATACGCATCGGTGGGGGCGGCGTGCTTTCGGTCGTGCCGATGGGAGGGGCGTCGGATCCGAGCCCC
The DNA here is from genome assembly GCA_902806345.1 of uncultured Thermomicrobiales bacterium. Classification (GTDB taxonomy): domain Bacteria; phylum Chloroflexota; class Chloroflexia; order Thermomicrobiales; family UBA6265; genus CADCWF01. Next base: position 332 of record CADCWF010000249.1, read on the forward strand.
GACGCGGTCGGCCCCGCCGCGGTGTGCCATATGCGACACAGATGGACTGATACGCTCTTCCTCGCGGCAGGATGGGTCCCGCCCGCATTAGGCTCACGGCGTCGGCGGGAGTCAACGGGAACACGGCGTGACATCGCACCCGTCCGGGACGCGCTCGGCGACTCCCGGGCCCCGTAGGGTTCTGGACGGGGGCGAACGGGCGGACGACGGCATGGCAACCGGTTCTTGCCTGCCCGGGGCGCGGGGGCCGTCTCGTGGCACCGACTTTTCGGCCACAAACCCGTCCACACGCGGGCCGGGCGGCGGCTGGCCCTGGGAGATGGGCAACCCGGATGGGCAATCCTGCCCATGCGCCGGTCGCGACGGGGCGGGATCCTGGGGACACGCTAGGGGACTGGCCCGGCGGACGGAAACGGAGGACACGATGGACCAGGATCGGTTTGACGCCCTCGCCCGGGGCCTGAGCGCCGGCTTCTCTCGCCGCCGGCTGGTCCGCCTGCTCGGCGCCACGGTGGCGGTGGCGGGGCTGCGGGCATCGTCGGCGCGCGAGGCCGAGGCCGGCACCCGCTGCATCCGCGACGGCGAGAACTGCACCATCGCGTGCGCCGCCGGGAGTGCCTGCGACGCCTGCTGCAACGGGTTCTGCGCCGCCTACGGCGGCTGCACCGAGATCGGGTACCTGAGCCCGGGAGCGGTCTGCGACCTCGGCAGCACCGGCCAGTGCACCTCGGGGAACACCTGCTGCCCGTTCCGCGCGGGGCAGCGACACGGCCAGGGAACCTGCCAGAGCTTCTGCTCCTAGGCGCCGAACCTGCGGGCCGGCGGCAACGACGCGGCCGAGTCGTCACAAGGAGGAACACCGATGCATCGTCTGCTCGCCCTGGCCGTCGCGCTGCCCCTCGCCGCGGCCGCCCCCGGCGCCGCCCAGGAGGCCACCCCGATGGGGTCGGCCGCCCCGCCCGACGCCGCCGAGTGCCGGGTCGCGCCGCGGCCCATCGAGGACTTCCGTGCCCTGCTCGGCACGCCGGTGCCCCCCACCCCGGAGACCTTTGCCGCCCCCGCGGGCGACCCCGCCGACCCGGCCGTCGTCGAGGGGGTGCTCGCCACCGTGCGCGAGCTGCTCGCCTGCCACAACGCCGGGGACTTCCAGCGCCAGGCGGCGCTCTACACCGACGCCGGCTTCGTCGAGGACTTCCGCGGCCTCGCCGAGGACGACGTCGCCGCCATCGCGACGCCCTCCCCGGGGTTCCTGCCGCCCCTGCGGCTGGTCACCGTGCGGGACGTGGTCGTGCTCGACGACGGCCGGGTCGGGGCCGTGGTGGTGACCTTCACGTCGGAGGTCGAGCGGGACGACTACTTGTTCTTGGTCGAGCAGGACGGGCGCTACCTGGTCGACCACTTCGTGGACGAGTACGTCCCGTCGGTCGCGGGCACCCCGACGCCGTAGCGCTCCGCCAGGTCCCGTTGACGCCGGGCTCAACCCCGAGGGTACCTGAGCATCGGCCGGAGGCGGAGTCCATCGGTTCCCGGGGAGGTGGGAGCGAGCCGCTGTTCCGAGGACCTTCGGGGGCAGCGGAGGGTCGCGTGTGCGTCGAGCCGCGGCGGGCGAACGCGGCCGGGCGCGCCGTTGCGGGGGTGGCGGGCGTTCGACGGGTCGTCCTCCGCCGCCGGGGGCGCGCCGTCCACCCCGTCTCGGGGTGTTCCTAGGCGCGGGACACGGGGCCGGATCGCACACGGGAGCAACCGACCATCCGGGCTGTCCATCAGGGTTGCCCGTTCGTCCTGCCGGGGCTGGGTAGGCGCCCCCGGTTGATGCCATTGTGGTGCCGGCGGAAGGTGGCGCGGGCGGGGCTTAACCGTCGGTGGCGGGCTCGGGCGGGAGGAGGTCGGCGGCCCGGGCGGCCGCCACCGCGGCGGTCCTGCCGCGGACCCCGAGCTTGGCGAGGAGGCCGGCGACGTGGTGGTTGACGGTGCGGGGGCTGAGGTAGAGCGCCTCGGCGATCTGGCGGTCGGTCCGTCCCGACGCCACGAGCCGCAGCACCTCCAGCTCCCTCGACGTCAGGGCCTCCCCGGAGGCCGCCGCCTCTCGCTCGACGCCTGGGTCGTCGGGGCGGACCGGCTCCGCGCGCTGCGCCTCGACGGCCACCTGCCTAAGCGGGACGGCCCGCCCTGCCGCCTTGGCCGCCTCGTATCTGCCGGGGTCCAGTTGGCGCCGGGCCGCGGCGTCCGCGCGAGCGGCGTCGGCCAGCTCCGCCGGCATCGGCCGCGCCTCTAGGCGCTCCCCGAGCGCTTCCACGATCCCCAGCAGCCGCGCCGCTTGTTCGGCTTGCCGCCGCTCGGCGGCGATCGCGGCCAGGCCGATGACGATCCAGCGGACGTTCTCGACATCCTCCTGCTCCACGCAGGTGGCCAACCCGTCCCTGTAGAGCCCGGCGGCTCGTTCGAGATCGCCCCGGGCTCGCGCGCCGTCGGCAAGGTGGCCGGGGATACAGCAGGCGAGGCCCCAGCCGTGCCCGTTGGCGCGCCACCGGTCGAGGGCCTCCTCGAACAGCGCCTCGGCGCGGTCATGCTCGCCCCGCTTCTGGGCAACGAGGGCGAGACCGTGGAGGCTTTGGGCCATCCCCGGCCCGGCGTCCTGCCCCCGAAACAGGTCCAGCGCGCGCGAGAAGCACGACCAGGCGCGCTCGGTGTCGTCCTGGTCCCACGCCAGCCGGCCGAGCGCCAGCTCAACCTGGCCCGACCCCCACGCATCCCCGACCGCTCGGTACGCGCCTCCTGCCTCTTCCAGCATCCGCCGCGCATCGTCGAAGTCGCTCTGGGCCCACGCCAGCGTCCCGGCCCCCAAAACCGCCCTGGCGCGCAGGCCGACCGGGGCATCGGCCGACCCGGCAAGCGCCCGTTCCAACCAACGCCGCCCTTCTTTGGGGAAGAAGCGCAGCCGCCAGAAGGGCCAGAGGGCAGCGGCCAACCGCAGGCACCACCCCGGCTCGGGGCCATCCGCCGTCCATGCCAGTGCGGCGCGCAGGTTGTCGTGCTCGGCCCCCAGCCGCTCCAGCGCCCGGCGCGGGTCCGGCCCCCACAGGGCCGGCTCGGCATCCTCCGCGAACCGGAGGAAGTGCGCCGCCAGCAGCCGCTGGACCGCCACTGCCTCGCCGCCCGCCGCCAGTTGCTCCAACCCGTACTCGCGGACCGTCTGCAGCATCGCGAAGCGCGGTTCGTCGCCGGCAGCGGCCACCCGCAGCAGCAGGCTCTTCTCGACCAGCGCCGCCACCCCGGCGATGACGGAGAACCCCGCGGCGTCCTCGGTAGCGGCAACCGCCCCGGCCGCCGCCAGGTCGAACCCGTCGGCGAAGGCGGCCAGACGCCGGAACAGCGCCTGCTCCTCGATGGTCAGGAGGTCGTAGGACCAGGCGACGGCGGCGCGCATGGTCCGCTGCCGCTCCGGGAG
>CADCWF010000250.1 GCA_902806345.1 uncultured Thermomicrobiales bacterium
GTGCGGATGCCGAGCGCCGGCAGTAGCCACGTCAAACTTCGTAGACTGGACGGCCATGGTCGGGTCATCGTCCCCGTGCATGGGAGCCGGCCGTTGCCCCCAGGGACGCTCAAGAGCGTCCTGGCGCAAGCGGGTTTGTCCGAGCGCAAGCTGGAAGGGTTGCTCTGATGCGCCGCTATGTCGTGGTCCTGACCCCGGAGCCCGATGGCTCGGCCTACACGGTCACCGTCCCCGCGTTGCCCGGTTGCATCACATGGGGAGCGACAGTGGACGAGGCGCTCGCCCTGTCCCGTGATGCCATCGAGACGTTCCTGGACGGAGAACCGGTCACCGAATGGCCGGTTCCGGCCGGGTTCGTCGTGGCGGAAGTCGACACGTACATGGTTGAGCAGGACGGCCGGTTGGGGCGGGTTCAGGGCGACATCCTGCAGGCGACCGCATGAGTCGGCCGGAGGCGAACCACGAGGTCGAGCGCGGTGGGCTGCGCTTCGCGCTCAACAACCGAGCCCAGTTCGACCGCATTTGGCAGGATGTCGTCGACGGCCGCGAGTACGAGATGGGCGACCTCGGGCCGGCCCCGGTGGTCATCGACGCCGGCGCCCACATCGGTATCGCCAGTGCCTGGTTCGCCCGTCGCCATCCCGGCGCCCTGGTGCTCGCCTTCGAGCCCAACCCGGAGACATTTGCCCTGCTCGAAGCCAACATCCGGCGGAACGGCCTCCGCCGGGTGGCGGCGTTCAACGCCGCGGTTGCCCCGGTGCCCGGGACGACCCCGCTCTGGACGCTGCCCGGCGACAGTTGGGGCGACGCCACCGTCCGCCACTCCTGGCACGAGGGTCAGCCGGTGCGACGCGTGGACGCTGCGGCGGTGACGCTCTCGTCGCTGCTGGCGGGGCCGGTCGACCTCGTCAAGTTGGATGTCGAGGGGGTCGAGTCGGCGGTCCTGGCCGAGGCGGCGCCTCGGCTGGGCCGGGTGCGGCGGCTGGTGCTGGAGTTCCACGGCAGCTCCGGCAATCCGGCCAACCGGCTGGACGAGGTGCTGGACACCCTCCGAGGGGCCGGATTCCAGACGCGGGTCGAGCAGGACGGCCGCGTCGTCTCGCCCCGCCGCGTCCGTCGCGACGACCCCTTCTGGCTGATCGTCCGCGCCTGGCGCCGGGAGCGGGGTATCGGGCGGAAGGGGCCGCGCCGGTAACCCTCCGCCCACCCCCGCCGCGGAGGTTGCCGCAAGGGATCTCCTGGCTTCCGTGCCGCCCCTTCCGGGGAGCGATACGGAATCCGGATGATCCCCGTGTTCACCGGGTGGCGTCGAAGTGCCGCTCCCGCGCTCGGATCCCCGAGGAGGGAGGGGTTGGGGAGGGGGCCACCACGCCGCGAAGGCACGACATCCACCCGGATTCCCTATGAGGCTTGCCGGCGGGGTGTCGCGCCGGATGCGGACCTCCCCGACCGATCTGCTCCGCTCCCACCAGGGCTGGGGCGAGGAAGGGGCGGGGGGTGAGGGAAGGCGGGGGCGACGTGCCTTCTTCCGGATATCTCTCTCCTGCCGCCAGGGATTGGGGAGGGTCGGCTCGCCGCGCCGATCCCCGCTGCTGCCCCCACCGGACGGGCTTGGGCGTGCGAATGTGACGTACGAACGTCGGCGTTCGCGAGAACCGACACCGTTCTCCGGGTCGCCGCGTTCCAGTCCCGAGCGCCGCGACCAATCCGAAAACGAATCCGCCGCGCCCGTCGCGACGTAGCCGAAGCAGAACGCCACCAGGCAATCGCGTATCCGACCGCGCCAACCCGCGTGGTCGGAGGTCCAAGCGTCGGGTTCGGGGATGGAACCGGCGGGCGGTTGATCCGGGTGGCGTACAGGGAGACGCCGTCGACCAGCGCGTCGTTTCGGGGTGAGGCCCGGGGCGGCTTGGCGTCGGCGGCGGTGGGGGGGGAAGGATCGATGCCAGCCGTCGTCCGGCGTGCCGTCCGCGGCATGCCATGTCTCGCGTTCGTGCTCGCCGCGGCGCTGGTCGGGCATCCCGGCGGATCGGCCGTGCTGGCCCAAGAGTCGCCGGGGTCGGCCGCGGTCTTCACGACCGCGGCCGTCGAGCTCCGGGAGTGGCCCGGCTACGACGCGCCCGTGCTCGCGACGCTCGCCGGGGGCGAGGCGGCGGAGGTTGTCGGGGCCGTCACGGTAGCGGCCGACGGCAGCGCCTGGGTGCCCGTGCTCGCCGCCGGCCAGAATGGGTTCCTCCCTGCCTGGGTCGTGTCGGGCGCCGGACCGGCGGCTCCCGCTCCCGCCGGGCCCGATGCCGCCGCGGGAGCCGACGAGGCCGCCCCGCCGGCGGCGAACCCCGCCACCGACTCACCTGCCGCTCCGTCGGCCGGATCGCTCGCCTCGGCTGCGGAGACTGTCGAGGCGGTCGTGCCGGCGGCAACGGCCGGAGCCGTCGTCGCGACGACCTCGGACGTCAACCTCCGCTCCGGGCCGAACGCCGACGCCGATGTCCTCCGCGTGCTCCTGCCCGGCACCACGGTGTCTGTCGACGGGGCCGCGGTCGACGGGTTCGTGCCCGTCACCGTCGACGGCGCGTCGGGTTGGGTTGCCGCCGAGTTCCTGGGCGGCGCCACCGTGGTGCCGGACGCGGCGGCGACGGACGAGCCCGCGACGCTCGCCGTCACCCCGGTCCCACCGACGCCCCCGGTCGAGCCGAGCCCGCCCGCCGCCGCTCCGGCCGAACGGGAGCAAGCCGGCACCGGCATCGTTTGGCCGTTCGCCGGTGGCACATGGCAGGTGATCCAGGGCTACAACGGCGGCACCCACCAGAACCGCAGCGCCTTTGCCCAGTACTACTACGCGCTCGACTGGGCGCGGGTCGACGGCGAGACCGCCGGCCAGCCCGTCTACGCCCCGGTCTCGGGCACGATCGAGTGGGTCGACGGCGGCAGCGGCGGCCTGCTGATGAACGCCGGCAACGGCTACGGCGTCGCCCTCTTCCACATCACCGTCGACGGCGGGGTGACCCGCGGCGGCAGCGTCGAGCGCGGCCAGAAGATCGGCGTCGTCTCCGGCCCTGGCGGCCCCGGTTATGCCTCGACGCCCCACGTCGACATGACCCTCTGGGAGCTCTCCGGGGGCGGCCACGTTGCAACGCCCTTCACCGGCCCGAACGCGATCGCCGGCCAGGAGTTCCCCGACATCGGCGGCGCCAACCAGCACATGGGCGCGCGGGTGACGCCGTAGCCGGGTCGGGGAGGCAGGGAGGCGCGAGGCCGCTCCAGCACCGTCATCCTGAGCCCTCAGGCGAAGGATCTTGCTCCGACTCCTGCCCCGACGGCACGATCGACGCCGCTGCAGCGGGTCCCCGAGTAGAGACCCTTCGCTCCCCTCAGGATGACCCGCGTCGCTGCCCCCCACCTCCCAGCCTCCTCGACTCCCCGACTCCTCGTCTCGGCACGTTACCCTTTGCCGGCGCGGGGCGCGGGCCCCGGTTCGACGAGGAGTGTCCGGTGCGGATCGAGTTGTACGTCGGCGAGGGCTGGAACCCGTTCGTCGCGGCGGACGACGACGAACCGCTGGTCGTCCTGGACGGGGCGGACGCGGTCGACCTCGACGCCTCGGCTGCGAACCTCGCCGCCGCCTACGCCGAACTGACGCGAGCGACGTTCCCGGCCGACGAGGTGGCGGTCCTGCCGGCCGACGAGGAGGGCGGCCTCTGCGCCGTGGAGTTCGCCGAGGCGGACTACGACCGCCTGGCGGAGCTGACCGCGATCCCGCTCGCGGAGATGGAGGAGCCCCGGATCGACGGCCCGATGCTGGTCGCCGAGACCGTCCACGGGCTGCTCTTCGACGCGCTCCAGACGGACGGCTGGGCGATCGCCCGGACGTGAGTCGTGAGTCGTGAGTCGTGAGTCGGGGGTCGTGAGTCGTCGTGCTGCGGACGATCCGGCGCCTCGTTCGGGACGGTGCGAACACAGCTGGGGGCAGGCCGATGCATCCCGAGGGATGCCCCCACGACTCTTACGACCCACGACTCACGACTCAGCCGCGCGCCCCGTAGAGCTGCTGCGTCAGCTCGATATGGGCCAGGTGCTCGCGGGCGTGGCCGTAGTTGGAGACCAGCATCCAGCGGACCTGCTGCGGCTCGCGGCCGCCGCGCGAGCGCTCGGCTTCCAGATCCTCGGCCGTGATCTGCGGCCCCAGCTCGTCGAGGAGCTCGTCGGCGGCGTCGAGGCGGTGGACCAGTTCGCCCGGCGTCGCCGCCTCGCTCACAAACTCCGCGTCGCGGTCGCGCTCGCTCGGCGTGTTGCTGGAAACCCGGAGGATCTCGGCCTCCGAGCCGAGGGTGTGGACGACCAGGACGGCGACCGAATTGGCCTCCGGCGCCGGTTTCCAGTTGAGCGCCCCGGCGTCCAGTCCCCGCACCGCCTCCCGCAGCTTGGCGTGGACCTCCTTGTACCCCTGCACGACGGTAGCGACGATCGGTTCCATGCCTGCCTCCGTAGTCGAGGAGTCGAGGGGTCGAGGAGAAAATCAGCCGGGCGGTTGGTGGACTCCGGCTCTACTTCTCGACTCCTCGACTGCCCGACTCCTCGACTCGTCCTACAATGCCCCGATACGCGTCCGCGGGGCGAGCCGAGCGGGCCGCCCGTTCCAGACTGGGGCCACCGTTGTCGATCCCCTACGAGAAGACCGTCCTGGCGAACGGCATCCGGGTCGTGACCGGCCCGATGACGGGCGTCAAGTCGGCCAGCCTTATCTTCTACTACGGCGTCGGATCGCGCTACGAGCCGGCCCCCATCGCCGGCGTCGCCCACTTCCTCGAGCACATGCTCTTCAAAGGCACCGAGAAGCGGCCCGACCCGATGACGATCTCGCAGGAGATCGAGGGCGTCGGCGGCGTCCTCAACGCCGCCACCGGCCGCGAGGGCACCTCCTACTGGTGCAAGGTGCCGAGCCCCGAGTTCGCCCTCGCCTACGACGTGATGGCCGACATCCTCCGCAACTCCGTCGTCGACGCCGCCGAGCTGGACAAGGAGCGCTCCGTCATCGTCGAGGAGATCCGCTCGATCCAGGACTCTCCGGAAGAGCTCGTCCACGACGTGATCGACGAGGTCGTCTGGGGCGACCAGCCGGTCGGCCGCTCGATCGCCGGCTCCGAGGAGACGGTCGGCGCCGTCGACCGGGAGGCGATGGTCGGCTTCTGGCAGCGCAACTACGGCCCGGACCGGCTCGTCGTCGCCGCCGGCGGCGACGTCCGCCACGAGGAGGTCGTCGCCCTCACCGAGCAGTGCTTCGGCGACCTTGCGCGGCCGGAGCGCGCCGACGAGTGGGCGCCGACCGCCGACGGTCAGGACGCGCCGCGGGTTCGCCTCGTCGAGCGCGAGACCGAGCAGGCTCACCTCTGCCTCTCGATGCCGGCACTGCCCTACTCGACGGAGCGGCGCTACGTGCAGGGGACGATCGAGGCGATCCTCTCCTCGGGCATGAGCTCCCGCCTGTTCCAGGAGATCCGGGAGAAGCGCGCCCTGGTCTACAGCGTCTACGGCTACTTCCGGCCCTACGTCGACGTCGGCCAGGGCGTCGTCTACGCCGGGACCGACCTGGAGCGGGTCGAGGAGACGGTCTCGGCCGCGGTCGAGGAGCTGCGCAAGCTGCGCGACGAGCGGGTGCCGGAGGAGGAGCTGGAGCGGACCAAGCGGCTCCGCCGGGGCCGCCTCCTGATGGGGCTTGAGGACAGCCGCTCGGTCGCCTCCTGGCTCGGCAGCCAGGAGATCACCTACGGCGAGATCCGGACCCCCGAGCAGGTCGTCGAGAAGATCGAGGCCGTGACCGCCGAGGAGGTCCAGGAGCTTGCCCGGGAGCTGTTCCGGCCGGAGAAGATGAGCCTCGCCCTCGTCGGTCCTTACGACGATCCGGCCGCCTTCGAGAAGCTCCTCCAGTTCTGATGACCGACCCCGCCTTCGCGCCGCCGCCGCCCGAGGCGGACGAGACCTTGGCCAAGCTCTTGTCCCAGGTCCTCCCCGGGGCGAGCCCCGCCGGGGCGGCGGCGTTCCTCGCGTCCGTCCGCGCCGACCCGGCGATGGCGCTCTACGCCGCCTTCGCCGGCGAGGCGCCGCTGGCCCTCTACCTGCTGCGGAAGGTCGGGGTGACGACCGACCTCGTGCTCGTGGCGGTGCCGCCGGACGCCGACCCGGCGCTCGGCCTCGAGGCCGCCGCCGTCCGCGACGCCGGCGGCCGCGTCGGCAAGCGGCCGCTGACGGTCGAGACGAGCGAAGCCGCGGCGGAGTGGTACAAGGGGCTGGGCTTCAAGCTGGTCGGCAAGCGGAAGCAGCCGGACGGGAGCTGGAGCTACCGCCTCGGCTGGCACGCGCCACGGCCGGCGGAGCGAGCCGTCACCCCCAGCCCCGCCCACGGCGCCCTCACCCCCAACCCCCCTCCCTCGCGAGGGAGAGGGGAATGAAGCTCATTCTGCTGCAATCGCCGAGGCTGGGCAGAACCCGAAGGGTGCGCGAAGTCGTCCCCCCTCTCCCTCGCGAGGGAGAGGGGCGGGGGGTGAAGGCTCTTGCAACGCTCGGCTGATGCTCCGGCGTCGCTCCCTCGTCCGGCGGTGGGAGGGCAAGGCCCCTGGTCCCCCGCCGCCGCCTTGATCGACCTCGCCTTGGCCGAGGACATCGGTGGCGGCGACGTCACAACCCTGGCGACCGTCGCGGCCGACCGACGCGCCCACGGGACGCTGCTGGCGAAATCGCCGGGGGTGATCTCGGGGCTGGAGGTCGCCGCCGCCGTCTTCCACCGGGTCGATCCCGCCGTGGTCTTCACGCCACTGGTCGCAGACGGGGCGCGGGTCGGGGAGCGGCAACCGATCGCGACCGTGGTCGGGGCGGCACGATCGCTGCTCGCCGGGGAGCGGACCGCTCTCAACCTGCTGCAGCGCCTCTCCGGCATCGCCACCCTGACGGCCGCCTTCGTCGCCGCCGTCGACGGCACCGGGGCGCGGATCGTCGACACCCGGAAGACGACGCCGGGGATGCGCGCCCTGGAGAAGGCGGCCGTCCGCCACGGCGGCGCCCACAACCACCGCTTCGGCCTCGCCGACGGCGTCCTCATCAAGGACAACCACCTGGCCGCCATCGGCGAGCCGGACCGGGTGGCCGCGGCGGTTCGGCTGGCCCGCGCCGCCGCGCCGCATGGCCTCAAGATCGAGGTCGAGGTGACAACCCTGGCCGAGCTGGCCGAGGCCCTCGGCGCCGGCGCCGACATCGTCCTCCTCGACAACATGCCCGTCGCCGAGTTGGCCGAATCGGTGCGGCAGACGAACGGGCGGGCGCTGCTGGAAGCGTCCGGCGGGGTCAGCCTGGAGACGGTCCGTGCGATCGCCGAGACGGGCGTCGACCTGATCTCCGTCGGCGCCTTGACCCACTCCGCGCCGGCACTCGACATCAGCCTCGACTTCGCCCTGGACGCGAACTCGGATTGAGGCGACGCGCCGGCCCGGTCGCTGAGGACGCGATCCGTCTCAGATCGCCAGCCGTCGGTCTCTGCTCCCTCGCAGCGGAGAGTCGGTAGGAAATGAGAGCCGGCGTCCGGTGCCGCCGAGGATCGCGCCCGGAACCCGGCCGGCGACCTCCCCGCGGTCGTCGCCGCCACAGTACCTTCGTCCCATCTCTCCAAGGGAGGCGCGTCAGCCGCTCGTATCGCTTGCCGGCGGCCCGCCTCCTCGCTATCCTCGGAGCCAGACCCGCGCTCGCGGTCGTGACCGCAGAGCGAACCGATTTCCCCGCCCCGAGCGTCAGGGATGTTGGATCGCGGCCCTCCCGGCCGCGGCGCGTGCAATTGCGACCCGCATCACGGGGCCCGGCACCCCTTGGAGGAGACGGCGATGGCGCGGCGCGCGCGACGGACCGGCGGTTGGTGGTTGCGGCTCGCGCTCCTCGCGGCGCTGCTGCCGCCGCTCGCCTCGCCGATCCTGGTCGCTGCCCAGGAGGCGCCGCAGATCGTCCCCATCGTCAGCGAGGAGGCGGTCGCGGTCGTCGAGGGCGACGCAGGGTGGGCGCCGATCGAGCCGGTGGCGGCGCCGGAGGGCGAATGGGTCGATCCGGCCGCCGCTCCGGTCGACGCCAACGGGATGCCGATCGATCCCGCCTCCGCCGGCCCGGCGCTCGCCCCCGTCGAATCCGTCGAATCGATGCCGGTCCAGGCCGTCGTTGCGCCGGACTCGCCGCTTGAGGCGGCGCCTGCGATGGCGCCATCGCAGGCGCCGCCGCCACCTGTGATGGCACCGGCCGCCGCCCCGGTGGATTGGGCGCCCCCGACCACGGTCTACGTCGCCGAGACCGGGCAGGCGGTCGACGGCCTCTTCCTCGACATCTGGCGGGCCTGGGGCGGCGCCCTCTCCTGGGGCAACCCGATCACCCCCGAACTCGAGGAGAACGGGCGGATCGTCCAGTACTACGGCTTCGGCCGCTTCGAGTGGGCGCCGGACGACCCGAACGGCGAGGTCGTCCAGTTCGGCGAGCTCGGCAAGGAGATGCGGCCGTTCATGGTCCGCCGGACGGCGGCCGCCGAGAGCGACGCCGTGGCGTCGGTGGTCGAGGCGTCCCGCGCCTGGATCCCCCTCGACCGGGCGCCGCAGGCGGACAGCGAGGTCTTCCGCTTCGTGCCCGAGACCGGCCACACCCTGCGCGACGAGATGCTCGCCTTCTGGGTCCAGACCGGCGAGGCGGCCTACCTCGGCAACCCCATCTCCGAGCCGTACGCGGCGAACGGGCTGACCTACCAGGTATTCGAGCGCGGCACCGTCGTCCAGGAACCGGGCGGCTGGCCCTACGTACTCCCAGTCGGCGAGCTGCTGGCGACCCGCTACGGCCTCGACCGGACGCCAGCGCCGCAGGGCGATCTGCCGACCTACTCCGAGGCGCTCTGGACGCCGCCGACGCCCGAGCCGTCGGTCCAAGCGCCGCGTCGGCGGACCGAGATCGACCCCAACGGCGAGCGCCGGGTGCTGATCAACCTGGCCCAGCAGTACCTCTGGGCCTACCAGGGCGACGCGGTCCTCTGGGAGGGGTACATCTCCACCGGCACGGAGAAGTTCGCCACCCCGCCGGGTTCGTACCGGGTGCTCTCGAAACTGGAGTCGCAAACGATGGAGGGGGTCCTCGGCGGCGAGTACTACAACGTGCCGGATGTGCCGGACGTGATGTACTTCACCGACCGCGGCCATGCCATCCACGGCGCCTACTGGCACAACAACTTCGGCACCCCGATGAGTCACGGCTGCGTCAACCTGCCGGTCGAGGTGGCCGACTGGATGTACGGCTGGGCGCCGATGGGGATGCGGGTCGACATCGAACCCTAACCAGCAGATTCGCACCAGGGGGAGGAACGGCGGCGCCGGCTGTGAGGCCGGCGCCGTCGTGTCCGCTCCGGTTCGGCCCGCTCCCGTGGCTCCACCCGCCGGGTGGCCAACACAGTTGCGACCGGCCGATCGTCCGTGGGACATCGGTTGAGGTCGAGGTGCTGAACGCGCACCACGACACCGGCTTAGCGGTTTGACGAAAGACCTGGGCCAGGGTGCAGGTCCTCGGGCCCCCAGCACTCGCCTGTCGGAGCCGGCGCCGGGTCACCGGCCCGGTCCAGGACGTTGTTGTTTGGGCGTGTCCGCCAACCGGGCGGTGGCGGATGAGTGGGGGCAAGACCGACGGCCGTCGGGACCTCGCCGCCCCCGCCCGCTCGAACGCCAGCGCGACCTCGTTGCCGTCGCGCCGATACGCGAAGCGGAGGCCGAGCCGCTCGGCGATCGGGGCGAAGGAGGCGTGGACGGCGTCGGCCTCTTCCTGCGCCAGGCCGAAGAACGCCCGGTCCTCCTCAAGAGTAGATGCAGTCCTCCGACCACATAACCAACGGGCGCTCAGGCAAGCGCGGCATCGACCCGGTTCGGATCGACACCGAACCTGCCGCCGACGAGGATCCGGAGCTGGCCGAGGATGTGCGCCCGCCGGGCATCGGCGGGGAGGGCACCCGGGAGAAAGACGATGAACGTCTGGACGGCGAAGTCCGGCGGACCGTCGGCCAGTCGGAACGACACCACCGTGCCCGTCACGATGAAGCCGTTCCCGCCCCCGTTGGGGACCGAGACATCCGTGGCGGCGTCGTGCCTGCCGCATCGCACGACAACGCCACACGACACGCCGGGGGATGACGAGGCAGCACTGGACGGTCGCAAGGACCGCTCCGCTCGAGGCAGACCGCGCCCCTATTGCCCGCCGACGTGATCGAAGGACGGGACGACCTGCTCCGTGAACACCTGCTTGACCAGGTCGCGGCGGGAGCGCACGCCGACCTTGTCGAAGACGTTGCTTAGGTGGCGCTGCACCGTGTAATCGGCGATGAACAGCCGTTCCGCGATCTGCTTCGTGGACAAGCCGCCCACCACCAGGCGCACGACCTCCTCCTCGCGGGGGGTGAGGCCGCGCCCGGACAGCCGCATCCAGGCGACTTCGGCCGCAGGTGCGGGGGCGATGACGACCACCCGCTCGCCGGCCAGGCCGTCCCTCCCCTCCTAGAGGTCGGCGTGGATGGTCAACCACCGGCCGCGGCGCGACATCACCCTCAGGCTCGACGGCGACGCCCCGGCCCACCGGGCCGAACCCGGTCGCAACGCCTGTGCGAGGTCGCCGAGGGCCATCATCACCGGCGTCGGCAGCGACCCGTGTTCCGGCCAGCCGGGGAGCGGGCGCACGAGTTCGGCCAGCAACGCCTTGGCCGAGGGGGTCGCGGAGACGACGTCCCCGCCCGCGTCGACGACCAGCACACCGGGCGCGTCACCACCCGGTTCCGCCGCCAGCTCCGCCGGAACCGCCTGGGCGCGCAGCGCCGCCGCCCGCAGGCCTCGACCGACCTCCGGCGCGATCCGCCGCATGGCATCCAGTTCCCGCGCCGAGAACGGCGGCGCGTCGGTGCCGCGCATCACCTCCATGCCGCCTCGGAACCCGTCGTCCGTGAAGATCAGGACCGCCTCGGGCGCCATCCCAATCGGATGCAGCACCTCCCGGTACCGCAGCGTCTCGGTGGCCGGGAGACCGAGCGCCTCGGCCGGGGTGACGACCGCCTCGCCCCGGCGCAGCATCAGGCGGACGAGGTCCAGTTGCTCTTCGAAGTAGACGCGCTCGAAGAAGCGGCGGCCGACGCGGCCCACGTCGGGCACGCGGGCGTCCGTGCCCCGGGCAACGCCGCCGGTCATCAGGAGCGACCCCGGGTCGGCGGTGGACGCGCAGAAGGCGTCGATCGGCGCCACCTCGTGGATTGCCGCGGCGGTGCGCTGGAGGATCTCCGTGCCGTCAAGCCCGGCATGGGCCGCCCGCCGGACTTCGGCGACGGCGCGATCGACGCGGGCTTCGAAGACCGACACTCCCGTGATGCACGTGCTCCCCTCGTTGGCGGCGCCCCGCGGCGCCGATCGCATTCGGTCCAGGTCGCGTTGGTTCGTCGGCGATGGCCCCGGGGTTGGGGCGGCCGACGTCATCCTCCCGGCGTACCCGTCCGGCTTTGCCCTACCCTCGTGACCACAGTGCTCCCACCGGACCGCCGCGGAGCGCCGTACGGCACCGACCTGAGGGCCCCTTTTTCAACAGGCTGGGCCGTTTCCGCGACGCCCGGCCCGCGGCGGATCGCTTGTCGCCGCTCAACGGGCTGAAGGTGGACTCCTCGGAAGGATCAAAGGGAGCGGCCGAAAACGGCAGTATCGGCCGGTCTGCGCTGCCTCGCGGTCGCTCTGCCCAACGGCGTCGGCTGTCGTTGCCGGGCCGCTCTCGTGCCAGCGACGCATCCGAGGAAGATGAGGTGGCCTCGAGTCGGCGCCCCACCAGCCGGCCGGCGCGAGGGGACGTCCTCGGGTGAGGCCGGGGCACGGTGGGGGAGCGGTCGGAGCTGGGGACCGTGCTGGGGCATGATCGCTCCGTTCCGGGGAGCGGCGTGGCGCCGCCGCGGCGACGACCGGGGGTGGCTCACCGCCACCCCCGGGCATGAACCGGCGACGGGGGCACCCCCGTCCTTGGCGCCGACCTAGACGCGGGTCACCCGCTCGCAGTTGGCGGCCACGTTGTCGAGCCGGTCGGCCGTCACCGTGTCGTCGCCGGTGTCGCAGTCGACGTCGTCCGCGACGGGGCCGAGGCCCTCGTCCGAGGCGGAGTCGATGACGTCGCTACCGCTGCCGCCGAAGATGAAGTCGCGGTCGTCGCCGCCGACGATCCGGTCGCCTTTGGGGCCGCCGGAGAGGGTGTCGGTGCCGCCCTCGCCGAAGATCGTGTCGCGGCCGTCGCCGCCGTTGACGCGGTCGTCGCTCGAGCTCGCGGTGACCACGTCGTCGCCGCCGAGGCCGAAGATCTGGTCCTTGGCGACGGTGCCGCGCAGGTCGTCGGCCTGCTGGGTGCCCTCGCACTTGCCGCCCTTGCAGCGGACCAGCGCGGCCAGGGCCGTGCCCTGGGATACCAGCAGCGCGAGCGCCAGCAGCGCCACGAACGCCATCGTCTTCCGGGTCATTGTGTCCTCCGTCCTTTCCTACTGTCCGTTCGTACCGTCGGTTCCTCGTTGTGGCCACGCCCCCATCGTGGCGGATGCGAGGCTGGGGGGCATCCGACAGATGGCTGAACGGGGTGGCGGATTCGGCGCTGGGGGTCGCGGCGGAGCGGCATCAGCCTGGGGGAGGGCGACGGCCCGGGTGGCGCGCTCTGCCTTCGCCGAGGCTGGCGAGCGCCCGCGCCACACGGCAAGATCCGTTACCTAGCCAAGGCCCCGTGAACAACGTGCGCAGGTGTCGAAGCGAAGCCCAATCGACCGCTGACGAGTGTTCGCAGTTGCAGCAGTGCGGTACACAGTCACTCGCCGCCGGCGGCGCGGTGGACGGCGGCCGCGGTCGAGGCGCTCATCGCCGGTGCCGACTAGCGCGCTGGACTTGCCCGCGCTCGCGCCCTGGGCGATGATCCGCCGCCATGGCGACCGTCGTGCCTCTTGCCGCCGTGCTGGGTTTGGCCGCGGCAGCCGCCGCCTACGCCGTCGGGTCGCACGCCCTCGACAAACGTCGCGCGGCCGTGCTGGCTTTCGGCTTCGGCGTGCCTGTCGGAGCGGTGGCCTTCGCCCTCGGCACCGGCTGAGTGGCGGATCACTCATCAGACGTGCAGGCCACGGCTGCCGTCGCCTCGCTTCTCGCCACCGTCGTCCTGCTCGTGCTGACCTCCCGCTCGCAGGAGGAGACGCGGACGATGGCGCGCTCGGCGACCGAGACGGCGGAGGCTTCGGCGCGCGCCGCGGAGGCCGCCGAGCGGTCCGCCGAGACCGCCGGCATCCAGCAGCGGTACTCGACGCGCCCGATCCTCGCCTTCCGGCTCTTCGCCGCCGAGGACGACGAGGACGGACCGCGCGCGCACGAGTTCATGGTCGAAGTCGCCAACGCCGGCCTCGGTGCCGCGCTCGACGTTCGGATAGACGTGTACGGCGAGATCCGATACCGGGTGGAGTCGGTGCCGGTGCAGCCGTTCGCGATGATGCCGGGCACGTCGGAACTGCTCGAGTTCCGGCTTGACGAGAAGCGACCCTACACGCATCACGAGCGACCTACGTGGATCGACAACGAGGACGAGAAGCCGCGTCACGCTCCGTCGGGATGGCGTAGCGGAAAACCGGCGCACCGGCCTGGTGCCCGCGACGACTACCAGCTCCGGCGGTCGGCGTTCATGACTGAGAGGGCCGGCGAGATCGATGAGATGCCCCAGATCGGGGGCCTGCGCGCGGTACAAGGACATCCACCGCGAGGACTTCTCGTCGGGGGCGCGGATCGTCGCCGACCTCCCGAACGACGTGGAGCCTTGGGCCCAGGGTCAACGGCCGCGCCAATGGCCGGATCGGTTCCTCCGCCGGCTCCGGCTCACCGACTTCTCGTGGGGTATCTCGCTCGGAAGCGCGGCACTCGTAGGCACCGCCGCTGTCGCCGCCGAGATGACCGTCCGGCCGAATTGCGAAGCGCCGGCGGCGGAACCGGACGGCGGCACCGGTGTGATGCCGCCCCCGGACCTCTATTAACCCTGGCTGGCTCAGGCACGCCCCGACGCCAGCACCACCGTCGCCGGCAGGCAAACCGTGCCGCCGGCGGCGTAGCGCCGCAGTGAGGCCAGCACGTCGCCCAGCAACGCCTCGCGTCGCTCGGCCGCCACCTGCTCCTCGATCCGCGAAATCTGGAGCCAGAATGCCCGCAGCGTCTCGGCAGTGCCGGGCCAGACCAAATCGACCTGCCGCGTCTCCTCGCGGACATCCACGTACCCGGTCGTCCGCAGCGCCGCCGAGAGGGAGCCGGGCTCGGCGAAGCGCCTCGGCTCCGGCGCGTCAGGAGCCAGCGTCTGGGCCGTCCCTGCTCCTCCTTCGGTCGGTGACGCCGCTGCCAGGTAGGGCCGGGCCACTCCCCAGAAGGAAGAGAAGAGGGCGTTCTCCGCGTCCGGTCCCCAGGCCGCGAAGGCCGCCCGGCCGCCGGAGCGCAGCACCGCCCGGATGCGCCCCAGCCCGGCCGCCACGTCCTCGAAAAACATGACCCCCATGTGGCAGGTCGCGGCGTCGAAGCTGCCGGCGGCGGCGTAGGGCAGCCTCGTGGCGCTCGCCTGGACCGTTTCCAGGTTTGCCAGCCCGAGCCGCGCGTTCTCCGCGACCGCCGCGACGAAGATCGGCGAGGGGTCGGTTGCCGCGACCAAGCCGGCGGTGCCGACGGCCTCGTCGAGCGCGAGCGCCGGGATTCCCGATCCGCAGCCGATATCGACGACGGCATCCCCCGGGCCGCACTCTGGCCGCGTCAATGATCGCCTCGATCGTCGCCTGCTGGAGGGCCGCCACGGACGGGCGCCATCGGGAGAACACGGTCGGCAGGTGCGGTTCGAGCCATTCCGCCGGCACGTCTTCGCGGGTCGGGACCGAGATCCAGTCGTTCAGGTCGGTCGCCATAGAGGTCCTCCGATCGATTCGCTCGGCAATCGAGGCGGGGGGTGACGCTCGCTGGCCGCAACCTCACGTGGGCCGTGAGCGACCGAGACCGTGCCTCGTCTGTCGAGCCTCTCCGGGCAACTGATCGGAGGGAATTGCAGGAACCTGCCATTGTCCGGCCTGGGCAGTCCCTGCCGACCGGCGCACCGGTTCAGAGCCACCCCTTCCGGCGGAAGACGGTCAGCGACCCGATCGTCGTCAGCGCGATGACCGCGACCATCAGCAGGAACCCGGCCGGGGTATAGAGGGGCAACCCTTCGACGCTGGTCCCCCAGAACCCGAGGATCACCGTCGTCGGCAGCAGGGTCGCCGAGACGACGGTCAGCACCTGCATGACGCGGTTCATGCGGTGCGAGACGTGCGACACGTAGATGTCGAAGGCGCCGTTGACGGCGTCCCGCGCCCGGTCCAGGGTGTCGATCAGTTGGGCGTGGCGGTTCTCCAGATCGCGGAAGTACGGCTCCATCTCCTCCCGAGAGGTGAAGGGGAAGTCGGGCCGGGTGAAGGCGACCAACACCTCCCGGTGCTGCTGGGCGATGCGCCCGAGCGCGTACACGTACCGCTTGAGGTGCAGGAGGTCCCCGAGATAGTCGTCGGAGGTGTCGGTCAGCGCCCGTTCCTCCATCCGCTCGATCTGGTCGTTCATCCCCTCGACGAGCCCCTCGTAGTAGTCGAGCAGTTCGTCGAGGACGATGTACAGGAGGAACGACGAGTCCTCCTGCATAAGCCCCGGGTTCTGCTCGGCGCGGGCCATCGCCCGGTCGTGGAAGGGGAGGGGACGCTTGTGGGCGCCGACGAGGAAGTTGTGGCCCACGAAGAGATCCAGCTCGGCCGCGTAGACCCGATACGCCTCGTCATCCGTCCGGGGCACGGTGGCCGTGACGAAGAAGACCTCCCCGTAGACGTCGATCCGCGGCCGCTGCCAGGGGGACAACGCGGCATGGACCGACGCCCGAGATAGCCCGAGGACGTCTGCCACCCGGCGGAGGTCCGCCTCGCCGAACCCGCTCAGGTCCACCCAGACGAAGTTCTCCTCGCTCGGCAGCAGGCCGCCCACCTCGCTCAGGGCGACCTCGCGGACCGCCTCGTCGGAGTGGAACAGGTAGGCGCGAACCGAGGAGGGAGCATCCGGGGCATCCCTCGCCGCGCCCTCCACCTCGATGACATCCTGGAGCGTCTCCGGAACGCCTCCGACCCCGGATACGCCGCCGGCAACGGTGGCGCCGCTCTCCCGGATCGTCTCCGGTCCGGATTTGGGAGCCGGCGATCTGGGATCGTCGAGCACCGCCACCGGGCTGTTTCCATCCGTCACGTTCGATCCCTTGGCCTTGCCGTCAATCGCCGAGCGGCCGCGAACGCGCGGAGCCGGCGGCCGCAGTGCAACTCGTCTGCCATGGCGGACGCCCCGGCTCCGCGCGTCGTAGCGGCGGCCCAGGCGTGTCCGAAAACGGTCCCTCGCGTTCGCGGCACGGACGAGGGGTGATCACCGGTGCCGATTCCGTGGCCTTACGGATGCCGTCCTGATGCCACGGCCGCATCCTGGGGTCCGACGGGGCGCGGCCGAGGAACGCCGCGTCCGGCGCACGAGGAGGACGCGGCGGTGAAAGACGTTCTGCAGCTCCTGCCCGGAGTCGGCGTTGCTATTTGGGCCGTCTGGGACCGGCGTCCCCGTGCATTCGCCGCCGCCGCCGCCGTGCTGTTCCTCGGCGCGGCCGCGACGCCCTTCCTGCTTCAAAGCGCCCACCCCATCTCCACCGAGCGGATGGGATCCTCGGAGGAGGTCGTCGCCTTTGCGCTGATGACCGGCTTCCCCGCCATTGGGGTGGGAGTGATGGCCCTCCTCACGGCGAGGACGCGGGGCAACACGCCCCTGCCCACCTCCTCGGTCGTGATGTTCTTGCTGCTGCTCGGCCTCGGGGGCTGCCTGGTGCTCTTCATGAGCGTGGCATGGGCGATGTAGCGCGGCGTTGGACAGCCGACGGTCCTGCCGGTTCGCGGACACGCTCAGCTCTCGGTTCTGGCGAATGCGGCGACCGACAACCGTTCCCAGGGCTCGCATCGCGCCGGAGTGACGCGGAGGTTACCGATCGCTCTTGCTCGCCCAAGCGGCACCAGATGACGAGCAGTGGGAGCCGCGCCGGCGGTCCCCGGTTTGCCGTCCGCGTGCGTCGTCTGGCCGAGCCGACCGCTGCCGACCCTCGACGGTCAGCCACCGCTCGCCCGCCGCTTCGGCAGCACCCCGACCGCCAGGGCGACGCCGAGCGCCGCCAGCGCGAAGCCGAGCCAGGCGACCGGCGGCACCGCCTCGCCCAGCAGCGCCCAGGCCAGCAGCGCCGACATCGGCGGCACCAGGAAGAAGAGCGCCGTCACCCGCGCCACCGCGCCGCGGCGCACCATCGCCAGCAGCAGCCCGACCGCGACCAGCGAGTTGCCGACCACGAGGTAGGCCAGGCTCGCCGCCAGCGGCAGGCTCGGCCGCAGCGCGAACCCCTCGGTCAGCCAGGCGATCGGCAGGAAGGCGGCCAGGGCGACGCCGTGCTGGACGAGGTTGGCCGGCACCGGGTGCTGGCGGATGCCGAACCGCTTCTCGTAGAAGGTGCCGGCGGTGATCGCCAGCAGCGCCCCGATCGCGGCGGCGATCCCGAACGCGGTCGCCTCGCCGACGCCCGACTTGGCGACGATCACGACCGCCGCCCCGGCGAACCCCAGCCCCAGTCCGACCCACGCCCGCCGCTCGATCCGGTCCCCGGTCAGCAGCGGCGCCAGGAGCGCCGTCAGGATCGGCTGCAAGGAGGCGATCAGCGCCGCCGTGCCGGCCGAGACGCCGAGGCTGAGGGCGGCGTAGCCCAAGCCGAAATAGAGCCCCTGGACGAGGACGCCGACGACCAGCAGGTGGCGCAGTTGGTCGCCTCGCGGCAGGGGAGGGCGGAGGGCGAGCAGCAGCGGAGCGAGGACCACCAGCACCAGCGCGTAGCGGACCGAGAGGAAGGTCATCGGCCCGGTGTAGCCGATGCCGACCTTGCCGACCGGGAAGCCGCCCGACCAGAGGAGGAGGAAGATGCCAGGCGCCAGCCTCAGCCAGAGCGGCGGCGCTTCCTCCGCGTCGGGCGCCGCGACCGCCGCCTCCACCGTGCCCATGCCCACCCGCGTTCCCCGAGCCGCCCGCCGCGTCGAGCCCGTCCCCGGCGGCCGGGCCATGGTACCGCTGGTTGGGAGGCGGGAGGCGGGGGCCGGGGGGCGTGAGTCGCGCCTGAGGTTCGGAGGCCGGGGGCGTGGTAGCATCGGCCGGACGCGCCAAGCCGACCTCGCTCGTTCACCGCTTGGCGGTTTCCGTCCGGGGCACCCGTGCGACGCCGACCGTTGCTGGTCAACTCACCGCGGCGCTCGTCCGTGCTGGCGATGCTGGCGGCGGCGCTCCTCCTCGTCGCGCCGGTCACGGCGCGTGCCGGGGGCGACCTTCCCCACGCCCACGCCCTGTTCCAGCTCCTGGCCGACGGCGCCGATGGGGCCCTCGACCACCACCACCCGGCCGCCGGCGATTCGGGCGCCGTGGCGGACCACCCCTCCGCCGCCGATTCGGTCCACGTCGAGACTGGGCACCGAGCCATCCCCATAGCCGACGGCGACCCGCACAGTGGGAGCTCGGCGGTGCGGGACCACCGGCCGCCGGCGGTCGACTTACGTCCGGCTGTGTCACCCCTCGCATCCGCTGCCGTCGCCGCCCTGATCGCGGCGCTCGCCGTGGCGGTTCATCCCCTGCCAGCCCCAAACGGCCGTGGGCGGCTGCTCTTCTCGATGCCGGGCGTCTTAGCCGGCCTCCACTCGGCACCCGAACCGCCACCGCCACGACCGGTCGTCTGAGGCTCCGGATCGCGGACGGACGAGGCGATTGGGTGGCCGGCGACCTGCCGGGCGCCCGCGGAGTGACCCACGATGATGAAGCGAGGAACGGGCGTGGCTGCGCTGGCCACGCTGCTGGCGGCGTGCCTGCCGATGGCAGCCGAGGCGCACGAGTCGCGGACCGTCGCGGACGGCCGCTACGAGCTGGTCGTCGGATTCCTGGACGAGCCGGCGTTCGCCGGGGAGAAGAACGGGCTCTCGCTGCGGGTTGCGGCATACGGAGCCGCCGCTACGCCCGAGGCCGACGACGAGGATGCGTCCAGTCCGGTCCCGGTCAAGGGGTTGGAGGAGACGCTGGCCGCCCAGGTGATGTACGGCGGCCAGACGATGGACCTCATGCTGGACGCATCGTGGGGCGACGCCGGACACTACGAGGCGATCTTCTTCCCGATGGAGCCGGGGGACTACACGTTCCGCGTCGCCGGCGAGATCGAGGGGAATACGATCGCCGAGGCGTTCACCTCCTCGCCGACCGGGTTCAGCCCCGTCCAGGACCCGGCGCCGCTGCGCTTCCCGAACGACGGCGGTGCGGCGACGGCCGGGTTTATGGCCGGGGGCGGCCTTGGTAACGTCGCCGCCGGCATTCTCGCCTTCGTTGGAGCCGGAGTCGCGGCCACCGGGCTGCGGCCACTCAAGCGGCGGATCGCAGTCCGCGCGTAACCCACCGGCGTTCGGCGGCAGACGCCGGAACCGCGACGAATCAGCCCGTCCGGGATCACCCGGACGGGCGGGAGCGAGGCGAGCATGGAACCGAACGCGCGGGATCCACGCGCGGCGATTCGGCGGCGGATCGTGGCGGCAGTCGGGTTGGTCGGGGCGCTGCTTGCTGGCCAAGCCGCGGCGCACGAGGCCCACGGCCACCCCGCGAAGCTGCACGAAGGCACCTGCGCCGATCTTGGTGGCGTCGCCTTCTCCCTCACCGGAGTCGGCGCCGAGGTCGATCTTGAAGGGACGCCGGTCGCACCCGGCGAGGCGGTCAACCCCGACCGTTCCTCCGAAGTCCTGCGCTCGGAGACGGCCTTGGACGCCTCCCTCGACGACCTCCTGGCGGTGCCCCACGCCCTGATGGTCTACGAGAGCGACGAGGACCTCTCGGCGATCGCCTGCGGCGACCTCGGCGGCGACCGCCTCGGCGACGAGCTGGCGGTCTTGCTGGGGGGGATCGGCGAGGAGGGCCACGCCGGCATCGCCCTGTTCGCGGGGGCGGGCGACTCGACGACCGCGCGCATCTTCCTCGGCGAGGCGCTCTCCGGATGAACGCCGGCCGCGCCGCGGTCGACCACGACGGCTCGCACGACGAAGGAGACGGCGACGACGCGGACTCCAGCACCGCCCCCGGCGTCGGAGGATACGTCAGTCCCCGGGACGGAGGGGCGACTAACGGCTGAAGGCCCGGGCAAAAGGGACGAAGACCGGCTGGGACCGAACGAGGGTCCGGGGCGTCCGTTCTGAGTCTCGGAGCGGCTTCGTCTCTCCAGCTCCCGGATGTCGCCGTTCGCCGCTCTCCGCACAACGCACGCGACCGGCGCCATCGAGCCCAGACCGGTCCGTTCCTGGATTCGCGCTGCCGCCGTGGCTATCGTCGGCGCACCCCGCCGCCAGAGGAGATGCACCAGATGCGGATCGCACGGTTTGGCCCGACCGCCGTCTCGACGCTGCTGCTCGCGGCGGCGCTGGGCGCGCCGGCGATGGCCCACGTCACCGCCGACACCGAGGACGGCCGCTACGCTGTCGAGGTCGGGTTCCAGAACGAGCCGGCCTACCTGGGGCAGCCGAACGCGCTCTTCCTCAAGGTCAGCGCCTATGGCGGCTCCGACGGCGCCGAGCCGGTCGACGGCGTGGCCGGCACCCTGACCGCCGAGGTCGAGAAGGACGGGCAGACGAAGGAGCTGCCGCTGGTGCCGCAGGGGGAGGGGGAGTACCTGGGCGTCTTCCATCCGACGGCGCTCGGCGACTACACCTTCCGGATCACCGGCGAGATCGAGGGGTCCCCGGTGGAGATCGAGGAGACCTCGTCGCCAACCACCTTCGACCCGGTCGAGCCGCTCGCCGCCGTCCAGTTCCCGGAGGCGCTGCCGGCCACGGACGAGCTCGCGGTGCGGGCGGCGTCGGCCGAATCAACGGCCGCGACGGCGCGCACCTTCGGCATCGCCGGGGTGGCGATCGGCGCCCTCGGCGTCGTATTGGCGGCGGTGGCGCTCGCCCGCAAGCGGTAGGACGCGGCTCGGGTCATCGCTGGGGCATCGCGCCACCCCGCCGCCCCCGCCATCCCGAGGCGAAGCCGAAAGATCTCGCTCCGCTACGACCGCACCGACCTGCCGCCGAAGGTGCAACACCCGTCATCCTGAGGCGAAGCCGAAGGATCTCTCTCCGGCTCGGTAAGCAACCGTTTCGAATTGCGCCGCCGTGGCGAGACCTACTCGGCAGCCCGCGGGGAGATCCTTCGCGTTGATCAGGATGAGGGGTCGGATAGGCGCACCGATCGCCCGGATGCCGGATAACCGGGAACCTCGCCCGGAATCGGTGTCGATGCCGGGCACCCCTGCCCCGGCGGGGGTGCGCGTGCCATCCTTGGGGATGATCGACGACCGCGGCTGGATCGCGCTCGGGCTTAGAGCGCCCGGGGAAGAAACGATGGAGCAACCGGAACCCATCCGACGCCGCGACAGCGTCAACCCTCGCCGTGCCGCGGTCAACCGTGGCAGCGCCGGCGTCTCCGGCACGGACGTGCTCCTCGCCGCGCTACTCGGACTCGTGCTTCTGCTGGCGACCCCGCTCCCCGCTGGGGCGCACGCCTTCCTCCGCGAGAGCGACCCGGCCGCCAACGCCGTCCTGCCGACGCCTCCGGCCGAGGTGACGCTGCGCTTCACCGAACCGCTCGAGCAGAGCTACAGCCGCGCCGACCTCCACGACCAGACCGGCGCCCGACTCGAGGGAGCGTCATTCCGCTTCGGTGCCGATGGCTACACCCTCGTCGTCGCCCTGCCGGCAGGGCTGGCCAACGGCACCTATTCCGTCCTCTGGCGGACCCTCTCGACGGCCGACGGCCACACCGCCCAGGGTTACGTCCCCTTCACCGTCGGCACCGACCGCGACGTGACGGCCGTCGTCGCGCCGGCGACCGAGGGGGCCTCGGCCGGGGCGCCGGAGCTCGTCCGCGCCGCCTCCCGCTGGCTCGCCCTGCTGGCGCTGGCGGCGGTCGTCGCGGTCTGGCCAGTCTGGCTCTTCGTGCTGCGGCCGGCGATCGGCCCGGCCTGGCAGGCGGGGCCGGCGCTGGCCCGCCGGGTCCGCCGCTTCGCGGTCTGGGCGATCGCCCTCGCCTTCGTCGCCGATGTCGTCGCCCTCGTCGTCCAGGCGCTGGCGACCCTGGCCGAAGGAGGCCTCCTCGGCGCCATCCGGACGACGCTCTTCGACACCCGCTACGGCACCCTCTGGCTGGTCCGGGTCGGCCTCCTGCTCCTCTTCGCGGCGGCGCTGCTCGGGGTCGGCTGGTGGTGGCCGCGGCGGCGACCGGTCGCGGCGGCGGCGGCGCTCGGCCTGGCGGCGCTGCTGCCGCTGCCGTTCAGCCTGCTCGCCCACGCCGCCGCCCAGCCCGAGGGGCGGGC
>CADCWF010000251.1:0-61332 GCA_902806345.1 uncultured Thermomicrobiales bacterium
CCGGCTGGAGGGCGGAGGCCTCAACTTCGTCGAGTTCAACTACCGGATCGTCCAGGCGTACGACTTCCTCCACCTCTTCCGGGCCGAGGGGTGCGCCCTCCAGATGGGCGGCTCCGACCAGTGGGGCAACATCGTCGCCGGCGTCGAGCTGATCCGGAAGGCGGACGGCGGTCACGCCTTCGCCCTCGTCTGCCCGCTGCTGACGACCGCCTCCGGCCAGAAGATGGGCAAGACCGAAGGCAACTCCCTCTGGCTGGACCCGGCCCTCACCAGCCCGTTCGACTTCTACCAGTATTGGGTCAACGTCGACGACGCCGACGTCGAGAAACTGCTCCGCCTCTACACCTTCCTGCCGGAGCGGGAGATCGCCCGGGTGACGGCGGCGGGCGGGGCCGCCCTGCGGGAGGCGAAGCGGGTGCTGGCGTTGGAGGCGACGGCGCTCACCCACGGCCGGGCCGAGTCTGGGCGGGCGGCGGCGGCGGCGGTGGCCCTATTCGGTGGTGGAGCCGCCGTTGCCGGCGGCACCGACCCGGACGTCCCAGCGATTCCGACGACGGAGATCTCGGCCGCCGAGGTCTCCGCCGGGATATCCCTGGCCGACCTGTTCGTCCGGGCGGGACTGGCCTCGTCACGCGGGGAGGCTCGGCGGTTGGCGGGACAGGGCGGCCTATCGATCGACGACGCGAAGGTCGACGATGTCGACGTTCGGTGGTCTCCATCCGGCGATCCCGCTGTGCTCCGCGTCGGCAAGAAGCGCTACCGGCGTGTGCTGGTCACCGAGAGCTGACCGGAAATCGGGATCGACCTCGGCGGAACGTTCTGCTCCTATCCCTCGAGAGACAAGGGGGTCCGCGCTCCGGGATCTCGGTCCGTCTTCCCCCCTGGCATCCTGAACGAAGTGAAGGATCTCCCTCCACAGTGACATCGATCGCACGGCGATTCTCCGGATCCGGAGAGATCCCTCAGCTTCGCCTCAGAATGACCACGGCGGCCGGTCGACGCGAACGACCGGGTTCGGCACGAGATTGAGGATTTACTCGGCGGAAGCGCTCGGCAAGCTTCCGGAGTTTGCCTAGCCGCTCAATGCCCGGACGATGGCACCGCCGAAACCACCGGCAGCGGCCGGACAGCCATCTGCACCCCGATGCCGGCGGTGGCGATGGCGACGGCAATGGCGACCGCCACCCGCTCCACTCCAAAGGCGTCGGCGGCGATGCCGGCCAGGAGCGTCGGCACCAGGGCACCCACGTTCTGGGTCAGCGAGACGGTCGCCACCGCCTGGCCGCGCCGCCCCGGCGGCGTCCGCCCGAGCACGATCGAGCGGGCGGCGACGCCGACGATCGCGGAGCAGAACCCGGCCGGGATCGAGATCAGCATCGCCACCAGGGTCAGCGCCGGGATCCGCAGCAGGTCCGCCGCCCGATCGAGCGGCAGCCCCAGCCCGTCGTTCAGGAACGCCCGGAAATCGACCACGAAGCCGAGGGCGCCGACGCAGAGCGCGAACCCGAGCAGGGCGCCGACGGCGACCCGCTGCTCGCCCAGCGCCGCCCCGAACCGCGGCGCCACCCGCAGCCCGAGGACGAGCCCGAGCGAGGCCGGGGCGAAGACGAAGACCGTGTTCTCGGCCGGTGTATCGAGCACCCCCCGCAGGTAGAGCGGGACGATCACCACCAGCGCGCTCATGCCGATCCCGATCAGTACGTCGGCCGCCATTGCCCGCAGGGTGACCGGGTCACCGCGGACCGCGGCCAGCCCCTCGCCCAGTGTCGAGCGGAGCGACCGCGCCCCGAGGTGGGCGCCGCGGCGGACGTGCTCGTCCAGCGGCGGCAGGAGCAGCTCCAGCCCGGCGGCGACGAAACAGAACGCGGCGCAGACGGCGAAAAGCGCCCCGACCCCGACGGTCTTGAGCATCAGGGGGGCGAGGAAGACAAGGCCGATCAGTTGCGCCAGCGTGCCGGCGAGGTTGTAGAGCGCCTGGCCGTCGCTGAGCCGGCCGCGAGGAACGAGCCCGACCAGGGCGGCATTCTCGGTCGGCGAGTAGAACTGGAAGATCGTCCAGAGGGCGAGGGTCGCCGCGAAGATGCCGACCAGCGACGGCGGGGAGACGATCAGGAGGACGACCGCCGCGAAGCGCAGCAGGTTGAGGGCGATCAACATCCCCCGCCGCGGGAACTCGTCGACGGCGACACCGGCCGGCAGCCCGAACAGGATAGCCGGCAGGATCGAGCAGATGACGAAGAGCGAGTTGAAGGTGGCGCTGGCGGTCTGGTCGACGACCAGGAGGAGGAACGCGTAGACGAGCGCGCTTTGGGCGGCACCCGCCAGCACCCGAGCCACCAGGAAGGCACGGAACCGGTCGTCGGCCATGAGTGGCGGCCGGGGCTCCGGCGGCAACCGTCGCGACAGTCGGCCCAGGCGCCGCCCGCTGACGGGTGCGGCATCCGCCGCGGAGACCGGGATCACCGTCCCGCCCGAGACCGGCGTGATCGCCCGATTGCCGACCACGGGGGGTGCCGTCGCCGCCGGAGCCTCCAAGGTGCGCAGCGCGACCCGCTGGACCGCCCGCGGGCGGACCGGTCGTCGACGTGGTGGGGGAGCGGGCGGCTGCCCCCGGAGTTCGCCCGGTGTGCTCACGGTGGCGGTCCCATCACGGTCTCGCCGGCGGGGACGGGACGCGGGGAACGGGTCCCGCAACGAGTGTATCGCGCGGCAGGTCGTTTCCGTCCCCGTAGCTCGGGGTGTTGGATCGGCCGGGTCGCGTTCGCTGGGCTACCCGCCGACTCCGTCGACCGGGAGTGCCTCACGGACCGCGTCCAGTGTCGGCAGGATGTCCAGCAGCGCGATCAGGAGCAGTGCGTCGCCCACGATCAGCATCCCCATCAGCGCCGCCGGCCCGGGCGGACCGACCTGGCCGGCGTAGCGGCGGAGGCCGAAGGTGTCGGTCGATACCAGCACGAAGATGAGCCAGGGCACCCCGACGAAGAGGCCACCGAGGAGGTGCAACTGGCCGTGTGGC
Source organism: uncultured Thermomicrobiales bacterium (assembly GCA_902806345.1). Lineage (GTDB taxonomy): Bacteria > Chloroflexota > Chloroflexia > Thermomicrobiales > UBA6265 > CADCWF01. The sequence goes on from CADCWF010000251.1 coordinate 3,017, forward strand.
AGCTCCCGCCAGACGAGGATGGCCAGGTTCAGCACGGCCAGGAGGAGGCCCGGCAAGAGCAGGAGCGCCACCCACGACCAGGCACCACCGACCGCGCGGGCGCCGGGCGCCGCCCGCGCCGGCCTCCGCTGGTGGGGCCAGTAGCCGTCAACCGCCGCCTCGACCGCCTGGATGGTGTAGACGAGTGCGACGCAGAGCGCCACCAGCAGCCAGAAGCGGCCGTCGGCCGCCCGTAGCACCTCGCCAATCCGATCCACGCCGCCTCCCGATTCGGCCTCCCTGGCCGGCGCCGCGCGCTGCGGCGAGGGTAGCACAGGCCCGGGTTGGAAACGTCTCGGGGCGACCGCCCACCGCCCGCTCTGGTACCCTCCGGGTGGGGCTGACTCCTGGGTCTGGCGCCAGCCCGACCGGCTTCGCCGCACGCCGCATCATCCGGGGGATCATTCCGCCGATGGCCGCCGATCCCTACGCAGACCCCCTCCATCAGCCCTTCGTGATGGCGGCCGGATCCACCCATATCCTGCTCATCCCCGGCTTCCTCGGCACCCCGAAGGAAATGCGCCCGCTGGGCGAGGCGCTCGTTGCCGCCGGCATCACCGCCCGCAGCGTCCAGCTCCCCGGCTTCGGTTCGGACTACGGCCGGCTGGCCGCGGTCGGGGCTGCGGAGTGGGTCGAGGCTGCCACCCGCGCCTGGCTCGAAACGCGCCGCGACGCCGAGCGGACGGTCCTTCTCGGCTTCTCGATGGGAGCCGCCGTCGCCTTGAAGCTGGCCGCGCTCGCCCCGCCGGACGCCGTCATCCTGCTCGCGCCCCACTGGCGGTTGGCCGACAAGCGGGCCGTCGCCCTGCCCCTCATCAAGGGCGTCATGAAGGAGTTCCGGCCGTTCGCCAAAGCGAACTTCACCGACCCCGGCACGCGGCGGATGTTCATGGAGATGGCCCCCGAGGCCAACCTCGACGACCCCGCCGTCCAGGCCCGCCTCCGCCGGCAGACCGCCCTGCCGACCCGCACCCTCGACGAGTTGCGCCGGCTGGGGAACGCGGCCGGGGCCGCGGCTCGCCACGTCACGGCGCCGACGACCATCCTCCAGGGCCGCGACGACACCACTTCCCTGCCGTCCTACACGCGATTGCTCGGCCTGCGTCTTGGCGGCCCGCTGACGCTGCGCGAGTTCCCCGGTGGCCACCAGCTCGTCGACCCCGCCCAGCCGACCTGGGAGACCGTCCGCGACGGCGTGGTCGGCGTCGCGTGGGGTGTGACCAGGACGTGATCCGCTGGCTCTGGTTCTTCGTTGCTGCCGTCCAGGCGGCCCTCGCCCTCAGGGTCGTCGCCCGGCTGGCGCGGACGGCTCGGGGCGAGCGGATCGGGCCGGCACGGGTCGGGATGGCCACCGAGCGGGTCTCCGTCATCGTCCCCGTGCTGGACGAGGCGGAGCGCCTCGGGCCGTGCCTCGCCGGACTCCACGCCCAAGGCGTCGAGGCGGCTGAAATCCTGGTCGTCGACGGCGGCTCGATCGATGCCACCCGCGAGCTGGTCCTCGGCTGGGCCGCTCACGACCGCCGGATCCGGCTGGTCGAGGCCGGGTCGGCTGCGGACGACGCCAACGGCAAGGTCCACAACCTCGCCGCCGGACTCGCCGTGGCGGACCCGGCCGTCCCCTGGCTGCTGACCATCGACGCCGATGTCCGGCCACGGCCGGGACTGGCCCGCGCGCTCCTTGCGTTCGCGACCGCGCGGCGGCTGGGCGCTCTGAGCGTCGCCACGCTTCAGCGCGTCTCCGGACCCGCCGAAGCACTGCTCCACCCGGCCATGCTGACGACGCTTGTCTACCGATTCGGCATCCCAGGCTCGGCGACCATCGACCCCGCACTGGTCCAGGCCAACGGGCAGTGCATGCTGCTCCGGCGGGACCTTCTGGAAGCGGTTGGTGGCTTCACCTCCCTGGCGGGCGAGATCGTCGAGGATGTCGCCATCGCCCGCCGGCTCGCGGCGCGCGGGGAGCCGGTCGGCTTCTACGAGGCGGGCCCCCTCGTCGAGGTCGCGATGTACCGGGGCGCGGCCGAAGCCTGGCGGAACTGGACCCGCTCGCTGCCGATGCGCGATGCACGGTGGGGCTGGGCGGGCCGGATCGGGCTGCTTGAGGTCCTCCTCGTCCAGGCGCTGCCGCTGCCGCTGCTGCTCTGGCTCGCCGTCCGCGGGCGAGCGGGGACGCCGCTCGGCCGTCTGAATCTGGTCCTTGCCCTGGTCCGGATCGGGGTCCTGGCCGGCGCCGCCCGCGCCTACGTCGCGCCGCCGTTCACCTATTGGCTGTCGCCCGTGTCGGATCCGGCGGTGGCCCTTGCGTTACCCTTTCAGGCGATCCGGAGGCGGCACGTCTGGCGCGGCCGCAGCGTCGTCCGCGGAGGCTCTCGATGAAGCTCGCCCGCCTGCTCCTTGCCGCCCACCTCGGGGCGCTCATCTTCGGCTTGGCAGGGCTGCTGATCGCCCTGCCCAACCCGGGGCTCTGGCAAGGCGATCCGAGGGCGATCGGCGTCTTCGACTTCGGGATGACCTACGCCGGTTCGCTCCACATCCTCCTCGGCGCGGCGGCGATGTTCGCCTGGGGCGTGGCTGTCCTGGGTTGGCGACGGACGATGACCTTCTTCTGGTTCGCCGTCCCGATCTCGCTCTGCTCCGAGCTGCTGGGGACGACCTCCGGCTACCCGTTCGGCAACTACGCCTACACCGAGTTCCTCGGCGCCAAGGTCGCCGGCCACGTCCCCTTCTCGATTCCCCTCTCGTGGTTCTACGTCGGCTTCGCCTGCTACGTCCTCGGCGCCCTCATCGCCGACCGCTACCGCCTGACGCCGCCCTGGGCCTGGGGCGTCGGCCTCGGCGTCTGGTTCCTGACCGTCTGGGACTTGGTGCTGGACCCGGCGATGGCCCACGCCGACCTCGCGGTCAAGTTCTGGGAGTGGAGCGACACCGGCCCCTACTTCGGGATGCCGGTCCAGAACTTCGTCGGCTGGTCGGTCACTGCCCTCGTCTACATGGGTCTCAGCCGGATGGCCTGGGGGGCAGACATCGAACCAGCGCGGGAGTGGGTGCCGGCGCTCTTCCCGTTCGTCGTCTACGCCGCCAACACGGTCTTCGCCGCCGCCCTCAGCGCCTCGGTCGGACTCTGGATCCCGATCCTGCTGGCGGTCGTGCTCGGCATCATCCCGGCTACGCTCGCCCTCCGGACGCCGCCCCAACCGAGGCGGGCCCGGGCAGAGGGGCAGGCGCCATTGGCGGCGGCGTCGCGGTAACACGCTCGAACGTGGGGGCTGTCGTAGCAGAAGGCCCATACTCCTCAGCCGCCTCTTCCCGGCGAGGGAGAGGGGGAGCACACCGCCCGCCAGCGCTAAACGGATCGCTCGGTTTCGGAGTCGCTGCGCAACCCGACGACCATCGTCCGCCGATTGCAACTGCCCGACGCAGGTTCCGCTTGTGAGCGTCAACGGGGCCGCCATCTCCGCGGCCTTCGGCCGCCTCGCCATCGCGGGCGTCTGCCGTCGCTCCCTTCGGCGGGACGCCAGCCTCACGATCGAGGGCCTGGAGCACGTTCCCAGCGCCGGCGCGACGCTGCTCGTTGCCCGCCACGTCCACCACCTGTTCGACGGCTGCTCCCTGTGGACCACGCTGCCGCGGCCGTTCCGCATCCTGGTCGCGGTCGATTGGGCCGCCGGCCGAGCGTCGGGGCGGCTGCTCGACTGGGCCTGTCGGACGATGGGCTGGCCGAGGGTGCTCCGAGCCGACGCCCCTGCGGGCCCCGCCACGACCGACGCCGTCTGGTTTCGTCGACAGGCGACCGGCGAGACGGTTGCGCTGCTCCGCGCCGGGGAAGCGGTTCTCGTCTTCCCGGAAGGTTTCCCTGCCGTCGACCCGAACCCGAACCCGGCAACGCGGCGCGGTCTGGACGAGATGCTTCCGTTCCGCCCCGGATTCGCCCGCCTCGTCGCGCTCGCGGAGAAGGACCGCCGGACTCGGGTGGCGACTGTGCCGATCGGCTTCACCTACGCCGGTGGCCCGCCGTGGTCCATCGCGGTCCGCTGCGGAGCGCCGATGTTCCTCGAAAGGGACGAGCGGCCGGGGGCGTTCGCGGCGCGGGTAGAGGCGCGGGTGCGGCTCCTTTCGGGACCGGGCGTCACGGTCCGGAGGGAGCCAGGCGAGGACCGCTCGTCGGCGATATCCCTCGATGCGGGGTACGGCGGAGACGGCTGAGCGAGCACGCGCGAAGGAGGGTCGCCGGGTCCATGACGGATCTCTGATCCTGGCGAACCGTCGGCCGCCGGAGATGACCGATGCCGAGTCCGACCAGGTGCCCGGTTTGCCCGTTCCAAGGTTGGTGCCGCGTGCAGGATCCGGCAGAAGGGCAGGAGGTGCTCCTCTGGACGTCGTTGACTTGACACTCTTCGGTCAGCCCGCGGTGCCCGCGTCAGCGGTCGCCGCCTGCATGGCCCGCCAAAGTGCGGCCACGTCCTCGCGCTCGGTCGGGGTGGCGCCGATGCTGACCCGGACCATCCAGCGGTCGTCCAGGACCGCCGGCGTCAGGTAGGCCGCGCCGGAGCGGTTGATCCGATCGCACCAGGCCAGCGTGTAGCGGTCCAACGCCTCGCCCCCGAGGCCCGGCGGCTCGTGTCGCAGGCAGAGCGTCTGCAGCGGCACCGGCGCCACAACCCGCCACCCGGGCGCATTCTCCACCTGCTCGGCGAGCCATTGCGCGTTCGCCAGGTCGCGCCGCAGCCGGGCTTGCAAGCCGGCGACCCCGTTGGCCCGGATCAGCAACCACATCTTGAGGGCGCGGAAGCGACGCCCGAGGGGGATGCCCCAGTCGCGGAGGTTAGAGACCCGGTCGTCGACCCCGCTCTGGAGGTAGCTGGGGTTGGTGCTCATCACCCGGACGAGGTGCTCGGCGTCGCGGACGTAGTAGAGCGAGCAGTCGAACGCGGCGCCGAGCCACTTGTGGGCGTTGATGACGAGCGAGTCGGCAGCTTCGACCCCGCCCCACATCCAGCGGCACTCGGGGAGGATCATCGCCGAGCCGGCCATCGCGGCGTCAACGTGGAGCCAGATGCCATGTTCCTGCGCGATCCCGGCGATGTCGGCGATCGGGTCGAGCGCGGTCGAGCCGGTGGTGCCCGTCGTCGCGACGACGGCGCAGGGTACCCGGTCCCGCGCCGTGTCGTCGGCGATCGCCGCCGCCAGCGCGTCGGGCCGCATCGCCAATGCCTCGTCCGTTTCGATCCAGCGGAGGTTGTCGCGGCCGAACCCGGCCAGGAGCGCCGCCTTCTCGACCGAGCTGTGGGCCTGGCGCGAGGCGTAGACGACAAGCGGGCGCGGCTCGCCTTGGAGGCCGCCGTGAGCGAGCGAGTAGCCGGTTGCCCGCTCGCGGGCGCAGATGAGGGCGACGAGGGCGCCCGTCGATGCGGTGTCCTCGATGACCCCGCGCCAGCCATCGGAGAGGCCGACCATCTGCCGCACCCAGTCCGTCGTCACCTCTTCCAGCTCGGTCAGCGCCGGGCTCGCCTGCCAGGAGAGGCCCAGGACGCCGAGGCCGGTTGCGAGGTAGTCGCCGAGGACGCTCTCTAGCGGCGCGTTGGCCGGGAAGTAGCCGAAGAAGCGCGGGTGCTGCCAATGGGAGAGTCCGGGCAGGATGTCCCGCTCAAGTTCGCCGATGAGCCCGCCGAGCGATTCCCCCACCTCCGGCGGGGCTTCCGGGAAGCATCGCTTGATCTCGCCGGGCGTAACGCGGGCCATCACCGGCCGTTCGGCGATCCCCTGGCGGTAGTCAGCGACCCAGTCGATCAGCTCGTGGCCCAACCGGCGGAACGCTTCGGGGTCCAAGGTCCAGCTCCTCGGAGGTTCGGACGGTCGTCTCGGTTGCAGCGGTCGGCCCGTCGGTCGAGTCAGAGTGCGGGGTTAGCCCGGACAACGGGGAGGACCTGTCTGCAGCGATGAAGCCCGTCCGAGACCGAGGACGCGGGGTCGACCTGGGTCGTGCCCGGTCCCGGAGGGGCATTGTCACCTCAACCGGGCCTTCAACTGCGAGCTCTGCGGCGCTGCCGCCGAACCCTGGACATCCATCAACGCCAGTTGGACCGGCTCAGCGGGTCTTCGTCGGGGAGCCGTCGCCCGGTCGCCGGCGGCGGGCCAGACCACCGAGGAACATCCGGCCGACGTGATCGCCGAACTTTTCGGGGGAGAGCTCATCCCCAGTGTTCTGGAGCAGTTCGCCCTCGCGGGTCGTCTGGGTCGACCAGACGGCGCGGGCGTCGCGGGCTTCGGTGAAGAAGGCCGTCAGGGCCGCTTCGGCGGTCTCGGGGTCGGCCGCCAGAGCGGCGCGGACCTCGGCCAGTTGGGCCGAGACAGCATCGACCCAGCGTGACACGGCCTCCCGGTTCGTCAGCAGGATGTCGCGGTGCATCGCCGGGCTGCCCGCCGCTAGGCGGCTGACATCGCGGAAGCCGGCCGCCGTCAGCGACTTCATGTCGCGCCACGAGGGATCTCCGCTGACCGCCCGCATCAACGCCGCCGAGAGAACGAAGGGCAGGTGGCTGACGCCTGCGACGAAGGCGTCGTGCTCACCGGGGTCGACGAAGAAGGGTTCGGCGCCGAGCGCGGAGACCATCCCCAGGACGGTCCGCACCGCCTCCTCGCTGGCGTTGAGCGACGGTGCCACGCACCAGGTCGCGCCTTTGAAGAGATCGGCGTCGGCGCCCTCGATCGACTGTGTCTTGCCGGCCATCGGGTGGCCGCCGACGAAGCCGACCGTGCGTGGCAAGAACTCCTGCCCCCAGCGCAGCACCTGGGCCTTGGTCGAGCCGACATCGGTGACGACCGCGCCGGCCTTGAGGTGGGGGGCAATCGCCTGGAAGGCATCGGCCATCGCCGCCACCGGCGTCGCGACGACGACGAGGTCGGCGTCGGCCACAGCGCGGACGATGTCCCAGGCGGCGCGATCGACCGCCTTCAGCTTTTGGGCGTACCCCTGGTTCTCGAGACTGGTGTCGAACCCGACGACCTGGAGGGCAGGTTTGCCGTCGGCCTGGTTGGTCACGGCCCAGCGACGAAGGCCGAGGCCGATCGAGCCGCCGATCAAGCCCAGGCCGACGATGGCGACGGTCTGCATGAACGTGGATCCCTTCGCGATGGCCGCATGCCTGCTGGGGTGGGACCGGCTGGTCTACGGCCGGAACGGGCTCACGAGATCCGCGCGGAGCCATCCCTCGTCGCCGTCTTCCGTTTCGAAACGCATCCACGACTGCCCGTCGGACCCGTTCCCCGATTCGTCCAGGTAGCGGAGCGGCGCCGCGATCGGGATCGCCCGGATGATTTGCCCGTTCGGTCCGCTGCGGAGATTGACGCTTTGGAGGGCGTTGACTTGATGGGTCGGCTCGAACGCCTCCCGGGTCGGTGCCGGCGTCGGCGTCGGCATCGGCGTCGGTTCCGGCTCGGGGGTCGGGGTCGGCTCCGTCGCGCCGAGGATCGCGTCTTGTGGTTGGGCAGCGGCACCGGCGTTGGGATTCACGGGGGCCGATTGCTGGTCCACCGTCTGCGAAATCGGCGCCGGGTTGATCGCCGCCGGCGCGGCGCGCGGGGCCGCGATCGGGACGACGTCCTGGAGCACCGGCATGAGCGCCGCATAGATGAATGCGGCGGCACCGAGGCAAAGGGCGATCGTCAGGATCATCGAGAGGCCGATCGCCAGGCCGGCGCGGCGAGACTTTTGACGGAGGCGGTCGTTGAGGGCGCGGTCGGTCATGCCGGCTCTTGCACGCTGGAGGTCACCCGAGGAGCGACCGGCCGGGGCGGCCGGGGGCGGCGGAACGGCGCGGAGTATAGCACCGCCTCCGCCTCCCTTGACGGCTTCCGTCCAACTGGCACGCGACGTGCAGCGTCGGTTTTCCCGCTGGTTGGCGGGAACGCCACAAGGAGGACCAACCGTGTCATACCCCTATCCCCAGGATCGCCACCGCGACCGCCGCGAAAAGGGCGAGACCGAGTACCGCGAGGCACGCCAGGCAATGTCCGGCGCCGAGGAGGCCCAGGCCGCCGCCGCCGAGTACGCCGGCGAGCAGCGCTCCGGAGACGAGCCTTCGATCGCCGACATCGAGGAGAACCTGGAAGAGGCCGCCCGCGAGGTCCAGCGCTCCATCGCGGAGGAGGACGAGTCCCGGCCGTGAGGACGAACGGATGCGGCGGGGACGCGACCCGGCCCGAGCGGCAACTTGCCGCCGCGCCAAGTAAGGCGCGTTCGCGAGGGTTGCCGCGTGAATCGACGTGGACCGACGATGATGGAGGAATCCGATGGCGACCGATCCGGTCGAGCAGGTAACGGTCGAGACCTTTCCGGCAGTAGGGGCGGCGGAACTGCTCGTCGAGGCGAAGCGCCTCGCGGAACTCTCCCCGGGGCCGGACCTCCCCTACCTCTCGGCGACGATCGACCTGAGCCCCGAGGGCGGAAGCCCCAACCGCCGCCCCGGCCGTGAGGTGTTCGACCGGATGGTGGCCGAGCGGATCGCGGAGATGTCGGCCCACGACCCGGCCCGCCTCGGTCTGGAGGCAACACTGGGACGGGCCGCCGCGGCGCTCGATAGACTCGATCCGTCAAGCCGCGGCGCCCTCGTCGTCTGCGGCGGTCCGGACGAGGTGGCGGAGACGATCCCGGCGTCGCTGCCGCTGCCGAACCGGCTCACCCTCGGGCCGACACCTTCCCTGCTCGATCTGGTCCGGCTGGCCGACGACGAATCGTCTTATGCCGTGGTCATCGCGGACCAGCGGGATGCTGAGATCCTCCTGGTCTCCGCCGCATCCCCCGAGCTCCAGATCTCCGTCGAAGCCAACGAGTTTCCCCGCAAGCAGATGCAGGGCGAGTGGTCGCAGCGACGCTACCAAATGCGCGCCGACGAGCGGATCGAGGCGTTCGCTCGGACGCTGGCCCAGGAGACCCGGCGGTTGGTTGAATCGGGCCGGGCCGCACACGTCGTGATCGCGGCGGACGAGCCGATGCGCTCGACGCTCAAGCACGAATCCCACCAGATCGTGACCAACAAGCTCGTCGGCGAGGTCGGCGTGATGCTGGGCGCGGCCCCCCAGTCGGTCGTCGAACGGACCCGACCGGTTGTCGATGCGGCGGAACGGGCGCGCGAAAGCGAAGCGGCAAAGGCGGTGCAGGACGGTGCCGGCCCCGGCGGCCGCAGCGTCACCGGGGCGGTCGAGACGTTGACCGCGCTCCAGACCGGGCAGGTCAAGACGCTGGTGATGAACGATGACTTCCAGGCCCGCGGATGGGCCGACTTCGCGCTCGGCAGCTACGGGGTGGGTGAGCCGCCAGCCGAGCACCCGGCCGGGGGCGACGCGGTCGATCTCCGCCCGGTGGCGCTAGAGCAGGAGCTGGTCCGTCTGGCGCTGCTGACCGGGGCGGAGATCGAGATCGTCCGCACGACGGCACCGGTCGGTCCCGACGAAGCCACGCGTGACGGCGGCGACGGCCGAACGGAGGCGGCGCGTCTCCTCGACGGGCTCGGTGGCGTCGGCGCGACGCTGCGGTTCACCCTCGCCAGCGACCGCTCGACGGCGGAGATGTAGCAACGGCTGGTGAACCCTACTCTAGGGCGCGCCTGGCCATGGGCGATCTCCGAGAGAAGCAGTCGATGGACGTCCTCTGTCCCAGTGGGAGAGGGGGCGGGTACAGGGACCTTCTCCGTTCGGATCCCCGCTCCTGTCGATCGAGCGCAGGTGAAGGGAGCACGCCGCGAACGCCAATGCCCCTCTCCCGCCGCGGCGGGAGAGGGGTTGGGGCGAGGGCGTCACCGCATCGTCGAGGGCAGGATGCCGAGTTCGGCCCGGTACTTCGCGACCGTGCGGCGGGCGATTCTGATGCCGCGATCCATCAGCAGGTCGCAGATGCGGCGGTCGGTGAGGTGCTCACCCTTCTGCGTCTCCCGCTCGACCAGCTCCTTGATCACGTCCTTGACACTCAGCGAGGGGGTGAAAAAGTCGCTGAACGGGATCACCTTGCGCGACGGCAGCATGACGTACTTGTTGGCGGTGGCGCGGCTGACCGTGGATTCGTGGACGCCGACCTGCTGGGCAACGATGGCCCGCGTCAGCGGCTTCAACTCACGGACGCCGCCGCGGAGGAACGGCTCCTGGAGGTCACAGATGCAGCGGCTGATCTTGAGGAGCGTCTCCCGCCGCTGCTGGATGTTGGCGATGAAGAGCTTGGCGCGCGAGCTGTAGCTGCGGATGTGGTCGCGGTCCGCGGCCGAGACGCCGTTCGCCGGCGCGCCGGCGCCATGGGCGTGTCCGGTGAGATGACCGTTGGCCTTGGCGAGACCGTTGCCGTTGCCGTTGGCCGAAACGGACCGCTTACGCCCCATCTCGCTCGCCAGCTTGTCGTACACCGGGCTCAGCTTGAGGTGGAAGTGGGAGGTGTCGACGATCTCGACGACGAGCTCGCTGTCCTTGATGGAGATCACCACGTCCGGGGCCACGTAGTGGGCGCCCGAAGGCGTGCGCCAGGAGCGGGCCTGCTGCGACTGGAGCGGGAAGGGGTTGAGGAAGGACCGGATGAAGGTCCGGGCCTCCTCGACCTCGTCCGGCGAGAGACCCAGCTCCTTGCCGATCTGGCCGAACCGGTGAGCCCCCAACTCCCCCAGGTGGCGGCCGACGATGGCCTCGACCTGGGGCGGCACGTCGATCCCGGAGCGACGCAGGTAGGCGATCTGGAGGAGCAGCGACTCCTGGAGCGAGCGGGCGCCAACGCCGACCGGGGCGACATCCTGGATGACCTCGACGATCGCGTCGATCTCCTCGATGGTGCGGCCGGTCAAGCGCGCCAGTTCGGCGAGGTCGCACGTCAGTAGGCCCCGCTCGTCGATGGCGTCGACCAGGTACTCGGCGATCGGGTACTCCTCGGGCGAGAGGACGGTGCGGGCATCGCGCAGGATCACCGCGCGGATGTCGTCGCTGTGGGCGACCAGGGTCAAGGGGTCGAAATCGTCGCTGTCCTCCCGCGTCTGGGACAGGTTCACGAGCAGTTCCGGCATGTCCTCGTAGCGCTCGGGGTCGGCGCGGTCACGCTGGCTGACGAGGCAGATGGGGCAGAAGCTTCCTTCGAGGACGTTGCCGCAGACGGGACACGAGGGGAAGTCTTCGGCCTCAAGCGCCGGGTTGGCATCCATCTCCGCCTGGACGGCGGTTTGCAACTCCTGTCGGGAGAGGCTCAGGATGTGGTTGGCCTCGATCAGGCTCGGCGAGACCCACGACCGCATGTCCTGCGAGAGATCGAATCCAATATCCATCCGTCACCTCGGCGTGCGTGCGTTCTCCGGCATCGCTGTCGGACCGGACCAACTGGGAAGCGCTACGGCGCAGCGGCATGGCACGCCGCGAACATCCACGGCAGGAACACCTTGGCCTTCTGGCAGGTTTCTTGCTAACCGCCGCCGGCAAGCGCAGGAACCGTGCCACAAAGACCACGGTGGGTGCCAACGCTCGCCGATATCGTCGCGCCGGAGAGACGGTCCTCGCCGTCCAACTGGTATCCTGTCGCACGTTGGCGCAAGATTTCAGGGATCGTTCGGCGGGAGGGGACTCGGACAACCAGCATGCGATCCCTGACGGTCGGCCGCCTCCGCGGAATCGCCATCCGGCTCCACCCGACGCTCGCCATCGTGCCGGTCTGGGTCGTCTTCGACTGGGACCGGGTCGGTGGGCTTGGCCCGGGCTCGGTTGTCTTCGGGCTCCTGTTCGTGGCGCTCGTCTTCGGCTGCGTGTTGCTGCACGAGCTCGGCCACGCGGTGATGGCGGCCGAGTTCGGCGTCGTCGTCCACGATGTCACGCTCTCGGTGGTCGGCGGCGTCGCCCGTATGGCCCACGTGCCGCTCTCGCCGCGGGCCGAAGCGCAGATCGCCCTCGCCGGGCCGGCGGTGAACCTGGCGCTGGTGGTGGTGCTGGCGCCGTGGCTCCTCCTGGCCGGGCTGATCGGCGGCCTCGACGGCGGCGACTTCCTGCTCGAAGTGCTCCGGCCGACGATGCCCGGTCTCCTCGCGGGGCTGATCGTTGCGAACCTGATGCTGGTGGTCTTCAACCTCCTGCCTGCCTTCCCAATGGACGGCGGACGTGTCCTGCGGGCGGTGCTGACGCGGGGGTTTGGGCGGGAGACGGGCACGCGGGCGGCCGTCGTCGTCGGTCAGGCGCTGGCGGTCCTGATGGCAATTGCGGCGGTGTTCTGGATCAAGAGCCTGATGTTGCTGCTGATCGCGCTCTTCGTCATCGTCGTCGCCCACGCCGAGGGGCGGGCGGTGCGCGTCGAATCGGCGCTGCGGCGGATGCGGGTCGGCCAGTTTGCCCTATGGGACATGGGTGGCGTGGCGCCGGGGCAACCGCTCGCCTACGCCCTCCGGGGTGGCCCGCGCGATGTGGTCGTGACCGAGAATGGCCGCGTCGTCGGCATGCTCTGGCGCAACACACTGCTGAACGCGCTCGCCCAGGGAGCCTCTGGTCGCCGGATCGCCGAGGTCATGGACGGCAATGTCGCCTCGGTCGACATCGACGACTCGGTGTACGATGTCCAGCAGCGGATGAACGACCTCCAGCGATGGGCGATCCCCGTCACCGAAGACGGCTTGTACCGGGGCGTCTTCACCGTCGACCGCCTCTCCCACGTCTACCGTCAGGTGTTGCCCGGTCCCCAGGCGATCGGCGAGCCGGCCGGGTTCGCCGGCGCCCTTACCGGCTGGCTGCGGACGCTGGCGCGGTAGGGCGGCAGCTCCCGCTCCGCTTCCAGGTTGACCGGTTACTGCCTGCCCGCTACAGTGGTGTATCCGGGCTCGGTGCCCAAGTGAGGCGGCGGCGCCATGAAGGTCTCCACGAGAGGCGAATATGGGATGCGGGCGATGGTCGCCCTGGCCCACCAGTACGGCAAGGGGCCGATGTCGATTGCCTCGGTCTCCCGCGCCTCAGCGATCCCGACGGCCTACCTCGAGCAGCTGATCGGTCCCCTCCGCCGGGCCGGGTTGGTCGAGAGCAAGCGTGGCGCCCAGGGCGGCTACCAGTTGACCAAGGCGCCGGACCTCGTCCGCGTCGGCGAGGTTTACCGGGTCATGGAAGGCCCGGTGGCGCCGATGGAGTGCGTCTCCGAGGACCCGAGCGAGCAGACGTGCCCCCTGATCGAGGGGTGCGAGACCCGCCCCGTCTGGCTCAAGATGCGCGACGCCATCGTCGATTCGCTCGACTCGATGACCCTGGCCGACCTGATCGCCCAAGGCGCTTCAAAACGACGGTCGACAACGGCCGTCCCGACCTCGACATCCTGAACCAGCACCACCCTGCCACCCCGGATCCGGGCCAATGGCACCGGGTGGTGGAGGGGTAGCGTCCTTGGGTCCCAGCGGCGACGATACGATCTACCTGGACCACGCCGCGACTACGCCCCTCGACCCCGAGGTGCTAGCGGCGATGGTGCCCTACCTCACCAGGAGTTTCGGCAACCCGTCGAGCATCTATCGGCTCGGCCAGGAAGCGCGGGCAGCGGTCGATGACGCCCGTAGCACGGTCGCCCGCGTCCTCGGCTGCAGCCCCGCCGAGATCGTTTTCACGAGCGGCGCAACCGAGTCGGACAACCTGGCGGTGAAGGGGATCGCCTGGCGACGGCGGCTGGAACGGGAGCGCGGGCGGAACGCCGCGATGCCGCACGTCGTCACCTCCGCGATCGAGCACCACGCCGTGCTGCATGCGGTGACCTCCCTGGAGCACCAGGGCTTCCCCGTGACCTACGTCCGGCCCGACCCCGAGGGAATCGTGAGCCCCGAGCAGATCGAGGCGGTGATCCGGCCGGAGACGTGCCTTGTCTCCGTCATGTACGCCAACAACGAATCGGGAGCGATCCAGCCGGTGGCGGAGATCGGGCGGATCGCCCGGGAGCGGGGAATCCCCTTCCACGTCGACGCCGTCCAGGGCGCCGGCTTGCTGCCGCTGGGCGTCGACGACCTCGGCTGCGACCTGCTCGCCCTCTCGGCCCACAAGTTCTACGGTCCGAAGGGGGTCGGCCTGCTCTACGTCCGCCGCGGGACGCCGATCCGTTGGCAGCAGGACGGCGGCGGCCAGGAAGGCGGCCGCCGAGGCGGCACCGAGAACGTCGTCGGCATTGTCGGGCTGGCGGCCGCACTGGCCAAGGCGGAGGCCCAGCGGCCGGGCTACGTCGACCATTGCGCCGCCCTCCGCGACCGCCTGGAAGCGGGCATCAAGGCGACGATCCCCGACGCCGTCATCAACGGCCCGAGCGACCCAGCCCGCCGGCTGCCGAACAACCTCAACGTCGCGCTCCCCGGCATTCAGGGGGAGACGGTGTTGCTCAACCTGGACATGCAGGGCGTGGCGGCGTCGGCCGGCTCCGCCTGCACCACCGGCAACAGCGAGCCGAGCCACGTCCTGCTGGCGATGGGCCTCGGCGAAGAGCGGTGCCGGGAGAGCCTCCGCTTCACCGTTGGCCGCTCCACCACCGCCGACCAGATCGACGAGACGATCGAGATCCTGGCCGAGACGGTCGCCCGGGTCCGGGGGTTGGCCGGGGTGGCTTAACACCATCGTGGCCGGAGAACCTTCACGCGGCTCGGCAGCGCCCCGGCACGAACCGCCGTTCCCGCACCTCGGCAGCGGCCATCTCGCTCATCTGGACGACGTAGGTCTTGCCGGCGACGGTCGAGACGGCAGCGGGGTTGCCGTCGCGGTCGACGGCGACGATGTTGACCTCGCTCTTGTAGGGATCGGGCAGGGCGTGCAGATCCTCGGCGGCGAGGGTCAGGGCGTCGTCGAGCGTGCGGCCGAAGCGCATCGCCATGACGACCGAGTGGGCGGTGCAGAGGCGCTGCGCCATCTCGCCCCGGCCGGTGCAGGCGGCGGCGCCGAAGCGGTCGTCGGCGTAGTTGCCAGCGCCGACGATGGGGGAGTCTCCCAGCCGGCCCGGGTACTTCCAGGCCCAGCCCGAGGTGCTGACGCCGCAGGCGAGATGTCCCGCCGCGTCGCGGGCGATGACGTTGACGGTCCCGTGGACATCGTCCGGTATCCGGAGCGGTCTTGGGGTCGGGGCGCCGGGCGGATCCGGAGGAGCGACCGAAGCCGAGGCGAGGTCGGGGGGCAGCACCGGGTCTGGATCCGGGTGCTCCGGGTCGCGTGCCAGGCCGGCGACGAGGTCGCGCACGCGCGCCAGGTAGGCCGAGTCGTCCGGCAGCCGGTCGTCCAGCCGTGAGCGCCAGATTCGCTCCGCCTCCGGCGTCAGGAGGTCGATTGGCTCCAGCCTGGCCTCGGCCGCAAGCCGCGCCGCGCCGGCACCGACGACCAGTACGTGCGGCAGCGTGTCCATGACGACGCGGGCGAGGGCGATCGCGTCCCGGTAGCCGGCGAGGGCGCCGACCGAGCCGGTGGCGAGGGTCGCACCGTCCATCAGGCTCGCGTCGAGCTCGACCTCGCCGAGGAGGTTTGGCAGGCCCCCGTAGCCGACCGAGTGGTCGTCCGGGTTCGCCTCGACGGCCGCGACCGCCGCGACGACGGCGTCCACGGCGTTGCCTCCGGCTTGGAGGAGCTCCATCGCGGGCGGGAAGCCGATCGCGGCGTTCGAGCTGCCGACGAGGAGCAGGGTCACGGCGTCCTCGCGGCCGCGGCGCCGGCGGACGCGGGCAACCCTTCCGCCAACGCCCGGCTGACCTCGTCGGTCGTCCACTCCGGAAGCGGTCGCCGGCCGTCGGCAGTCACGAGCACGAACCCCTCGGCCTCGGGGACGACCTCGCCGATGTCGGCGATTGGGATGCCGGCGTCGTCGGCGGCAGCGGCGAGCGTGGGCACGGCATCCGGCCGGGCCGCGACGAGCAGGGCACCGGAGGCGAGCATGCCGAGCGGGTCGAGGCCGAAGGCGGCAGCGACCGCTCGCGTCTCCGGCAGGATCGGCAGCCGGTCCTCGAAGAGGAGCGCGCCGCAGTTCGACGCGCTTCCCATTTCCCGAACACCCATCCCGAGTCCGCCCTCGGTCGGGTCGTGGAGGGCGGCGACGCCGCCGACCGGGAGGAGGACGTCGACGTCGCGGACCACCGAAATGCCGGGTTCCATGAGCAGGTGCTGGGCGCGCTGGACGGTCTCCTCGCCCAGCACGGCGGCGAGTTCGGCGGCGCTCTCCCGCGCCAGCAGGGCCGTGCCTTCGAGGGCGATCCCCTTCGTCAGGAGCAGGCGGTCGCCGGGCCGGGCGCCTCCGGGCAGGAGCAGACCGTCGTGGCTCGTGTCGCCGAGCATCATGCCGACGAGGATCGTCCGGTCCAGCCCCGCCGTCACCTCGGTGTGACCACCGACGAGGGCGATGCTTCGCGCCGCGCAGGCGGCGGCGAGCTCCGCGAACTGCGACTCGACCTCCTCGGCGCCGACGCCCTCCGGGAGCAGAGCAGTAACGAGCAGCCAGCGGGGGCGGGCGCCGAGACAGGCGAGGTCGTTGCCGTTGACGTCCACCAGGTAGGTGGCGGCATGGTCGGTGGCGAAGGTGATCGGGTCGGTCTTGGCGACCAGGATACGGTCGCCGAACGCGATAGCGGCTGCATCACGGCCGATGCCGGGGCCAACGATGACGCTGCCGTCGTGAGGCGCGTAGGTGGCCAGGAGTCGGGCCAGGAACGACGACGGCAGCTTGCCGACCCCAAACCGCTCGCCCTGTCGTCCGTCCGTCACGATACGATCACCTGCTCCGATAGTGGCGAGACCTCACGAATCGTCGCGCGTAGCCCGCCAGGACCACTATCGCCGTCCCGGGCCCCGTGTGGCGGCAGCCTCGCTGATGCGGCCGCCGCTCTCGGCGACGGTGACGGGGTGGCGCCTCGGGTCTTCGGTCGCCGGCCACGCCACGGCCCGTCGATGCTCCGGTCTTGCCGCCGTCGCCATGGTCCCGTGCCGCTCTGGACCCACGAGCGCCAGCGGCCACGGCGCCGGCCTCGACCCCCTCCCCCTGGGACCACCTCCTAGAATGGCACCTCAGCCAGCGGCACCGCGCCGCCTGCTGGCCATTCCTCCTCACCGTCGGCGCCCGCCCGCGCCTCGGCGAACGCCTCGATCTCGGTGATCCGCAACTCCGCCTCGGCCAGGAAGCGCTCGCAGCGGTCGGCGAGGAGGACGCCGAGCTCGTAGCAGGCCACGGTCTCCGCCAGCGGCAACGAGCCGCGTTCGAGGTGGCCGACGACCGCTTCGAGGGTGGCATGGACCTCCTCGAACGTCCCCTGGTGGAGCGCCCACTCCCACTCGGCGAACGGCGTCTCCGGCACGTGCCCGTTCATCGAGCCGCCCCGACCTCGGCGAAAGCAACACGCTCGATCCGCCCGTCGACGGCGCCATCGGCAAGCGTGGCGACGAACGACTGCCCTGCCCGCGCGTCGGCCGCTCGGGCGATCGGCCTGCCGGACAGCGGATCGGCGAGCAGGGCGTAGCCGCGGCCGAGGGCGGAGTCCGGATCGAGCACCCGCAGCAGGTCGCGGCCGGCACCGAGGCGCGCCCGCCACTCGTCGCGGACCACCCTCACGTGCCAGGCCATCGTCGTCCGGGCGTCCTGGATGGCGTGTCGGCGGTCGGCGAGCATCTGTGACGGGTGGAGTCGGTCCAGTCGAGCCGCAAGGTGGTCGACGCGCGCGCCTTCACGCTCCAGCGCGCCTCCGCCGGCGAGGTCGAGCCGTTCCTTCGCCTGCACGATCCGCTCCTCGATCTCTGCCAGCGACGGCACGCACTGCTCCGCCGCGGCAGAGGGGGTCGGAGCGCGAAGGTCTGCGGCAAGGTCGATCAGGGTGATGTCGGTCTCGTGGCCGACGCCGGTGACGACCGGGATGCGGCAGGCGAAGACGGCGCGAACGACGGCCTCGGCGTTGAACGCCGCCAGATCCTCGGCCGAGCCACCACCACGGGCGACGATGACGACCTCGGAGCGCCCATCGGCCTGGAGCGCGTCGAGGGCGGCGACGATCGACTCCGGGGCACCGTCGCCTTGGACCTTGGCCGGGGCCAGGATCAGGTGGGTGAGGGGGTAGCGGCGGCGGACGACGTGCTGGATGTCGTGCCAGACGGCACCGGAGGCGGAGGTGACGACGCCAACGAAGCGCGGCGCCGGCGGCAATGGCCGCTTGCGGGCCGGATCGAAGATCCCTTCCGCCTCCAACCGCTGACGCAGCCGCTCGAACTCCAGCGCCGCCAACCCGAGCCCGGTCGGCTGGACGGAGTCGACGATGACCTGGACCTCGCCGCTCCGGGCGTAGAGGTCGAAGGCGCCGTGGAGGGTGATCTGGAGACCGTTGCGGGGAAGGTGGGCCTGGCGCAGCAGTTGACCCCGGAAGAGGACGCACTTGAGGCTCGCCTCGGCGTCGACCAGCGAGAAGTAGACGTGGCCGCTCTTGGGCTGCCGGGCGTCGACCACCTCGCCGGTCACCCAGACATCGCTGAGGAGCGGGTCGAGCGCGAGGACATCGTGCAGGTAGTCGGCGAGCTGGCCGACCGAGAGCGGCTGCGGCTGCGCGGTCACGGCGCGCTGCTCCGCTCGGGGCGGAGGCGGATCAACGGCGTCCCGAACTCGACCGGCTGGGCGTTCGCGACCAGCATCTCTTCCACGACACCGCCCGACTCGGCCGGGATCTCGTTCATGATCTTCATCGCCTCGATGATCCCGATGATCTGCCCGGCGGCAACCGTGTCGCCGGTCTCGACGAAGGGCGGCGCCCCGGGCGAGGGCGAGGCGTAGAAGGTGCCGATCATCGGCGCCGTCAGGAGGTCGCCGGGAACGTCCAGGGACGTCAGCGGCTCCGGCTCGGCAGGTCCGCCGCCATCGCTCGACGCGACGGGCGCCGGACCGCCCCGCAGCCGGATCGAGACGTTGCCGAAGGCAAGGTCGAGCTCGGTCATGCCGCCGCCACGCATCATGCCGACGAGGGAGCGCACGAGCGACTCGATCTCGGCGGTCGCGGGCTCGTCCGCGGATGTCCCCGGTTGTGGCCTGCGGCCGGTCGTCACCTAGGAGACCCGCTCGATGTACTCGCCCGTCCGGGTGTCGACCTTGAGGACGTCGCCGGGGTTGACGAAGAGCGGCACGTTGACGACGAGACCGGTCTCCAGGGTCGCCGGCTTGGTGGCGCCGCTGGCGGTGTCGCCCTTGAGGCCCGGGTCGCTGGCGGCGACGACGAGGTTGACGGAGGTCGGCAGCTCGATGTCGATCGGCTCCTCGTCGTAGACGAGGAGATCGACGACATCGTTCTCCTTGATGAACCGGGCGGCATCGCCGACCGCCTGCCGGGTGAGGGCGATCTGGTCGTACGACTCGGTGTCCATGAAGTGGAGCTGGTCGCCGTCCGGGTAGAGGAACTGGACGTGTCGCCGCTCCAGCCGGACGGAGGTGAACCTAGCGCCGGCCTGGACCGTCTGCTGGGTCAGAGCCCCGGTCCGGAGGTCGCGCAGGGTCATCCGGAGCTGGGCCGAACCGCGGCCCTGCTTGTTGTGCGAGAAGTCGACCACCTTGACGAGCCGGCCATCGATGTCCAGCGTCGAGCCCTTGCGGATATCTCCCGTATCGATCATGCCGTCAACAACTCCCGATTGGCGCCCGTGGCGTGGCTCACGGCGCCAGCTTCGGCGCGCCCGTCAGGATCCGCGCCCCGGTTTCTTCGATCACGACCACGTCTTCGATCCGGACCCCACCCCAGTCGGGGAGGTAGATGCCGGGCTCGATCGTGACAACGTGGCCGGTCAGCAGTTCGTCCGTGCCTTCTTTCCGCAGCGATGGTGCCTCATGCACCTTGATCCCGAGGCCGTGGCCCGTCCCGTGGGTGAACTCGTCGCCGTAGCCCGCTGCGGCGATTGGCTCGCGAGCGAGCGCGTCGGCGTCGTTGCCGCTCATCCCAACCACGAGACCAGAGGCGACCGCGGCGTTCGCGCCAAACACGATAGTGTAGAGCGTGCGCAACCTCTCCGTCGGCTCGCCGACCCAGATGGTCCTGGTCAGGTCGGCGTTGTAGCCGCGCAGACGAGCACCCATGTCGATGACGACCGGCTCGCTCTCCTCAATCTGGCGGTCGGTCGGATCGTGGTGGGGGCGGGCGGCGTGGGGGCCGGCGGCGACGATCGTGCCGAAACCGGGCCCCTCGGCGCCGAGGTCGCGCATCGCCTGATCCAGCCGCGCCGCGAGCTGTTTCTCGGTGGTCCCCGCTGCCAGGTCCGTCGTCGCCGCGACGAACGCCTCGTCGGTGATCCGGATCGCCTCGGCAATGATGGCGAGCTCAGAAGCGTCTTTCCGGGAGCGCAACTCGTCGACCAGCCGCCCGAGGCGGACGACCTCGGTTCTCCCCTCCAGTCCCTCTTCGATCCCGGTGAGGGCGGCGACGGTGAGCGCCTCGTCCTCGATCCCGAGCTTGGCGATTCCGTCGCCCTTCAGCGCCTTGCCGAGTTCGAGCGGCCAGGGCCTTCCCCAGTCGACCGCCTCGATGCCGGCGGCCACCGCGGCAGCCGCCCACGGGAGGTTGACGATGCTGGTGAAGAAGCGTGCCCGATCGCGGTCGACGACGAGCATCCCCTCCGGTTCGTCCGGACCGTGGTCGTCGACGATGAAGCCGGAAAGGTAGCCGCGGTTCGCCGGGTGGCTGACGACGGCGGCGTCGATGCCCTGTTCCGCCAGGGTCTCCCGCAACCGGGCGAGCCTCGGTCCAACCTCGGTCATCCCGTATCCTCCTGATGATCCAACACGACGTTCTCGAGCAGGAAGCGCAGCGCCAGCGCGTAGCCGGCAGGACCCAGCCCGGCGATCTGGCCGACGACGACCGGCGCGGTCACCGACCGGTGGCGGAACGGCTCGCGGGCGTGGACGTTCGAGAGGTGGACCTCGACCGCCGGGCTGCCGACGGCGGCGAGGGCATCCCGCAGGGCGATGCCGTAGTGGGTGAGGGCGCCCGGGTTGATGACGATGCCGAGGGCGTCTCCGCCGTGCTCGTGGATGGCGTCGATCAGCACCCCCTCGTGGTTCGACTGGAGGCAGACTACCCGCACCACCGGCGCCAACTCGGCGGCGAGCGCCACGAGCGACGCGTCGATCTCGGCCAGGGTGACCCGGCCGTAGACTCCCGGCTCGCGGCTGCCGAGCAGGTTGAGGTTGGGTCCGTGCAGCACGAGCACGAGCGCCTCGGTCTGGCGCCCCTGGTTCGTCGCATCGTCGGAGGGCGTCGTCGGGTCCGGCATCCCTACGACGGCTGGCCGACCACCGGGTCGACCTCCATGATCCGTCGCAACTCGACGATCTGGTCGCGCAGCAGCGCCGCCTTCTCGAACTCGAGGTCGCGGGCGGCCTGTTTCATCTGCCCTTCGACATCCTTGACCAGCCGTGCCAGTTCATCCCGCGGGATCTCGGCGATGATCCCCGGCTTGCCGTTGCCGTTGCCGTTGCCGCTCCCGACCTGGTACTCGGCGCGCTCCTCGGCGACCGCCTTGACCCGGTCGGTCAGGTCCTTGATCTCCTTGACGATGCCCCGCGGCTCGATGCCGTGGGTCTCGTTGTGGGCGAGCTGGATGGCGCGGCGGCGGTAGGTCTCGTCGATCGCGGCTTTCATCGACCGCGTCATCGTGTCGGCGTACATCACGACCTGGCCGTCGACGTGGCGGGCGGCCCGGCCGATCGTCTGGATCAGCGAGCCCTCCGAGCGGAGGAACCCTTCCTTGTCGGCGTCCAGGATCGCGACCAGCGACACCTCCGGCAGGTCGAGCCCTTCCCGCAGGAGGTTGATCCCGACGACCACGTCGTAGATGCCGAGCCGGAGATCGCGCAGGATCTCGATCCGCTCCAGGGTGTCGATCTCGGAGTGGAGATAGTGGGTGCGGACCCCCGCCTCCTTCAGGTAGTCCGCGAGGTCCTCCGCCATCCGCTTGGTGAGCGTGGTGACGAGGGCGCGGTGGCCCTGGGCGACGCGGCCATTGATCTCGCCGAGGAGGTCGTCGATCTGGCCCTTCGTCGGGCGGACCGAGATGGCCGGGTCGATCAGCCCGGTCGGCCGGATCACCTGCTGGACGGTCCGCTCGGAGTGCTCCTGCTCGTATGGCCCCGGCGTCGCCGAGACGAAGATGACCTGGTTCAGCATCCGCTCGAACTCGGCGAAGGTGAGCGGCCGGTTGTC
Source organism: uncultured Thermomicrobiales bacterium (assembly GCA_902806345.1). Taxonomy (GTDB): domain Bacteria; phylum Chloroflexota; class Chloroflexia; order Thermomicrobiales; family UBA6265; genus CADCWF01. The sequence continues at coordinate 25,204 of CADCWF010000251.1, forward strand.
CCGGGCCGAGGGCAGGCGGAACCCGTGCTCGACGAGGACGTCCTTGCGGGCGCGGTCGCCGGCGTACATCCCCCGCACCTGCGGCAGCGAGATGTGCGACTCGTCGACGAACATCAGGAAGTCGTCGGGAAAGTAGTCCATCAGGGTCGAGGGCTGCTCGCCCGGCTTCCGCCGCGAGAGGTGCATCGAGTAGTTCTCGACGCCGGAGCAGTAGCCGGTCTCCTGGAGCATCTCCAGGTCGTACATCGTCCGCTGCTTGAGGCGGGCGGCCTCCAACAGCTTGCCCTGGGCCTCGAACTCGGCCAGCCGCTCAGCCAGCTCCCCCTCGATGTCGCCGATGGCCTCCTTCAGCTTGCTCTCGGAGGTCACGAAGTGCTTGGCCGGGAAGATCTCGATCTCCATCCGCTCGACCAGCAACTCGCCAGTCAAGGGGTCGACCTCGACGATCCGCTCGACCTCGTCACCGAAGAACTCGACCCGGACCGCGATCTCCTCGTAGGCCGGGTAGATCTCCAGGGTGTCGCCGCGGACCCGGAACGAGCCGCGGACGAGCGTCATGTCGTTGCGGTCGTACTGGATGTCGATCAGGTGGCGGACGACCTTGTCGCGGCGGGTCTGGCCGCCGCGGCGGAGGGAGACAACCGTCTTGGCGTACTCCTCGGGTGAACCGAGGCCGTAGATGCAGGAGACGGAGGCGACGATGATCACGTCGCGCCGGGTCAGCAGGGCCCGGGTCGCGGCGTGGCGGAGCTTGTCGATCTCCTCGTTGATGTCGGAATCTTTCTCGATGAAGGTGTCGGTCCGGGGAACGTAGGCCTCAGGCTGGTAGTAGTCGTAGTAGGAGACGAAGTACTCGACCGCGTTCTGGGGGAAGAACTCCTTGAACTCGGAGTAGAGCTGGGCGGCCAGGGTCTTGTTGTGGGCGAGGACGATGGTCGGCCGGTTGGTCCGCTCGATCACGTTGGCCATCGTGAAGGTCTTGCCGGAGCCGGTGACGCCGAGCAGGGTCTGGTTCTTGTACGTGTTGTCGAGCCCCTCGACAAGACCCTCGATCGCGGCCGGCTGGTCGCCCGTCGGTCGGAGGTCGGAGACGATCTTGAAATCGGGCATCAGTCGGCGCTCCGGACGCAATCACGGCCCGCGCCAAAAAGCGGGGCCGGAACGAGAAGTATACCCCGGACCGGTCGACCGAGGCCGACGGAATCAGGTCAGCCGGTAGAACTCCGCGTCGGGCCCGCCGAGGCCGATCACTTCGTCGATGTGGCGGACCGCCCACCGCTGGCCGGACCAGAGGAGGCGCGCGGTCGCTTCCTCCCGCTCGCACCAGGCGTGGTCGCTGAAGGCCTCGCCGAGGATGACTTGGGAGCGCGGCGGCACCGCGAAGGCGAAGACCGGGGCCAGCACGATCGCATCCCGGGTGTGGTCGTAGACCTGATTGACGTAGTCGGCCGAGAACGCCTCGGCGGGGGCCAACCCGGTGGCGTCGAGGACGGCGCGGCTGGCCGCCTCGAAGGCGGTCTCGGCCGGGTCGATCGTCTCGTGGACTGCCTGCCAGGTGTTGCCGAGCGGGGCGTCCGGCCGCCGCAGCAGGAGGAGGAACTGGAGGCGGGCGTGCATTCGGCGGAAGACGTAGGCGTCGACCAGGTCGGAGACGATCGTCGGCATCGGGGCGCTCCCGGCGGGGCGAACGGCGGGCGGCGCCGGCCGCGGCGCGAGGGTGTTCGCGTCCGGGCCGGCGGACTGTAGCACAGGGCGGCGGCGCTCCCGCCGCCCGAGCTCGTCAGCGCCGTGGCGGCCCGGGGCGACGGAAGGGGGTGGGTGGGCGTCCCGGCAGGTCGCCGAGGTCGCGACCGCGCCAGCGGTTGCCAGTGCCGGGGCCGGTCGAGGGGGCGAACCAGAGCGAGCAGAACACGGCGAACGCGAAGACGCCGAGCAGCGACGCCGCGAGCGGCGAGACGCCCCGCACCAGCGACCCGAGGAGGGCGAGAGCAACGGCACCGAGCAGAGGAGCGAGGGGGCCGCGGAGGTCGAACCGGCCCTGGTGGGCCGCCGCCCGTCCGAGGCTCACCTTGCCCTCGCGTGCCTTGGATCGCACCTGATCGGCGACCGTCGGCGGGCGGTCGGCTTTCTGCAAGATTTCCAGGACCTCGTCCTCGACCCGGCTCCGCCTCGGCGGTTCGCCCTGAGGGGGGTGGTCTTGCACATCCATCGAGCACCGTCCTGTTGTCGGGGGTCGGGGTGTCGGGGGTGGCTACGCCCCGGTCGGGGCGTTCGCCCATGGTACAGTCAGCGCCGCATCCGTGTCGGGGTCTGCGCCACCCGGATGCCGAACCCCCGCCGCCTCTACGCCGCCGTTGCGACTCCGCTCGCCGGACCGCCGCCACGGGATCCCCCATGCCGTCGTCCTTCCGATTCACGATCGTCGATGCCGACGGGGCGGTCAGCTTCGTCGCCCCAGCCTACGCCTTGAAGATGATCGCCGCCGCCTGTGGCAAGGGCGCGCAGCGGGTGGACGATCTGCTCCAGGGAGTGGGCGAGTTCGACCCCGCCCTGGCGACCGAGTTGCGGGATGGTCTGGCTCGGTTCGACGCAGGCGGCTCGGCGGGGAACGAACCGCTCGACCGCACCGGTCCCTTCCGAATCGGCGACGAGGCGACCCGGGCGGCGGCGCAGGAACCGGCCGCCTCCGGCCTGATCGTCGTCAACCTGCCGGAAAAGCGGATCGTCCAGGTCCAGAACAGCTACGCCGACCTCAAGCGGACCGACCGTGGCCGGTTGCGCCGCAACGGCCGCCCGGTCCAGCTCCTCTACCGCTACGACCTGCCGGATGAGTGGCGGATCGTGCCCTGACGAGCGTCCACTCGTCGTGGACACACACCGGGCCGGTCGGATCGAGCGCGCCGTGATCGTCAACCCTTGACAGCGCCCATGGTGAAGCCGGCGATGAAGCGGTCGAGGAAGGCGTTGTAGAGCAGCGCGATCGGGATCGCGACCAAGGCCGCCGCCGCCATCAGCGACTGCCAGAAGTAGACATCGCCGCGGATCAGCTCCGTCGTCACCCCGATGCTGACCGTCTTCTGCGCCGATGACGTCACGAAAGCCAGGGCGTAGACGAACTCGTGCATCGTCAGCGCGAAGGAGAAGACGACCACCGTCAGCAGCCCGGGGATCGAGATCGGCAGCACCGTCCGCCAGATCGCCCCGATGCGGGAGTAGCCGTCGATCATCGCCTGCTCCTCGATGTCCCAGGGGATCGACTTGAAGAAGCCCATCAGGAGCCAGGTGCAGAACGGGATCGTGAACGAGGGGTAGACCACCACCAGCGACCAGACCGAGTTCCGCAGGCCGAGGTCGGCCACCACCCGCGACAAGGGGATGAAGAGCAGGGTCGGCGGCACGAGGTAGACGAGGAAGATGGCGATCCCCAAGCTCTCGCCCCAGCGGCCCGCCAGCCTGGTCAGGCTGTAGGCGGCCGGCACCGCCGCGAGCAGGGTGATGACGACCACGAGCACCGCCACCAGCAGCGTGTTGCGGATGAAGGTGGCGTACTCCGTCTGGGCGAAGAGGTAGCCGATGTTCTGGAGGGTCGGCGGGTCGTTGTAGAGGAACGGGTTGAGGTTCGGGTCGTAGAGGTCGCTGTTCTGCTTGAAGACCGTCAGCAGCATCCAGGCGAAGGGAAGCGCGGCGAAGAGGGCGAAGGCCGTGGCCGCGAGGTAGAGCGCCCCCCGGCCGCCGATCCGGCCGCGCTTTTCCCGGCGGACATCGCGTGCAATTTCGGCGTCGGTAGGCATCGGTGGGGCCTGGTAGACGGGCGCCGCCATCAGACCGTCTCCGTGCGGCGGGCAAGGCGGAGCATCATCGCGGCGACGCCGACCAGGACCGGGAACAGGAAGAGCGCGATCGCCGCCCCCTGGCCGAGGCTGCCGCCCTCGATCCCCCGGAAGTAGGCCCAACTCGCCAGTACCTGGGTCGAGTCGACCGGGCCGCCGCGGGTGACGATGAAGACGACGGTCATGTCGGTGAAGGTGAAGACGATCCCGTAGAGGACTGCGACCGCCATGATCGGCAGCAGGAGCGGGATCCGGATCCAGACGAGCTGGCGGAAGAATCCGGCTCCGTCGACGTTGGCGGCGTCCTTGACGTCCTGCGGGATCGCGGTCAATCCGGCCAGGAGGATCACGGTCGCGAGCGGGAGCGTCCGCCAGACGTGGACCGTCAGGACCGTCAACTGGGCAAGGTCGGGCCAAGCCAGCCAGAGCGCGTTCGTGCCCTCCCAGCGCTGCCCGAGCGGGGAGCCGATGCCGAGCAGGCCGAGCCGCCGGAGCACGAAGTCGATCGGGCTGTAGACGTTGTCGAGGGTCCAGAGCCAGCCGAGGGCGCCGAGCGCGATCGGGGTCGTCCACGGCAGGAGGACGAGGAAGCGGACGAGCCGCTTGCCCTTGAAATCGGCCGAGAGGACAAGAGCCAGGATGTTCGCCAGGACGAGAACCGCGACCTGGGATACGAGGGTGAAGACGAACGTGTTCCGCAACGCCTGCCGGAACGTCGCGTTGCCGATGGCGTCCCCGAAGTTGCGGAGACCGACGAAGTCGAGGCTCTGGTCGCCGACGGTGACGTCGCTCAGGCTGTAGAGGATCGCCAGCACCAGCGGCACCCCGACCAGGGCGACGATGTAGACGACGGTCGGCAGCAGCAGCAGCGGCCCGAGGACGCCGGCCCGATCGAGCAGGTAGCGGCTCGGCCGCTGCTCGACAAGGTCGACGGCGGGGGTGCCGGCGGTCACGAGACGCTCCTGGCCGGGCGCCGCAGGCCCGTCTTGGCGTCGAACCGCTTCAAGTGCCTGAGGGGGACCGCAAACTCCGCGGTTGCCCCAGGTTCGACCGGGATCGGCACCGTGACCGGGAAGCGGGCGATGACCTTCGCCTCCCCGACTTCGCCGTAGAGCAGCCGCTCCGCCCCCAGGTACTCCATCCTATGGACGTGGAACGGGAAGCGGGCGGCCCCGTTCACGCCGTCGGCGGCGGCCGGCTGGAAATGCTCCGGTCTGAAGCCGAGCAGGTCGCCCGCGGCCGGGTCCGGCACCAGGTTCATCGGCGGCGAGCCGACGAAGGTGGCGACGAAGGTGTCGGCCGGCTCGTCGTAGATCTCCTGCGGCGGTCCGAGCTGCCGGATGTGGCCCTGCTCCATGACCGCGATCCGGTCGCCCATCCCCATCGCCTCGACCTGGTCGTGGGTAACGTAGATGGTGGTCGTCGCGACCCGCCGCTGGAACTGCTGGAGCTCGTCGCGGGCGGAGGCGCGACGCTGGGCGTCCAGGTTCGAGAGGGGCTCGTCGAGGAGGAAGACGTTGGGCTCGCGGACGAGCGCCCGTGCCAGGGCCACCCGCTGCCGCTGGCCGCCGGAGAGCTGCCGCGGTTTCCGTCCCAGCAAGTGGTCGATGCCGAGGATGCCGGCGGCCCAGGCAATCCGCTCCTGCTGGGCGGCCTTCGGCATGTTGGCGGCCTTGAGCGGGAAGGCAATGTTGTCCTTGACGGACATGTGGGGGTAGAGCGCGTAGCTCTGGAAGACCATCGCGATCTGGCGAGCCCGTGGCGGCAAATCGGTGACGACCCGGCCTCCGATCAGGATGTCGCCGGCGGTCGGCGGCTCAAGACCGCCGATCATCCGCAGCAGGGTCGTCTTGCCGCAGCCCGACGGTCCAAGGAGGACGAGGAACTCCCCGTCGCGCGAGGCGATGTCGATCCCGTCGACGGCGGCCGCGCCCGTACCGTCGAACCGCTTCGTCAGCCCGCGGACCTCAACGACGGCCATTGCGGTCCCGCTGCCGAGGAGACGAGGGCATGGAACGACGCGGGAACGCGTTCGCCGGGCATACGCCACCGCCGTCATCCTGAGCGAAGCGAAGGATCTCTCTCCGACGCTCGACACCGCCGCTCGATCGACGCCGACACGCCAGGAGAGCCTTCGCTTCGCTCAGGATGACGGGCGGCGGCGATTGCCGACTCGTCGGGGCAAAGCAGCGGGGCACCGCTCCCTCGTCTCCTCGTCTTCCCGTCTCCACGTCTCGCCTACGCCCCGCCGCCGATCAGCCCTTCGCCGCGCCACTTGGCGAAGATCTCGTTGACCTCCTGTTCGGCCTGGGCCACGGAGTCCTGGGCGGACTGCTGGCCCTGGGCGGCGCGGGCCATCATGTTCGGCAGGATCGGCAGGGCAAAGATCTCGCCCATCGCGGCGTTGGCGGGGCCGGGGTGACCGAGATTGGTCGTCCAGTCATTGGCGGTCTGCAGCACCGCCAGCTTGTCGGCCGGCTCCGAGCCGAAGGGGTCTTCCGTCAGCCAACCCTCCAACTCCGGCACGGTCGAGGTCCAGGCCGGGAAGTTGTAGAGCTCGCTCTCCTCGCAGGCAGCGGCGTAGTTGCCGACCAGGTGGAGGAGGAACTCCTTGGCGGTGTCGGGGTATTGGGCGTAGTTGGGGATCATCGAGACGAAGACGGCGTGGCCGTGGGCGAGCGCCGCCTCCTCGCCGGCGGGGCCGACGATCGGCCGGGTGAAGAAGATGTCGGCGCCCGTCTCCGGCTGGTCGCGCTGGGCGGTGCGGTAGGCCGAGATGGAGTTGAGGATGTAGGAGGCGCGACCGGCGACGAGCAGTTGGTTGTTGCTGGCGGCGTTCCAGCCGAACACCTCGGGGGTCATCGCCTGCTGGTACAGCTGGGCCATGTACTCGACGGCGGCGAGCGTCTCCGGCGAGTTGATGACGACGTTTTCGTTCTCGTCCTGGACGGCGGCGCCGTAGGCCCACATCAGGGACTGGGCCGCCATCCTGGAGTCGATCTCGTTCGACATCCCGAGGCCCATCTGGACCCCCTGGTCGGCCTTGATCGCAGCGCCGCCGGTGAGGAGGGTCTCCCAGGAGTCGGGGCCGGCCTCCATCCCGGCGGTCTCCCAGAGGCTGCGTCGGTAGTTGCCCGGGTCGGGCGCGTAGCCGTGGCAGAAGCCGTAGTAGACCTCCGTCGTCGGGTTGAAGGAGTTGCGGCGGGCCATCGGCAGTTGCTCGCCGTGGCGGGCGGTCGCCTCGTCGACGAGGTCGGTCAGATCGAGCACGCTCTTTTCGTACTGAGCGAGGGAGGCGATGTGCTCGACGATGTCGTGGCCCTGACCGGCGCCGATCTCAGCGGCGATGGCGGCCGGGATGTCGGCGGTGTTGATGTGGTCGACCTGGACGGTGACCCCGTTCGCCTCGCCCCACTCGGCGACGAACTGGTCGAACCAGACATCATGCCGAGGCACAAAGTGGCTCCAAAGGAGGATGCTGAGGTTGGTGCCCTCGATGTTCCGGGTGGTCGGCGTCTGGCGCAGCGTAGCGGCCCCAGCACCGGTCCGGAAGAAGGGGGTCGAGGCGGCGAGGAGGGCCGAAGCGCCCGCGCCCTGGAGGACACGGCGGCGGCTGGCCGGGCGGGCAATCATCGAGCGCAGGCGGTCGTCCCGCATAGCGTCGCTCCTTTGTATCCCACGGCGGATGATTCCCAGGCGGCAATACCTGGGGCTGCGCACTCAACCATCCTTGCGACGACCTGTCAAGGGACCGCGGGCAGCGGGAGGTCGAGGGGGGCATCCTCAACGGTCCGACACGTCGTTCCAGCGCAGGTCGTCAGTCGCTCGAGGCGCTCCGTCAGGTGGGCCTGGAGATCCGGGTCGAGGGCCATGATGGTGTTGTCCAGCTGGGCCGGGTCCGTCCGCAGGTCGTAGAACTCTCGCTCCCCGGTTCCGTACTCGACGTAGAGCAGGTCGGCCGTCCGCACCGCCCGGTACGGAGGAACCTCCGATGCCCCCGCTCCCGACTCACCCGAGTCGCCCGGCGCCGACCCCCCGTCGTTCGCTTTGATCGGGCTGAAGAGCTCGCCCAGGAACGCCTGCCGCCAAGCCGCCGGCTGCTCCCCCCGCAGCTGGGGCACCAGCGAGCGGCCATCGACGAAGTCGGGCGGGGTCACCCCCGCCAAGTCCGCAATCGTTGGCGCCAGGTCGACGTTGAGGGCCAAGGCCGCCACCGAGTGCTTGGCCGCGATCCCCGGCCCTCGCACCAACAACGGCACCCGGATCGCCTCTTCGTAGGGCGCCTGCTTGCCGGCCGCCAGCCGGTGCTCGCCCGCGAACGACCCGTTGTCCGACGTGACCAGGAGAACGGTGTTCTCCAACCCGCCGCCAATCTCCAGGGTTTCGACCAAAGTCGCAACCATCTCGTCGACCGCTTGGAGGGAGCGGATCCGCTGGCGGTACTGCGCGTCGATCTCGAGGATCTGATCGTCGCTGAGTTCCGGTGTTTCGCGGACCCACTGGGGCTTGTCACCGGTGTCGGTCTCGTTGAAGGAGGGCGACCGGGGCGCCGGCTCGTCGACAAACCGCTCGGCGTGCCGGGGGGCCGGAACAGCCGGCCAATGGGGTGCCAACGGGGCCACGCAGGCGAAGAAGGGGTTGCCAGTCGCCAAAGTTCGGCGGACGAAGTCGCTGACCTTCCCCGCCAGGACGTCGGTCGAGTAGTCCTCGACGTCTTGGCCGTAGGCGACCAGCCGACCGTTCTCGTTCAACTCGTAGTCGAAATAGGACGGTTGCTTACTCGCCAGGCCGAACCACTCCACCCAGCCCGGGGGCACGTCTCGGGCTCCCACACCCTTTGGGAACCCATTGAGGTATTTGCCGAAGTAGGCGGTCCGGTAGCCAGCCGCCTCGAGCCAGACGGCTACCGTGGACGCTTGGCGGCCGAGGCGGTGGAACGTCGAGAAACCGCCATTCGCGCCAGTGTTCGCCTGCATGCCGTGGTTATGGGCGTACTGACCGCGCAAGAGCGACGCCCGGGCGGGGCCGCAGACGGGGGTGGTCACGAAGAAGTTGGCGAAGCTCGTCCCCCGCTCCTCGAGGAGCGCACGGACGGAGGGCATGTGCGCAACCCCCTCCGCGTCGAGGTCGTCCAACAGGATCAGGACGATGTTCGGCCGAGTCCCTGAGGACGCTTCGCCGCCCTGGGCGACCCCCGGCGCAGCCGTCCGCAGTGGGGTACCCCAGGATTGAGCGGCGGCCATCGCCGGTGCGAATCGATGCCCAGCGGCGGTGCCCAGAATGCCTGCCAGGAGGCCGCGTCTCGTCGCGACGGGCCGCGGCGACGGCGCCGAGGCAACGCTCGTGTCGAGGGACATCGTCGTTCGTCTCCTCGGTGACCTACAGTGACTGCGGACGGAGACCGGCCTGCCCCGCCGTGCCATGCCGAACCGCCTTGGATTGCCGGAGTGCGTCAGTCGGCCGGGACGGCGACCGTACGGCGGACCGGTGTCAGCAGGTGGCGGTAACCGTCGTGCCTGCCGCGGACGGTGTCGTAGAAGATGCGGGAGATCTCGGCCGTGACCGGCCCTGGAATGCCCTCGCCGATCGGGCGGCCGTCGATCGTCGAGATCGGGGCGACCTGGACGCCGGTGCCGCAGAAGAACGCCTCCTCGGCCAGGTAGAGTTCCGAGCGGTCGATCTCGCGCTCGGCGACGGCGACGCCGGCGTCGCGGGCGAACTCGATCACGGTCCGCCGGGTGATCCCCTCGAGGATGTCGCCCGTGATCGGGGTCGTCGTCAGCACGCCGTCGCGGACGAGGAAGAGGTTGCAGGCGCTGCCCTCGGCGACGTGGCCGTGGGAATCGAGCAGGATCGCCTCGTCGACGCCCTTCTCTTCCGCTTCGTCCTTGGCGAGGGCGGCGTTGACGTAGGAGCCGGAGAGCTTGCCGCGGCCGGGGATGGCCTGGTCCGGGACGCGGACCCACGACGAGACGGCGGCCGTGACCCCGCGGGTGTCGAGGTAGTCGCCGAGGGCGAGCATGTAGATCGCCAGCTCGTCGTCGAGCCCCTTCAGGCGCGGCGTCAGTTGGATGGACGATTTGTAGACGAAGGGCCGGATGTAGACGTCGCCGCGCGGGGCGTTGCGCTCGACCAACTCGACGATCGTCTCGGCCAGCGTCTCCCGTGTGAACGGAAGGCGGGCCCGCAGCAGCTTCGCCGAGTTGAGCAGGCGCTTGCAGTGCTCGGGGAGGCGGAAGATGTTGATCGTCTCGCCATCGGCGTCCAGGTAGCCGCGGATCCCGGCGAACGCCCCCGTGCCGTACTGGACGGCGTGGGTGCCGACGCTGATCTTCGCCTCGGCGAAGGGGACGAAGCGCCCCTCGAAGAACGCGGTCTCCAGCATCGGCGAATCGGGCTGCTGCTCGGACGGCGAGGCGGACATCGGGCGTCGTCTCCGGGGAAGCACCGCGGCATCGGATGGCCCGGCGCGAAGGGGGTCGGCGGCGAGAAGTATGGCACAGCGCCGGTGGCGTTCTCGGCCGTTGGCGCGGCGATTGCATCGTCCACGACGAGCGAGCGGGCGGCGTCGCGGCACCAAGACTGAGGGCCGACGACGACGGTGGGGAATGTCTGGGGGTACCGGTGTCGCAACGGGAACGGACCACGTACCACATGGCGGAGCAGCGGGCGGCGGCCCTGCTCGGCCCGATCGAAGAGGCTGTACGCGATCTTCAGGATCGGACCGCGCACTACCTGGAGCGGCTGGATCTGGGGACCGATGCCAACGCCGAGGCATTGCGGGAGGCGGGCGAAGCGCTCCGACTCGCGGCGGGGCGCATCGCGGCCGCGGCGGCCACGCCTGAAGCCGGCGTCCACCCGGCGACGACGGGATCAAATGGTCGGAAGCGGATCCTCATCACCGGCGCCGGCGGCGGAATCGGCCAGGATCTGGCCGAGCGGCTCAAGGAGCGCTACGACCTGCGCCTCATGTACCGCAGCTCGGTGCCGGATGCGCCTCCGTCCCCCGATTTGGTGACCGCGGACATCGCGGACCTCAAGGCGGTCCTGCCGGCGATGGAGGGGATCGACGCGGTCGTCCACCTCGCCGGCGAACCGGACCCGCGGGCCTCCTGGGAGGCGGTCCACGAGGCCAACATCATCGGCACCCGCAACGTGCTGGAGGCTGCTCGCCAGGCCGGCGTTGCGCGTGTCGTCTTCGCCTCGACCAACCACGTGATGGGCATGTACGACCGGGACCGACAGTGGCCCATCTATGCCGGACAACCGGTCCGCCCCGACTCCCTCTACGGCGTCTCCAAGGCGTTCGGCGAGGCGCTCGGTCGCTACTACGCCGACCAATACGGCCTCGACGTTGTCTGCCTCCGCATCGGCTGGTTCTTGCCGGAGCCGAAGGACGAGATCTCTCGGTGGATGTGGCTGAGCCCGCGCGACTGCGCGCAAGTCGTTTGGCGAGCGATCGAGGCCGATGTCCGCTTCGGGATCTTCTACGCGATTTCCGCCAACGGCGGCCGCCACTGGGACATCACGGACACGATCGAGGTGCTCGGCTACCGACCGGAGGACGACGCGGAGCGGTTCTTCGCCGAGCGTGGGTAGCAACGCGCCCTTGTGGTTCCGAAGCAAGCCGCCACCACCCGCGTCATCCCGAGCCCGCAGGCGAAGGATTTCTTTCCCATTCGGCTTACCACGCACGAAAAAACACTGCTGCGACGGGGGATCTTTCGCTTCGCTCAGGATGACAAGGACAGGGGCGGGCGGGACGTTCGGCTCACGCGGAGTCCGTCTGGACAGTTCCGGTATTCGGCGCCGAGCCCCCACCCCCAGCTCTCCCTGAGCCCACCTCGGATCCCCGCGCTGGACCTTCTCCAGGCAGGGGAGGAGGCACCGCCGGGGCGTTGGACGAATCAACCACCTGGGATTGGAATCAGGGACGGATCACGGCCTTGACGAAGCCGGGCGGCTTGTCGCGGAGATCGGCGTAGGCGCGGTCGACTTCGTCGAGGGCGTAGCGGTGGCTGACGAGGGACCCGAGGTCGATCAACCCCTTCGCCTCGAGCTCGAGACCGATCCGCATGCTCTCCAGGAGGTCGGCCCGGCGGCGGACGTGGGCGTTGACGACGTCGATTGCCTTCCAGTTCCACATCCCGACATCGACTTGGCGGGGGCCGCCCTGGTGATAGCCGAGGATCGAGAGGACTCCGTGGGCGCGGACGAGCTTGCCGGCGAGGTCCAGCCCCGGCTGGGTGCCCGAGGCCTCGACGACCACGTCGAACCCGCGGTCGCTCTGCCAGTGCCGGAACTCGGTCAGCGCGTACTCGGGCGGCAGGTCGGCCGGGTGGCAGGCCTCGTCGGCGCCGAGCGCCAGCGCCCGCTGCCGGGTCTCCTCCCGGACGTCAATGGCAACGATCCGGCTCGGCCCCCGCAGCTTGAGGAGCTGGAGCAGGCCGAGGCCCATGTAGCCCAGGCCGACAAGCGCTACCCGGTCGGCCAGTTCGATCGGCGTCCGCCGCTGGGCGTTGACGAGGCAGGCGAGGGGCTCGCCGAGGGCATTCTCATCGGCGACGTCGTCCGGGATCGGCAGCAGGAGCGTCGCATCGGCGAGGCAGAGGTCGGCGTAGGCGCGGTTGAAGAGCCCGGTCACTCGGTCGCCCTCGCGGAGCCGTTCCACCCCTGGACCGACCGCGACCACGACGCCGGCAGGCTCGTGCCCGAACCGGTGCGGGTAGCTGGCCACGCCGTCCGCCCACGGATGGAGCTCCGAGGCGCAGACGCCGCAGACGCCGAGCCGCACCAGCACCTCGCCCGGTCCCGGGTCCGGGGTGGGCAGATCGACCATCTCCGAGCGCTGGGGGGCAACCAGTTGACTTGCACGCATTTCGGGTGAACCTCCGGCCTGTGCTCCCCCTCTCCCGATGCGCGGGAGAGGGGGCGGGGGGTGCGGGCTCGGCGTCGGACGGCCGAGTTCCCGAAAACCTTCCATTGGCAGCCGTACTCGGGAGAGGGGTCTTTTCGGGGACCCCGAGGAGGGCGAGGTAAGCCTCCTCCGTCCTATCCCTTCAGCGCGCCCGATGCGAGCCCCTTGACGAAGTCGCGCTGGAAAACCAGGAACAGGACCGTCACCGGCAGCGACAGGATCAGGACGCCGGCCGTCATCAGCCCATGGTCGATGGCGAACCGGCCCTGGAAGAAGAGGATCCCGACCGGGAGCGTCCGCAGGTCGTCGGTGACGAGGAAGACGAGCGGCAGCAGGAGATCGTTCCAGCTCCAGAGGAACTCCAGCAAGGCGACCGTCACCAGGCCGGGGCGGGCGAGCGGGAGCATGATCTGCCAGAAGATCTGGAACTCGGAGGCGCCGTCGACCCGGGCCGCGTCGTCGAGCTCTCGCGGCAGATCCTTGAAGAAGGCGCGCATGATGAAGACGAAGATCGGGGCGGCGAGGGCGATGTCGGCGACGATGACGGAGGCGAGGCTGTCCAGCAGCCGGAAATCCCGCATCGTCACGTAGAGCGGGATGATGATCGCCGCGACCGGGATCGTCAGGCCGATCAGGAGGGCGTAGAGCAGGATCTTCTGGCCGGGGAAGCGGAGGCGACCGAAGGCGTAGCCGGCGAGCGAGGCGACGACGACCATGCCGACGACATCCACCACGGAGATGATCAGGCTGTTCTTGAAGTAGACCCCGAAGCGGCCGACCGTCCAGGCCTCGATCAGATTGTCGAGCGTCGGCGGGATCGGGGGCAGGAACGGGGACTGGATGATCTGGTCGCCGCTCTTGAAAGCGGTGAACCAGGCCAGCACTAGCGGCGCCACGGCGAAGACGAGCAGGATCGTCAGCGGCACGTAGACGAGCCACGAGCCGACGCCGAGCCGACCACGGCGGACGCCCGATGGGGCAACGATCGCGGGACTAGTCATCGCCGCGCTCCCGGAGGGTGACGTTGACGACGGACGTGACGAGGATGATCAGCGCCAGGGCGACCGCGATCGCCGAGCCGTAGCCGTACTGGTTCTTCTGGAACCCCTCCTTGAACATGTAGGTCGCCAGCACCTCGGTCGCCCGGATCGGGCCGCCCTGGGTCGTCGCCCAGATGATGTCGAAAACCTTGAAGGCGTCGAGCAGCGAGAGCAGCACGACGATGGTGATCGTGTTCCGCAGCGACGGGATCGTGATGTCGAGGAAGGTCCGGCGACGGCCAGCGCCGTCGACCCGGGCCGCGTCGTAGAGAGTCGGGTCGATCCCCTGCATCCCGGCCAGGAGGATAACGATGCTGAGGCCGAAGGTCATCCAGCTCGAGGCGACCGCCAGGGCCGGGAGGACGACGGCGAAGTCGCCGAGCCAGCCCCGCGCCAGGAAGCCGAGACCGACGGCGTCGAGCGACGTGTTGAGGATCCCGGTCGGGGCGTAGATCCAGCGCCAGATCATGGCGGTGACGATCGAGGCCTGGACGACCGGCAGGAAGTAGCCGAGGCGGAAGAGGAGGCGGCCGCGGATATTCCCGGAGAGGAGTGCCGCCGCCACGAGCCCGACGACGAGGTTGAAGACCACGACGACGACCGTCCAGAGCAGGCTGTGCCGGAGCGCCTGCCAGAAGATCGGGTCGTCGATCAGGCGGCGGAAGTTGCCCAGACCGACCCACTCGCGCTCGACCGAGATCCCGTTCCACTCGTAGAACGCCAGCCAGAACGTCTGCAGCGTCGGCCGCAGCACGAAGACGGCGTAGAGCAGGAAGACGGGCAGGATAAAGAGGTAGGCGGCGGCGTACCGCCGCAGCACGTAGCCGCGGACGTGCAACCGGCCGCGACCGGAAGACGCGGCGTCGATGCGTTGAGGGAACGGCCGGACCGCCATGGCGGAGGTCTCCTTGCGCCGGTTCGCGTCGATTCTCTCGGGCTTACCGGAGAGCCCTCACCCCTACTCGGGAACCCGAGGAGAGAGGGGAGCCCATCGGTCTTTGATTGCTGCCTCCACCTCCCTGGCCTTCGTCGTCCTGAGCGAAGCCAAGGATCTCTCCTTGGGGACCCGCCGCAGCGGCGTTCTTCGTCCGCCAATTGCCCGAGTCGGAGAGTGATCCTTCGGTTCGCTCAGGATGACGGGGTAGCTGGCCGGCCTGCTCCCCCTCTCCCGATGCGCGGGAGAGGGGGTTGGGGGGTGAGGGCTTTCCCGGACCGGCGAGCGCCGGGTCTACGCCCCGCAGGTCACCCCGCCCGGCTGGAGGTGGAGGTTCTCCGCCTTGGCCGCTTCCCAGGCCGCCTGGACCGCGGCGTTGAACTCCTCCGGCGACATCTGGCCGGCGAGCAGCGCCTGCAGGCCGTCGTAGGTGACGTCGGTCATCGTGGCCGGGGTGACGGTGTCGAGGAACGCGTGGATGGTGCCGTTTTCGCGGTGCTCGTTGCTGAGGGCGAACGCCTCTTCCAGCAGCGTCGGCAGCTCGATCTCGGTCAGGTCGATCTCGCCGACGGGGACGCTGTCGCCGCTCTCCAGCAGCATCCGGCGGCTCTCGTCGCGGAAGAGCATGAAGTTCAGGACGTCCGCTGCCACGTCCGGCGCCGCCGTCTGGCTGTTGATGTACCAGCCGGTGCCGATGTCCTCGGTCGGGTAAATCGGCGTGCCCTCAACCGGCGACGGCACCGCGAAGACGCTGAACTTGGCGATCTCGTCGCCGAGGTCGCGCTCGGCGTCGGCGATGATCCAGGGGCCGGTGTAGATCATCGGCACGTCGCCCCGCCAGAACTGGGCGACGACGTCGTCCTGGAGCTCGGCCAGGGGGTTGGGACCGAAGCAGCCGGCGTCGGCGAGCTCCTTCAGCTTGGCGGACGCCTGGACGAAGGGTTCCTCGTCCCAGCGGCCCTCGCCGAACATCACGTTGTCGACGCCTTCGGGGCCGGCGTACCGCCCCCAAAGCATCGACTGCCAGTGCGAGATCGGCCACTTGTCGGCGCCGCCGAGGCCGATCGGCATCGCGAAGCCGGCCTGGCTAAGGGTATCGCAGGCGGCCATCAGGTCGGCCCAGGTGGCGGGGATCTCGATGCCGTTCTCGGCGAACACGTCCTTGTTGTAGAACATCAAGGTGGTCTCGACGCTGTCGCCGACCGCCCACAGCTTGCCGCCGGACGAGGTGTAGTTGACGATCGTCTCCGGGATGGTCTCGTTCCAGCCGAGTCCGCAGAAGTAGGGCGTCAGGTCGAGGGCGTGGCCGGCGGCGACGAGGGCCGCCGGTTGACCGGGTCCCGTGCCGCCCATCCAGATGTCCGGCCCCTCGCCGGCGTTGAGGGCCGGCAGCAGGGTCGGATTGAAGAGGCTGCTGCCGACGAAGGTGGACTCGATGGCCACGTTCGGGTGTTCCGCCATGTACTGCGCGTAGATCTCGGTCAGGGCGTTGGTCGTCCCCGGCTCACCGTTGAGCCAAACCGTCAGTGAGACCGGCTCACCCGACTCCTGGGCGGCCGCTCGCCGCGTGCCGGCGAGTCCGGCGCCGGCTGTTGCCGCGAGACCGAGCGCGGTGCCGTGCTTGAGGATCGTGCGGCGGCTGATCGCGGCTCGCCCCTCCGGATTCTGATCGGACATCGTCTCCATCCTCCTTGATGTGAAGTCGTGGCTCACCAATCGGAACCGCGACGCGTGATCGGCCTCCAGCGGCCACCAGTGGCTGTGCGAGCCCCGAGGCCAATAGAGCCGGCAGTGCCTCCTTCCATGCACCGCGTCCTCCGCCTAACGGTATCGGTCCCCGGCGGCCCTACGCCGAGTCCCGGACGATCAGCTCGTAGGGCATCTCGACGCGCCGCCCTTCGCCGACGACGGTGCCGGCGAGCCGCTCGAAGAGCATCTCGGCGGCGCGTCGGCCGAGGCGCTCCGGGAACTGGGCGACGGTCGTCAGGGACGGGTTGGCAAGGCGGGCCACGGTGATGTCGTCGTAGCCGGCGAGGGCGATATCGGCCGGCACCCGCAGCCCGGCTTCGCGGATCGCGACGAGGGCGCCGAGGGCCATCATGTCGTTGGCGGCGAAGACCGCCCGTGGTCGGGGCGAGCGGGCCAGCAACTCCTTCATCGCGGCGTAGCCTCCCGCCTCGGTCGGATCGTTGCCGAAGGCCAGCATCTCCGCCTGGCCCTCGCCGCGCTCCGCCAGCAGCCGGCGGTAGGCGACTATCCGACCCTCCCGCCGGTGATGGTTGTCGGCGGCGGCCACCATCCCGAGCGGGGCGTACCCCCGGTCGATCAGGTGCTCGACCAACCGGCCGGCGGCGGCCTCGTCGTTCAGGAAAATGGCGTCGAACCGGGGCGCCGTCGTCGGCTCGGCAAACTCGCCGAAGACCACGACCGGGACGCCGTCGGCGAGGAGGGGGGCGAAGTCGTCGGCCTTGAGCTGGAACGGGGTGGCGATTATGCCGTCGACCCGCGCCCGCTGGACCGCCCGCAGGGCGCGCAGCTCCTTGGCGCGGAGGCCGTCGGTGTTGTAGGCGACGAGGTCGTAGCCGCGATCGTCGGCGATGTCCTGGATCCCCCGCTCGAAGGCGGGGTAGAAGGGGTTGGTGATGTCCGGGATCAGGCTGGCGACGAGCAGGGACTTGCCGGTCCGCAGGCTGCGGGCGGCCCCGTCGGCGACGTAGCCGAGGTCGGCGATGGCCGCCTGGACGCGCTCGCGGGTGGCCTCCGAGACGGCGACGAGGGCGCGATCGTTGAGGACCAGGGAGACGACCGTCTGCGAGACGCCGGCGGCGCGGGCGACATCGGCCTGAGTCGGTCGCTTCCGTGTCGACGCGCCGGTCATCGCCCCGCCTCGCCCGTCGAGAGATTCCGCCGGTAGGGATTGCTACGTATTAGCGTTACGTATTAGTATCCCGCGTAACAGTTCTTTGTCAATCCGCCGGCTCGGCCGGGGGATGGGACGCGGCGGCGGCCGAACGGGTTTCGGGACAGACGCAAAGGGCAGGGGGAGGCGGGGTTGGAGACGATGCGGATTGGCATTGTCGGCGCGGGTTGGATGGGCCACGAGCACACCACGGCCTGGCGGAACAACGCGCCGCGAGGCACGGTCGTCGCCGTCGCCGACGCCTCCTCCGAGCGCGCACGCCACCTGGCCGGAACGCTGCCGGACGCCGATGTCCGCACCTTCGCGGACCTCCCGGCGATGCTCTCCGACGGCGAGATCGATGCCGTCGACATCTGCCTGCCCCACCACCTCCACACCCAGGCCATCCTCCAGGCCGCCCGCGCCGGCGTGGCGATCCTCTGCGAGAAGCCGGTCTGCACGACGCTCGACGACGCGGCGACCATCGGGGCGACGCTGGCCGAGACCGGCGTCACCTTCATGGCCGCCCACAACCAGCTCTTCCAGCCCAGCCTGGTCGAAGCCAAGCGGCTGCTCGCCAGCGGCGCGCTCGGCCGTCCGTTCGTGATCCGCTCGATCGAGGCGGTCC
This sequence comes from uncultured Thermomicrobiales bacterium, assembly GCA_902806345.1. Lineage (GTDB taxonomy): Bacteria > Chloroflexota > Chloroflexia > Thermomicrobiales > UBA6265 > CADCWF01. The sequence goes on from CADCWF010000251.1 coordinate 43,452, forward strand.
AGAACCGTGGCTTCGTCACCGGCAAGGTGCCGATCGACCTCGGCGGCGGCGAGAGCCCCTGGGCCTGGCGGGCGGACAAGGCGAAGATGGGCGGCGGCGAGGTGCTCGACACCGGCTGGCACGCCACCTACCGCCTGCTGGCGCTCGCCGACGAGCGGCCGATCGAGGTCGTCGCGATGACCGACCGCTTCCACGTCAAACAGCTCGACGTCGAGGACACCGGGGTGGTCATGGTCCGCTTCGCCTCCGGCGCGATTGGCGAGATTCTGACCAGTTGGGCGTTCGCCCCGGTCGGTGGCTGGCACTTCGAAGTCGGCGCCCAGCACGGCAGCCTGGCCGGCTCGCGAACCCGCCTCGTCCACCAGTTGCACGGCTGGACGGAGGCGGTCGAGATCGCGAACGAACCGGCGCACACCTTCACCGACGAGGTCGCCCATTTCCTCGATGTCGTCCAGCGCGGCGCCCCCTCGCAGGCGACCTTCGCCGACGCGGCGCGGGTGCTCCAGGTGACGATGGCCATCTATGCCTCGGCCGAGCAGAAGCGGATCATCGCGCTCCCCGAGGACCCGGTCGTGCCAGGCGAGCCGGTGGCGTAGGAAACCTGGATCGACGCTCGCTGGCGCAGGGGCGCGGCGGAGGGAGCACGGCGAACCGGAAGCGGTCACGGGGGGACGATGTACTCGACGCTGGGACCGGAGGCGCTCGGGATCCGCGGGCTATCGCTGGAGGAGGCGATCGACCTCGCCCAGGCGGCGGGGTTCACCGGGCTTGCCTTCGACGTCAAGGTCGCTGCCGCACTCGCCGACGAGCACGGCGTCGCCTACGTCCGGGATCTCTTTGATCGGGCGGGCGTCCGGCCGGGGCACTGGAACCTGCCGGTCAACTGGCGGCAGGAGGAGGGGTGGGAGGCCGAACTCGGCGAACTACCGCGGCTGGCGTCGGTCGCCGCGGCGCTCGGGGCGCCCAGGACGGCGACCTTCATGCCCTCCGGCTCGAACACGCGGGCCTACGAGGAGAACGTCGAGTGGCACGTCGCCCGGCTGCGCCCGATTGCCGAGGCGTTGCGGATCGAGGGGTGCCGGTTCGGGATCGAATACATCGGGCCGAAGACGTTCCGGGACCAGTTCGCCCACGCGTTCGTCCACACCCTCGCCGGCACCCGGGAGCTGATCGCGGCGATCGGCGGCGACAACGTCGGCCTGATGCTCGACGCATGGCATCTCTACACCGCTGGCGAGACGGCCGCCGACCTCGCCGGTCTGACGAACGACGACGTCGTCGTCGTCCACGTCAACGACGCCCCGGCCGGGGTAACGCGGGACGAGCAGATCGACACCGTCCGCGCCCTACCGGGGGAGACGGGGGTCATCGACCTGGGGTCGTTCATGGCCAAGCTCTCGGCGATCGACTACGACGGCCCGGTCATGCCGGAGCCCTTCAGCCAGCGGCTGGTCGATCGCGCGGCGACCGACCCGGCCGGGGCGGCCGCCGAGGCGGCGGGGTCGATGCGAACGCTTTGGCGGGCCGCCGGCTTGGCCCAGGGGGAGCAGGTTCGCGCCGGAGGCTGAATTCCCCCGCAGGACGCCGCGCAGACGCGCTTTGCTCGAAGGGAGGTTCTCGATGCCCGTCGTCGACCGCCGCGAGTTCGGAGGACGCTTCTCCGTCAAGGAGAACTCCCAGCGGCTCGCGAACTACCGCTACCTCGAGATCCAACTGATGGAGATGATCGGCGGCTGGTGCCACACCATGCCCCAGCTCGCGGTCAAGGCCACCTTCGGCTACCACGTCTACGACCACGCCCAGGCAGCCGACCTCCTGAGCGAACGGCTCGAGCAGTTGCGGGCGGCCCGGACGAGCCAGGAGCCGGCGACCGACGCCTTCGCAGAGTTGTGCGAGTACGTCTGGCTGCTCGACTCGACGATCGACCGCCTGGTCGCGGTCTACCGGGTGCTGGAGCCGCACCTGGTCAGCTCTTACGTCTACCACGCCGACGCCACCGACCCCCTCAGCGACGCCCCGACGGTGCGGCTGCTCCGCCAGTTGGCGGCGATGGGGCAATCCCACGTCGCCTGGGGCCAGGCGGTGCTCGACGGACTGACGCGGAGCCCGGACGAGCGGCGGCGGGCGCTGGAGGTGCAGGCCGACATCGAAGCCCGGCTGGTCGCGTGCGGCGGGGTGACGGGGCAGGGGATCGAGTCCCACTGGCTGACGTTCCACAGCGCCAAAGAGGAGGAGAAGTCGCCGGCCCGTGTCAAGCGGGGCCGTGGCGGCTACAAGTTCCGCAAGCAGTGCGCGCCGCTCGATCACCCGGTCGTCGAGGCGCCCTTCTGGTTCTCCGGCGACCCGGACGACTTCAAGGTCTACCAGGCTGACGACGAGTGGTCGCTGGAGGGGTTCCGCCACAAATTCCACCAGTTGCTCTATGGCGAGGTCGAGACGACCGACCGGATGGGCAAGATGCTCGCCGAGTTCCCCGACCTCCCCTGGGAGATGCGGATGGAACTCGCCCACCAGATGTGGGACGAGGCCCGCCACATCGAGATCGTCGCCAAAGTCGTCGAAGACGAGTTGGGCGGCGAGCTGGGCTACGGCCCGTGGACGCTGGTCTGGTGGTGGATGCAGAACGAAGCCGACCCCCTGCGGCGGATCGCGGTCACCAACTCCTGGGCCGAAGCGAACCTGATGCACACCCTGCGGGAGTGGCGGGAGAAGGCCGAGGCGCGCGGCTTAACCCGGATCGCCGAGCTGTCCGACTACCTCCAGGCGGACGAGCGGACCCACGTCCGGTTGGCCACCGACTGGATCCGGGCCCTGACCGAAGAGGACCCCTCCAAGCGGGACGACCTCGTCCACTGGGGCCGCGAGGCGATCGCCCGCATCCAAAACTTCAACGCCCGCCGCGACGGCGAGATCGTCACAAAGACGGCCGGGGCCGACGCCCGCTTCACCTTTCAGAAACCGGGCGACGCCTCGCTCGTGGGGGCGGTCGCGGAGGTCGCGGGCGACTGAGGTACGGACTGAGCGAGGTCCGCCCCCCAAGGAAGGAGGTGGTGTCGCCGAAACGAATGGATCGACGAGTCGGCCGCGCCGGAGAGGCGCCGACGCGATCCCCAGGACCGGTTGACCCCAGCTGGGTAACCGGCGAGACGAGGAGGTCGAAGGTGAGAACGGAGACGAGGATCCGCACCGTCGGGCTGGTGCTCGCCCTGGTGGCGATGCTCGCGCCGGCGTTGCTGGCGCGCACGTCCGAACCGGTCGCGGCCCAGGCATCCGGTGAGGTGGCGCTCTGGACGGAGTTCACCGCCGGCGGCGAGAAGACCGGCATCGAGCGGTTGATCGAGGACTGGAACGCCCAGGGCAACGGGGTCACGATCAGCCACCGGCCGATCGGCAACGAGCAGTTCTTCACCGTCATCCGGACGGCGCTCGCCGGCGGCCAGCCGCCGGATCTGCTGCAGTACGAGGGGTACCAGCAGACCCGGGACTTCGCCGGGGCCGGCCACCTGACCGACCTGACGGAGTGGTGGACCGCGAACAGCGAGAACTTCGTGCTGCCGGAGGCGGGCGCTCGGGCCTGCACCTTCGAGGGCAAGATCTACTGCGTCCCGTTCACCTACCAGACCGGCTGGCAGATCTACTACAACCCCGAGATCCTGGAGGCGAACGGGATCGAGGTGCCGCAGACCTACGAAGAGTTCCTGGCCGCCGCCGAGACGCTCAAGGCCGCCGGGGTGACCCCGATCTCGCTGGGCGCCAAGGACGGTTGGCCGTCGACCCACTGGTACATGGCCTTCCTGGTCCAGCGCTGCGGCGTCGAGACGGTCTACCAGGCGATCGAACGGAACGGCGCCAGCTTCACGGACGAGTGCTTCGTCCAGGCCGCCACCGACCTCCAGAGCCTGGCCCAGGCGGGTCACTTCTCGCCGGGCATGGTCAGCGACGACTTCGGCACCGCCGAGGCGCTCTTCCTCGCCGGGCGGGCCGCTTTCTTCCAGACCGGCAGTTGGTTCGCCTCGGGCTGGGAGGAAACCCCACCCAATTTCGAGGTCGGGATCATGCCGTTCCCGAGGCTGACCGACGCCGTCAACACCGAGGACATCACCGGCGCCGTGACCCACGTCCTGGCGATCCCGGCCGCGGCGGCGAACCCGGAGGCGGCGATGGACGTCCTGGAATGGATGTCCAGCGAGGAGGCCGCGAACACCTGGGCCGCCAACGGCAACATCTCCATGTACGAGGGCGCCGTCGAAGCCAGCGCGCCGCAGGTCATCAAGGATCTGTGGGCGACCGTGCAGGAGGCGGAGCGGGCCCTCCCGTGGATCGAGAACGAGCTGCCGCCGGGCGTCGGTGAGGACAAGGTCTACACCGGCACCGTCGCCTTGCTCAGTGGCTCGTTGACGCCAGAGGCGTTCTCTCAGGCGATCCAGGACGCACTCGAAGCGTCGGCCGAGTAGGCAAACGGCGGCGCTGGTGAATCCGCGCCGGATGGAAGGGGAGGCCGGCCGAGCGGCGGGCCTCCCCCTCCGAACCGAGACGAAGGGATGCGATCCATGAGCACGCAGGTCGCCCCCGTAACCAGCGCCGGGGCCGCGGTGCCGGCGGCGAGGCTCGCAACGCGGACGCGGTCGGTGCCGAGACACTGGCTCCTGGCGCTGCCGTTCCTGCTGCCGGCGCTGGTCTTCTACGTCGTCTTCCTGCTGGTGCCGCTGCTCGGCACGCTCGCCCTCAGCCTGACGGAGTGGACCGGGTTCAACTTCGCCGACATCCGCTTCGTCGGCTCCGACAACTTCCGGGCCATGGGTCAGGACCCCGTCTTCTGGCAGTCGCTCCGGCACAACGTCGGCTTCCTCGGCGGGTCGGTCGTCTTGAAGACGGTCGTCGCCCTCTTGCTGGCCCTGGCGCTCGACCAGCGGTTGCCCTTCAGCAACTTGTTTCGCGGGGTCTACCTGATGCCGGCCGTCATCTCGCTGGTCGTCGTCGGCGTCGTCTTCACGCTGCTCTTCAGCCCCTCGCTCGGGCTGGTCAACCCGTTCCTGACCGCGATCGGGCTCGGCCGCTTCGCCGGGGCCTGGCTGGGCGACCCGGCCCTGGCGCTCCCGATCCTGATCGTGATCGACGCCTGGCACGGCTTCGGGCTCTACATGTTCCTCTTCATCTCCCGCCTGATCGCCATCCCCCAGGATCTCCACGACGCCGCCCACGTCGACGGCGCCGGCGGCTGGCAGGCGATCCGCGACGTCACCCTGCCGCTGATGAAGAGCATGGTCGCGATGGTCGTCCTGCTGGCGGCGATCGAGAGCTTGAAAATGTTCTCGCTCGTCTACGTGATGACCAAGGGCGGCCCCAGCCACGCCACGGAGGTGCTCTCGACCTGGGCCTACTTCCAGGCCTTCACCGCCAACAAGATCGGCTACGGCAGCGCGATCCTGGTCGTCTTGCTGATCATCACCTTCGTCCTGGCCTACATCCAGGTGACCCGGTTCCAGTTCGCCGACGAGGCGTAGAGCGGCCACCGGGAGCGGCCCCTGTCGCGACCGGACGACCGCAGGGAGGAGGAACGCATGCGCCGCGGGACCGCGATCAAGATGGCGATTTTCTACCCGTTCTTCCTGCTGATCTCGGCGGTCATCCTCTACCCGTTGGTGTGGATGGTCTACAGCTCGTTCAAGAGCAACGACGACATCTTCTCCGATGTCTTCGCCTTGCCGCAGGTGCTCTATCTGGGCAACTACCAGACGGTCTTTTCCGAAGGCGCAATGGGGACCTACTTCAAGAACAGCCTCCTCATCTCGGTCGTCTCGGTTGCCGGGTTGCTGGCCTTTTCGGCGCTGGCCGCGTATGCCTTCGCCACCTTCGAGTTCCGCGCCAAGAACGTGCTCTTCGTCGTCTTCCTCCTCGGCCTGATGGTGCCCCCGCAGGCGCTGATCATCTCCGGCTTCAAGCTGATGTCAATCCTCCGGTTGATCGACACCTACTGGGCGCTGATCTTCACCTACTTCGGCTGGACCTCGTTCGGCATCCTGGTGCTGCGTAACTTCTTCCAGTCGGTGCCGCAGGAGATCCGCGACGCGGCCAAGGTCGACGGCGCCGGCCACTGGCAGCTCTTCACCCGGATCATGCTGCCGCTGGCCCGGCCGTCGCTGGCGACGATCGCGATCTTCAACTTCATGTGGGTCTGGAACGAGTTCATCTACCCGCTCGTCTACACGCAGTCGAACGACAAGTACACCGTGCCCCTGGGCGTCCTCTTCCTCAACAGCCAGTACAACATCGAGTGGGGCCTCCAGATGACCGGCCTGACGGTGGCGACGCTGGTGCCGCTCCTCGTCTACCTGATCTTCCAGCGGCAGTTCGTCCGCGGCATCATGGCCGGCGCGCTCAAGGGGTAGGGCGCCGACGTGATTGACCCAGCGGGAAAGCCGATCCGGCTCTCTGGACACGACGCAAGCTACCAGGAGCGGCGCGGCTTCGTGCCAGAGGAGGTGGAGGCGGCGATTCGGGGCAGCGATTGGCAGCCGGCCTGTGGGGACCGACTCGAAGGGTCGATCGACCTGCCGTTCGACGCAGTTGTCCAACCACCCGATCGCGGCCGAGGCATAGGACAACGTTCCCGACTGCCGATGTCAGGGTCGGGAGGCGGATGCGGTGATCGACTCCGATCGGAAGCAGCCGATCGAAGGCTTCAGTCCAGCTTGAAGTACTTGAACGTCTCGGCGTACTCACCATGGTCCGGGAAGCGTTCGGCATCCTCCCTGGCCCACTTGCGGATCTCCGGCTCCGGGTCCCACTCGCCCATCTGGCTCTTGTGGCAGCGGAGCGCCGCCAGCTTCGTCTCCATGTAGGCGGTGATGTCGATCGCTACGTCGGGCGCGTTCGCCCCGGCCAGATAGACCTCGCGCACCTTGTGCGGCTCCAGCCCCTCGGCCAGCAGCTCGGGGAAGGTCATCCGGTCGCGGGCGGCGGGGTAGACCGCATCCAGGGTTGCCTCGCCGGCGGCGCGGTGGTCGGGGTGGTTCAGGTAGTTCTGGCCAACGAAGCGGACGGTCGGGTCCTGGCAGACGACGACGTCCGGCCGCAGCGTCCGGATCACCCGCACGAGCTCCTTCCGCATCGCCAGGTCCGGCACCAGCATCGCGTCGGCGTAGCCGAGGAACTGGACCTCCTGGACGCCGAGGACGGCGCAGGCGTCGCGCTGCTCGGCGGTCCGGGTGGCGACCAGCGCCTCCGGCGTCACCGCCGGATCCTCGCTCCCCTTGTCGCCGGAGGTGAGCAGGACGTACGTGACGTGGTGTCCCTCCGCCACCCAGCGGGCGACGGCACCGGCGCAGATGAACTCGGCGTCGTCCGGGTGGGCGAAGATGACCGCGATCCGGTTGGGACCGGACGGGTCCGGGTGGCGCTGGGCGTCTTCGGCGGCCTCGAACGACTCCGCGTCGACTGCCGCCGACAGGCGCGCGTCCTCGTCGCCCTCCGGCTCTCCGCTCGGCCCGTGGTCCTGTGCCGCCATCCCTGCCAAACCCTCCCGGTCGGTGCGCCCATCCTGCCGGGCAGATCATAGACGAGGCGCGTCCCGGCGCGGTGCCGCGGCGCGACCGGACGGCGTCGGTAAGCCATTGCGTCCGGCGCGTGACCAGTTCGGACCGTGCCCGACGTACCCGTGGCGGCCGACCAGTCGTGGCGCCCCGCGGGGCGCCGTCCAGCCACTATAGTTGGCGGGTCCACCATTGCCGGCCTCCCCGCGCTCGCCCCAGGTGCCGATGACCCCCGACCAGCCGCCCCCGAACAACCTCGATCCCCGCGCGGTCGCGCTCTGGCGGATCAACGCCGCACTCGGGGCGTTGCCGCCGCTGGCGGGCGCCGCGTTCGCCGCGTTCCTGCTCGGCCGGATCGACCGGCTGCCAGCCTGGGTCGGACCGACCTTGGTCGGGTTGGCCGTGGTCTGGGCCGTCTGGGAGGTCGGGCCGATGCCGGCGCTGCGCTGGCGGACCTGGCGCTATGGCATCGGCGAGCGGGAGGTCGACCTCCAGCGGGGCTGGTGGACCCGGACCCGGACGCTCGTGCCGATGGCCCGCATCCAGCACGTCGACACCGCCCGCGGTCCCCTCCAGCGCCGCTTCGGGCTCGCAAGCGTGGTGCTCTATACGGCCGCCGGGGCGAACGAGATCCCCGCCCTGGACGAGGCGACCGCCGCCGCCGCCCGGGAACGGATCGCCTCGCTGGCGAACGTCCGCGAGGACCTGTAGGTGGGCGACCGCGAGCCGGCGCCCCCCACCGATCCTGCCCGGGTGACGGAACCGCACCGTCCGAAGGGACATCCGGTTGCCGGAGGAGCCGACCGATCGGAAACCACGGCGCCGACTGCGGCGGCGGACCGCCCCCGGGACGAGGTTCCCGAGATGGCAGTCGGGCTGCCCTCGATCGCGGCGTCCGAACCGGGACCGGACCGGGGTGACGTGCCGCCGCGGCGCCAGCATCCGGCCTGGATCGCGATCAGCGCGGTGCGGCAACTCCGCGGATTCGCGGTGCCGATCCTCGTCCTGGTCGCGTCGCGGGGCCGGGACGGCGATACCAGGATGCTGGTGCCCCTGATCGTGCTCGCGCTCGCGTCCGTGGTCTGGCAGGCCGTTGCCTGGCGGTTCCTCAGCTACGCCGTCGAGGGCGGCCGCCTGAAGGTCCAGTCCGGGGTGTTCGCCCGGCGGGAGCGGTTCGTCCCGGTCGAGCGGATCCAGGCGGTCGACCTGGGCGAGACTCCCCTGCAGCGCCTCTTCGGCGTCGTTGGGGTTCGGATCGAAACCGCCGCTGGTGGTTCGGGCCAGGCCGACGTCGTGCTGCCGGCGGTCCGCCGGGCGGAAGCCGATGCGCTGCGACGGCGGTTGCTCCAGGACCGCGGGCCTTTGAGCGTCGGCTCGGCGGCCGCGCTGACAGCGGACGGTGCCCGCCCGGGAGCGGAAGCGACCGCCGAGGACGGCGAACTCCTGCGGCGGCTGAGCCCGCGGGACGTGTTGGTCGCGGGCGCCACCGCCGGCCGGATCGGGCCGGCCCTGGCGGCCGTCTCGTTCGGGTTCCAGTTTCTGGACGACCTCCTGCCGGAGTCGGCCTGGCGGGCGGTTACGCTCCAGGCTCCTGGCTACGGCGTTCGCGGGCTCGTCCTTGCGGTCGCCGTCGGGGCCGTCGTCGCCTGGGGGTTGTCGATCGCCGGGGCGGTGCTGACCTGGAGCAACTTCGAGCTCCGCCGCGACGGCGACCGGCTGCTGATCGCCCACGGTCTGCTCGACCGCCGCCGGCGTTCGGTGCCGCTGACCCGCCTGCAAGCCGTGTCCGTCGGCGAGTCGCCGCTGCGGCGGCTGTTCGGCCTGGCCGAGGTGCGGTTCGAGAGCGCCGGGTTCGCCGGCGCCTCCGGGGAGGCGGGCGTGCTCGTTCCGTTGCTGCCGCTGGCCGAGGCGCGGGCCTTCGTCACTGCCGCGACGCCGGGGTTTTCCCCACCGTCCGTGCCGGCGCTCTCCGCCCCGCCGCCGCGCGCGCGGGGTCGCTACCTGGGGGACGCGCTGCGGCCGATGGTCGGTCTGCTCGCGGTCGCCCTCGTCGCCGCCGCGCTGCTCCCTGCCGTGCGCTGGTGGTGGGGCGCCGCCGTGCTGGTGCTCTTCCCGCTCGCCGTCTGGGACGGCCTGCTCGCCTTCCGGGAGGCGGGCTGGACGATCGACGACGGGCGCTTCATCCTCCGTGAAGGCGGGCTCTCCCGCCGCACGATCGTCGCCCCGGTGCGGCGGCTCCAGTGGCGGACGGTGGTGCAGACGCCGTTCGCCCGGCGGGCGCAGCTGGCGACGACGGAGGCGGCGGTTGCCTCCGGTGGCGAGGGGGGTAGTCTGCGCCTCCGCCACCTCGACGAAGGGGTCGCCTTCGGCCTGCTCGCGCTCCTCGCATCGCCGCCGAGGTCCGACGACGCCAGACCTCACCCGCCGGACAGTGCGTCGGTACCGCAATCGCCGGGGTTCGGCGGGGCGGCGGACGAGGCGGTGCCCGCCGCTGGGTACACTTAGGGCATATCGTCACCCGCCTCCGAGGTAACCCGCGCATCCGCCCACCCGAAGGACCGCCACCATGTCCGCCACGACCCAGTTGACGAAGGAGCGCGTGCTCGAATCACTCTCGGCCGTGATCGAGCCGGAAGTGCTCAAGCCGCTGACCGAACTGAAGATGATCCTCGCCGTCGAGATCGCCGAGGCTACGGTGAAGGTGACGGCCGAGCTGCTCTACCCGAACGCGCCCTACAAGGATCGGCTCGAGGAGGAGATCCGAGCGGCCGTCGCCGGGTTGCCCGATGTCGCCGAGGTCGAGGTGATTTGGCACAACCGGGTCCGCGCCAGCGGCCGGGGCAAGGCCGACGCCGAGCCGATCAAGGGGGTCAAGAACACGATCGCCGTGGCCTCCGGCAAGGGCGGCGTCGGCAAGAGCACGGTGGCGGTCAACCTCGCCGTCGCGCTGGCCCGGAGCGGGGCCAGGGTCGGCCTGCTCGACACCGACGTCTACGGGCCGAGCATCCCGCTGATGATGGGGGAGACGGCGAAGCCGGCGGTGACCCAGATGGCGACGCCGGCCGGCCCGAAGAACATGATCGTGCCGCTGGAAGCGCACGGCGTCAAGGTGATGAGCATCGGCTTCCTGCTCGACCCGAACAAGGCGCTGATCTGGCGGGGGCCGCTCGTCGCCCAGCTCATCAACCAGTTCCTCAACGACGTGCTCTGGGGCGAACTCGACTACCTGGTGATGGACCTGCCGCCGGGGACCGGCGACGTCCAGTTGACCCTGACTCAGAAAATCCCGATCGCTGGCGGCGTCATCGTCACCACCCCCCAGGACGTGGCGCTGGCCGACGCCCTGAAGGGGCTGCGGATGTTCGAGGACGTCAAGACGCCGGTAATGGGCATCGTCGAGAACATGAGCGGCTTCGTCTGCCCCTGCTGTGGGGAGCGGACCGACATCTTCGGCGAGGGCGGCGGCAAGCGGCTGGCGGCGGCCCAGGGCGTCGAGCTGCTCGGCCAGGTGCCGATCGAGCCGGCGGTGCGGGCGGGCGGCGACAGTGGCGTGCCGGTCGTCGTCGGCCACCCGGAGTCGGAGACGGCCAAGGCGTTCTTCCTGCTCGCCGAACGCGTCGCCGCCAAGCTGGCGAAGGACGCCGTCGAGCGGCCCCGCAAGGCGACGATCAAGCTGATGCAAGCGCGGTAGCCAAGACGCGCCGTGCCCCTGCCGTTCTCAACCACGATCGAGGCTGAGTAAACGTTCAAGGTCGCCGTTAGCCAAAATGTCGCGAAGGAAAGCTGATAGTAGTACCCATCTTGTTTGGAGGTGGCGACCATCAGTCCCGTGTCGGTGTGGCCGTTTGTGGGCGACCACCGGTCAAACACCCTATCATAACCGCCGCCATCACGCCCATATGGTACATGTGTTGCACTCGTTCGGCCAGAACACCGCACAACACTAGGAGGCGCGTTCCCCCAGCAGCCATTCCAGTGCTACCCCGTATCTACTGGACAGCAATTTCGATCAATCGTCGACCGGTCCCGCCTCGTCCACCGGCGTCGCCAGGGCCGCCGCCTCGGCCTGGAGGCGGCCGGGGTTGTTCTTCTCGCCAGCGGTGAACGGGTTGGCCCAGGCGGGACCAGCGGCGCCGTGGAAGCGGTCGGGCCGGAACGGCTCGAGGTCGCAGCCGGGGTCGCGGCCGGCGAGGAGGTCGGCCACGACGAGGCCGACGGCGGCGCCCCACGAGAAACCGCCGCCGTTGAAACCGGCCGCCAGCGTCAGGCCCGGCGCGGGGGCGTAGCGGCCGATCAAGGGCAACCCGTCGGCGGTGAACCCCATGATGCCCGACCAAGCCCGGACCACGTTGACACCGCCGCCGCGCAGCGCCGGGAAGAGCCGGCCCAGGCAGCGGGCGATGCCGGAGAGCACGGGCGCGGTCACCCGCTCCTCGTACGTGCCGAGTCCCTCGGCCTCGTCGAGCCGGCGGTAGCCGCCGCAGAGGATCTGGCCTCCCGTGGTCTGCCGGCCGTACTCCTTGTCGAAGTTGGTGCCGAAGGGTAGGGGGAGGAACGGCGCCACCGGCTCCGTCACCAGGATCTGGCCGCGCGCCGGGACGATCGCTCCCGGCGGCAGCTCCGGCAGCAGCTCCGGCGCGTAGGCATTGGTCGCCAGCACCACGTCCCCGGCCGGGATCGCCTCGCCGCCGGCGACCACCCCGACGACCCGCTCGTCGTCTCGAAGGAGCCCGTCGACAGAGGTCCAGGTGCGGATGTCGGCGCCGTGGCGGCGGGCGGCATCGGCGAAGCCGTTGACGAGCGCGAAGGGCCAGAGGTGGCCGCGGCCGGGCGCGTAGGCGGCGCCGAGGATGTCGGGCGCGAGCGCCGGCATCAGCGTCCGCGTCTCCCGTGGGTCGAGCAGTTGGACCGGGATGCCGGCAGCGCGCTGTTCGGCGACCGACTCCGCCAGGTGGGCATGCTGCTCCGGTGTGGTGATGACGTCGAGGGAGCCGGGCAGCCGGAGCTGGAAATCACACCCGAGCTCGAGCTCCAGTCCGCGGAGCAGATCCAGGTTGCGCGTTGTCAGGGCGTAGACGGCGCGACCGGCGGCCGACCGGGCATGCATCGAGGAGCCGGCGCCGGTCATCCCGCCGTTGCGGCCGGAGGCGCCGGAGCAGACGCCGCGCCGCTCCAACAGCAGCACCCGACGCCCCTCGGCGGCGAGGCGGTAGGCGATCGAGCAGCCGATGACGCCGGCGCCGACGACGACGACATCCGGGGAAGGGGAGACGGGGGCTGCCATTCGTCACCTGTCGGAGCATTCTCGCCAGCAACCGTCGCCGTCGGAAGCGATCGGACAGTCCACAAGCCGCCGCGTCCGTCATCCCGAGCGGAGCAGAGAATCTCCCGTCGCAGCCGCGTCGGTCGCCTGATTGTTTCCCGGCTCCTCGCTTACGGCGCCGCCATCGCCATCACCGGTTCGGCTGGGGCTGGGTGGGGGAGGGAGACGACGTAGGCCGTCTCGATGCCGGAGACGGCGCCGATCTCGGCGAGCGCCGGGGCCGGGATCTCGTCGTCGACGTTGAGGACCATGATCGAGGCGCCGCCGCGCAGCCGCTCCCGGCGGCCGACCTGCATCCCGGCGATGTTGACGTCGTAGCGGCCGAGGATGGTGCCGATCTGGCCGATCATCCCTGGCTGATCGCGGTGGTGGGTGATCAGGACGTCGCCGGCGAGGGGGCTGTTCAAGCCAAAGCCGTCGACCTCGACGATGCCGGCTTCCCGCCGGTCCCAGCGGACGACGACGTGGTGGGCCGGCTCGGCCTCGCCACGGAGGGTAACCTCGAACGAGAACGCGGGCACGGTCTCCGGGTTGGGGTCGTCCTGGCTGACGCCGACGGCAATTTCCGCCTCCGCCGCCACCAGTCGGGCGTTGACCGGGGTGACCCGGCGGTCCGTCCAGCGGCCGAGCGCCTCGGCCAAGGCGGCGCCGAGGACGTGCTCCACGATGTCGCTCTGGACCAGACCGTCGACGGTGACGCCAAAGCGCGAGGCGCGCTCGGGCGCGAGGACGGCCAGGAGGCGGCCGGCGGCGGCGGCGACGGACGTCAGCGCCTGGAGCTGGCGGGTCCGGAGCGACGACGCCGGCAGATTGACCGCGTTCGGCACCGCCTCACCCCGAAGTGCGGCCAGGGTGCTGGTGCTGATCACCTCGCCGACGGCGGCCAGGGCTTCGGCGCTTGAGCCCCCGGTGTGGGGGGTGACGACGACGTTCGGCAGCGCGAAGAGGGGGCTCCCGGTGCACGGCTCGTGGGGGAAGACGTCGACCCCGGCACCGGCGACCCGGCCGGAACGGAGCGCCTCGGCCAGCGCCTCCTGGTCGACGACTTCGCCGCGGGCCGCGTTGATGACGATGGCGCCCGGCTTGAGCAGCGCGAGGGTCCGCTCGTCGAGCATGTGGGTGGTCTCGGCGGTGGCCGGCACGTGGAAGGTGACCACGTCGCTGTTCGCCAGCAGGGTCGGGTAGTCGACCGGCGCGGCGCCGATCTCGGTGAAGCGAGCGGCGGTGATGTAGGGGTCGTAGGCGATGGTCTTCATCTCGAAGGCGCGCAGCCGCTGGGCCACCCGGGAGCCGACCCGGCCGAGGCCGACGACGCCGACGGTGCGGCCCCGGAGGTCGACCGGCGTCATCCGCTTGCGCTCCCAGCGGCCCGCCTTGGTCGAGGCATCGGCGAATGGGATCTGGCGGGTCACGGCGAGGAGCAGGGCGATGGTGTGCTCGGCCGCGGAGACGGCGTTGGCGCCCGGCGCGTTGAGGACGAGGACGCCGGCCCGCGTCGCCGCGGCGAGGTCGATGTTGTCCACCCCGACGCCCGCCCGGGCGACGACCCGCAGCCGCGGAGCGGCGCGCAGCACCTCCTCGTCCACCTGCGTCTCGCTGCGGACCACCAGCGCGTCGACCTCCCCGATTGCGGCCAGGAGCGCGGCGCGGTCGGTGCCGTCGACGTCGACGACCCTCGCCTCGCGCTCGAAGCGGGTCCGGGCGATGGGGTGGACGGCATCGCTGATCACGATCCGCGGCCGGTCTGGAGCGTGGCCGTTCGGCGACGCGGCGGTGTCACCGGCCGACGGGGCGGCGAGACGGCGGCGCAGGAGCGGCACCACCCCCAGGAGGGTCGCGACCTGGACGATGGAGCCGTCGGCGGGTGGTGGCGCGTCCTCGCCGCTCTTGACGAGGAAGCAGGTGACCCCGGCCGCCGCGTAGTTGCGGGCGTGGCGGAGGCTGTCCTCGACCGCGTAGCCGATGCCGTGGCGGAGGGCGACGGCGGCCTTGAGGTCGGCGTAGAGCACCTCGCAGGGCGGAAAGCCGTGCCGCTCCAGCCAGCCGACGGTCATCCGCGCCGCATGCTCGGGGCGGGCGGTGACGATCTTGACGTTGTCGGGGCCGCAGAGGTCGATCATCGCCCGGAGGAAGGCGGGTCCGTCGGGATCCGGGGCCAGCTTCGCGGCGGGGCCGTCCGGGGCGTAGACCCAGTCGCGGACCTCGACCGGCACGTTCAGCCCCGCCGAATCGACGAACGCGCTCTCCGGCAGTTCGCGCTCGAAGCGGGCCGAGGCCGCCCGGGCGAGCGGCCGGGGGTGCTCCGTCAGCACCCCGTCGAGGTCGACCGCCAGCCGCACCGGATCCGTCCCCACACCCATGCCCCCCCGCTTGCTCGTCCGGATTCAACGCCCGCCCTGCGGCTCGATTCGGCGGGCCGAACGACCGCGCAATCGACTGGCGAGCGGCACGCCATGGAGCGGCCGACGCGGCGGCCGGGTCAACCCGCGGAGCGTAGCACCCAGCGGAGCGCCGGTTCAACGCGCGGCGACGCCGCGGGTGGTGGCCGGCGACTCAGGCGCGGTGTCCCTCCGCCGCCTCTTTGGTGATCTTCAAGTGGACCCGGTCCGTCCCGAAATCGGCCACCTCGGCGACGGGGATGCGCAAATCATGGCGGAAGAGGAACCCGGCCTTGACGACCAAGGCGTCGACGGTCCCGAGCTCGCCGACAACCGCCTCGTCGAGGGTGCCGATCTTGTGGCCGTCGCTCGAGACCACGTCGCTGCCGTGGTGGAGGACCGCCTCCGAGAAGAGCAGGTTGGACTCGACCTGGACGGTCGGCGGATCGATCGGGGCGACGTCGAAGAAGTCGCCGCCGGGGTAGCCGGGACCGCCGGCTGACGCATCGGTGAGGACCGGGCCGCCGACCCCGCCGGTCGGGATGATCGTCGGGAAATCGGGGACGCGCGGCTCGCTCGCGATCTCCCGGCTGTCGAGCATTGGCATCGCCTCGTACGACTGCCGCGAGAGGTCGAGGGCAATCCCGTCTCCACCCGAGGTATTCACGGCCGAGACATCGACGAGCCGAGGCGGCTCACCTCGCCCGCGGCCGACGAGGACGCGGGTGACTTCGAAGGTGCCGCCGTTGACCACCACCCCGACGACGGAGCCGACCGCCTCACCGTCGCTCGCCCGAACCTCCTGTCCGAAGTCGATCTTCACGGCTTGCCTCCCTTTCAGATAACCCGTACGTTCGATGTGCTCAGCGGCGAAACGCCGCCGCCGTGGCGCTCGTTGAAGCAGCGGGCGACCCGTGAGGGGGACGCCGCCCTCGGCGTGGCGCGAGTGCGTCACTCTTTCGCACACCGCGGCGTGCTGCGCAAGACGGGCCGGGCCCGTCATCGGCGGCCATCGAGCCGTGGCGGTGGATGCATCTTGGGTCGGACCGGCGACGTAGCTTGAACGACGCCCGAAGGGAACCGCGACGCCGCGGGCGACACGACCGGACGGGGAGGGGACGCCAGTGGACGGCCAGGGATTCGATCGGCTTACGCGACGGCTGGCGGGAACCATCGGGCGGCGCGGCGCGCTGCGGTCGCTGGTCGGGGTGGCTGGGCTCGCGGTCGCCGGTTCGGCTGCGGTGCGAATCCGGGCCCAGGACGCGTGCCCCGAGGGATGCGGACGCAATCGGCGCTGCGTCGACGGCGCCTGCGTCCGCGCCTGCCAGGGCGACGGCGACTGCCGCGACGGCGACGACGCCTGCATCGGCGGCCGCTGCCGCGACGGCGTCTGCTCCCAGTTCGCGGCCCGCTGCGAGGCGGGCTACGTCTGCTGCGGCAACGGCGAGTGCTGCGGCCAGAGCTGCCGGCTCGACCTCGACTGCTTCGTCGCCGATCCGTGCGTCACCGGCCGCTGCGCCGACGCCACCTGCGAGTTCACCCGGCGCGATCCGTGCGTGGTCTGCGCGGCCGACGCCGACTGCGCCGAAACCGGCGGCACGTGCTGCGGCGGCGCCTGCATCTCGCCCTGCCCCGAGGGGTCGGTTCTGAGCAAGGGGTGCGAGTGTCGGGTGACCGCCCTCGACGGCGTCATCATCGCCGGCAACGCGGCCACCGACGACGCCAGCGGGGCGGACGGCGAGCGCGACGTGCCGCCGACGCCTCAGCCGACGGCGCCGCCGGAACCGACCGTCGCGCCGACGGCCGTCCCCGTGTCGGGGACGCCGGCAGCGTAGGCCAGCGGCGCGATCCCGCGCACCTGCTTCCAGGGGTTCGTGCTCGACCCCGCTCCCGAATCTCGGGAGCGGGGTTCACCGTCTGTAGCCGCATCGCGCGGACAGCCTGCCCGGAGCGGCCGACTCGGCAATCCTGCCTACCCGCCGGCCGACCTCGGCTCCCGCCGGAATCGGCAAGCTTGCCGATGCCCCGGCCCTGCCCATCTGCCAGGTTGGGGGCAAGCCGGATGGGGTCCTCCCGCCCACGGGCTCGAGCGAATCGGAGCCCCGGCTCCCGACATCGCACGAGGGAGGCAGTCATGATTCCCCACCCCAGCACGATGATCGCGGTCCAGGAATCTCGCACCCGCGAGTTGAACGCGGAGGTCGCCAGGGATCGCCGCGCGACGCCCGCCCTCGGCGTGGGGTCCTCGACGGCCGCCACCGGGACGTCCGGGTTGGGTCGACCGTTCGCGGCGTTCGGAGGGCGGCTCCGATCCCTGTCCGGGCCGGGTTGGGCGACCCGGCAGCGTATTGACCGGGATGGCGGCGCGCTTCGCCTGTCCCCCTTCGCTCCGCGCGTCCCCCGATCCCGCGGCGAACCGTAGGCCCGGCGGTTGGCCGAAGCCACAGCCAACGCCTCATTGGCAGGTTTCTGCCATTCCCCTCGCCAGACGACTCCCCTACGCTCGGACATCGAGACCACCTGGTGCCGGAGGCGGGAGACGCCCGTTAGCGTTCGGTCGCGTCGCTCGACTTCGTGCCCGTATCGGGGAGGTGCTGTCATGGTCCGCCGCGTCGTCGCGGTCGTCTCTCGTGTCGGCCAGGGAGCCC
>CADCWF010000251.1:61342-67908 GCA_902806345.1 uncultured Thermomicrobiales bacterium
TGCTCGGCCCAGCCTCGTTCGGCTTCGCCGCCGTCGGCGACCCGCTCAACCTCGGCAAGGCCAACAACGCCGGCAAGGAGTTGACCGCACTGATCGCCGACCTCGCCGACCCTGTCCTCCGCCTCAGCAACCAGGGCGGCGGCCCGGCGCTCGAGCTCAAGGTGGCCGCCGGGAAGCCGCCCCTGAAGGTCGGCTCCGACGCCCGGGTAGCCAGCCTCAACGCCGACAAGCTCGACGGACAGGACGCAACCGGGTTCGTCCGACCCGGGACGAAGACGTACACGCTCACCAACGGGGTGGCCACCGGTCCGGGACCGGCGAACCCGACCGCGTCCAACAACCGAAGCTGCGACGACGGCGACCGGGTCCTGACCGGGGGGGTGACCGGCGTTTCCGACAACGGGGAGATCGTGGCCTCGGCCGGCTTCGTCAACGCGTTCAGTGAAGGTTGGACCGTCACCGTTAAGCGCATCGGCAACGCCAACGCGACGATCGACTTCCGCGTTGTCTGCCTCGACTTCGCGCCGTTCCACGAGGAGTCGAGGGGAGCTGCCGAGCGCGCCGACGAACCGGCGCGGGACGACCGGGTCGACTGACGCGGGATCCGCGCGATCCTCCGACGATCAGGTTCGGCTCAGCCCCCAAACTCGGTCACATCCTCTTGCCGCGACCGCACCAGCGCCGCGATCCCGTCGAGGATCCGCTCGAGGCCGAACACGAAGGCGTGCTCCGGATCGTAGGCAGCCTGATAGGCGATGCCGGCGGCGGGGCCGACCCTGGCCGCCGTCGGGAACCGGCTCGGGTCGAACACCTTCTCCAGGAGCGGCGCGTTTGCCTCCCACCACTGCTGGTCGGTCTGGCCGGTCTGGCGCGGCGCCTGGAGGGCATCGAGCGAGCGGCGGGCGGCACCCTCGACGTGGCCGGCGACGAGGCTGACCACGGAGTCCATCTCGAGGTCGTCCAACCCGATTCCCTCGACCGCCCGCAGGTCGCGGTCGTACTTCGCGATCAGGTGCGGCCCCAGCGGCGGCCGGGTGGTCGCCGCCACCTGGAGCAGCCACGGGTGGCGGTGGAAGCGCGCCCAGTCGGCCCGAGCGATCGCCTCCAACCGCGGTCGCCACTCCGCCGGGTCGCCCGCGGCTGGCACCGGCACCGGCTCCGGTTCTCGATGGACGGTGTCCACCATCACGTCGACGAGCTCGGCCTTTCCCGGCAGGTAGGTGTAGAGCGACATCGTGCCGACACCGAGGTGCTCGGCGAGGCGGCGCATCGAGAGGGTTGCCAGCCCCTCGGCGTCGGCCACCTCGATCGCGGCCCGGACGATCCGCTCGACGCTGAGGCCCGGCTTTGGGCCGCGGGTCGGTGGCTGTTGGGTGCCCCAAAGCAGCGCCATAGTCCGGGCCGGATCGCCGCTCCCCGTGTACTCCGTCGTCATCGCGCTCCCCTCGGGCTTGCAAATCCGTATGGCGTACAGTATCGTTCGGTCGAACTCCGTACGTCGTACTACGTCAAGGGGGGAGCGGTGGACGCGACGAGACCGACGGTCGTCGCCGAGGGGTTGTGCAAGCGCTACGGCGGCAAGGAGGCGCTCGCGGGGCTGGACCTGACCGTGCCGGCCGGCGCCGTCTGCGCCGTGCTCGGACCGAACGGGGCCGGCAAGACCACGGCGGTCCGAATCCTCGCCACGCTGCTGCGGCCGGACGGGGGGCGGGCCGAGGTGGCGGGGTTCGACGTCGTCCGGCAGGGTCCGGAGGTGCGCGCCCGGATCGGGCTCGTCGGCCAGCAGGCGGCGGTCGACGAGATCCTGAGCGGGCGGCAAAACCTGGAGCTGTTCGGCCGCCTCTCCCACCTCGGCGCCCGCGCCGCGGCCCACCGCGCGGACGAGTTGCTGGCCCGGTTCGGTCTCGCCGACACCGGCGCCAAGGCCGTCAAGGGCTACTCGGGCGGCATGCGGCGGCGGCTCGACCTGGCGGCCGGGCTGATCCTCGCCCCTGTCGTGCTCTTCCTCGACGAGCCGACGACCGGCCTCGACCCGCGCGGCCGGAACGAGGTCTGGGCCTCTATCCGCGAACTGGTTGGGTCCGGCACGACGGTCGTCCTGACGACGCAGTACCTGGAGGAAGCCGACCGCCTGGCCGACACGATCTGCGTGATCGACGCCGGCCGCGCGATCGCCCGGGGCACCCCCGACGAGCTCAAGAACGCCATCGGCGGCGACCGGATCGCCATCGTCGTTCGCGAGGCGGCCGACGTGGCGGGGGCCGCCCGGGTGATCGAGCGGATCGCCTCCGGACCGGTGGAGGTCGACCCCGACCGTCGCCGCCTCGGCGCCCCGGTCGCGGACCGGATGGCGGCGTTGACCGAGACTGTCCGGGCGCTCGCCGAGGCGGGCATCGAGACCGAGGACATCGCGCTCCGGCGGCCAACCCTGGACGAGGTCTTTTTCAGCTTGACGGCTAACGACGGCTCGAAGCTGTGGACGCCGGCGCGGCCCGATCGGGAGGAAGCCGCGTGACGACCTCGACCCCAACCCCGACCCCAACTCACGCCACTGGCGCACCCGTCGCCTCTGTCGCACCTACCGGCGCACTGGCGGCCGGCGCGCCCGGCGGCCTCCACTGGGCCATCCCCGACGCCTGGACGATGACCCGGCGCAACCTCGCCCACTGGGTGCGCCAACCCGCCCAGGTCCTGATCGGCCTCCTCTTCCCGGTGATGACCGTCCTCCTCTTCGGCTACCTCTTCGGCGGCGGCATGACGCTGCCCGGCGGCGGCGACTACCGCGCCTTTCTCGTCCCCGGCATGTTCGCCATGGCCATGCTCTTCGGGCTGGAGACCACCTTCGCCGCCGTCAGCACCGACGCCGCCCGTGGCGTCACCGACCGCTTCCGGTCGCTGCCGATGGCGCCGAGCGCGGTCGTGACAGGCCGCGCCGTCGCCGACATGCTCTACGCCGCCGCCGGGCTGGCGGTGATGGTCGGCGCCGGCTTGGCGATCGGCTGGCGCTGGGAGCAGGGGATTGGCCGGGCGCTCGCCGCGTTCGGGCTGCTGCTGCTGCTGCGGTTCGCCCTACTCTGGGTCGGCATCTTCCTGGCGCTCGTCGTCGAGAGCCCGGAGATGCTGGTCGCGATCCAGATCCTGGTCTGGCCGCTCGGGTTCCTCTCGAACGCCTTCGCGGCGCCGGCGACGATGCCCGGCTGGCTCGGCACCGTCGCCGCCTGGAACCCGCTGTCGTCGACGGTGGCCGCCGGCCGCGCCCTGTTCGGCAACCCCGACGGGGGAGGGGAGTCGTGGATCGCCCAGCACGCGGTGCCGATGGCGGTCGTCTGGCCGCTGCTGATCGTGGCGGTCTTCTTCCCGCTCTCGGTCCGGCGCTACCGGCGGCTCGGCCGCTGATCCGGGACCGGTCCAAGCTGGCACCAATGGCATGTCGGCCATGGCCTCGTCATCGCGAGTGCCTCGTGCCCCATCGTCTGTTTGTCCCGAACCGGGTGGTGCGTTGCCCGATGCCGGACGCGGGGCAAGTAGGGTGCCAGTTCGCCGTTCTCTGCCCTTACGGATTCCCCGGCGCGACCACGAAGATCGCCTATTGCCGGTCGCTCTGAAGTGCCTTGATGATGGGCGTTGTTCCCCGGGCAGATCACGCCGCGCGCTGCATTGCTCCGGACTCCGCTTGACCGCTCCGTCAATCTGGGCGGATGAGTCCCCCTCTCCGCGCATCGGGAGAGGGGTCGGGGGTGAGGGTTTCCAGGCAGATACCGCGACCGTCTGCCAAGCCGTGCCCGTGCTCAGGGCCCTTCAGGGTCCTTCTCGGCCTTAGCCCCGTGCTTTAGCGCCGGGCTCGGCGGCGCAGCCGCCGATCGTGGCTCGACAGATCGGGTTGGGCGGACCACTAGAATCGTGCCCGTCGCCGCGGCCGATCAGAACCTGGCGGGGTCGGCGCCACGAAAAGCACGAGGGGGCGTGGCCGCGCCGGCGGTGGCGGGCGGAACGTCTGTTAGGCCGAGGGCGAGCAGGAGAAAGGCATAGAGTTCGGCGATTTCGTGCAAGGCGTCGTAGCGGCCGGACACGCCGCCGTGGCCGGCGCCCATCTCCGTCCGCAACAGCACAAAGTTGTCGTCGGTCTTGGCGTGACGCAGCTTGGCGATCCACTTCGCAGGCGACCAGTAGGGGACGCGCTCGTCGTTGAGGCCGCCGGTGGCGAAGATGTGGGGGTACGACTGGGCTCGGACGTTGTCGTAGGGAGACCAGGAGCGCAGGTAGGCGTAGGCGGTCGGGTCGCGCGGGTCTCCGAACTCGTCCCGGTTGAACGGGCCGATCGGCGATTTCAGCAGCAGGTTGATGCGGTCGACGGCGGGGACGGAGGCGACGGCGGCGCGGAAGAGGTCGGGCCGCTCGTTGAGCACGACTCCGATCAGCATGCCGCCGGCGCTGCCCCCGTAGATGGCGAGCCGGTTGGCGGCGGTCTGCCCGATCGCGACGAGGTGGTCGGCGCAGGCGATGAAGTCGGTGAAGGTGTTCCACTTGGCGAGGAGGCGCCCCTCCTCCCACCAAAGGCGGCCCATCTCCTGCCCGCCGCGCACGTGGGCGATGGCGTAGGTGATGCCGCGGTTGATCAGCGCCAGGCGGTTGATGGCGAAGGTCGGCTCGCTGTTGCTGCCGTAGGCGCCGTAGGCATCGAGTCGGAGCGGGAGCGGACCGGCGGGGGCCTCGCGCAGGCGGACGAGGGAGATCGGGATCTGGGCGCCGTCGGCGGCGGTGGCGAAGATGCGCTCCGAGACGTAGCGGCTCGGGTCGTGGCCGCCGATGATCTCCTGCTGCTTGAGCAACGTCCGCTCGCCCGTCGCCATGTCGATCTCGAAGGTCGAGGGCGGGGTAACCAGCGACGAGTAGTCGACGCGCAGCTTGGTGGTCGCGAACTCGATGTTGAGGCCGCCCCCGACCGAGTAGACCGCCTCGTCGAAGGGGATGGGGCGAGTCTCCCCGCTCGCCAGGTCACGCACCCAGACCTGGCTGAAGCCTCTCTCCCGGCCGTAGAGGACGAGGTAGTCGGCAAAGACGTCGAAGCCGGCGAGCAGAACCTCCGTGCGGTGGGGGACGACCTCCCGCCGG
The DNA here is from genome assembly GCA_902806345.1 of uncultured Thermomicrobiales bacterium. Classification (GTDB taxonomy): domain Bacteria; phylum Chloroflexota; class Chloroflexia; order Thermomicrobiales; family UBA6265; genus CADCWF01. Next base: position 66,455 of record CADCWF010000251.1, read on the forward strand.
CGGGCGGCGGGGTCGGCGGCGGGGACGGCCTCCAGCTTGAAGTTCGGCGCGTCCTCGTCCGTGCGCACCAGGAACTCGCCGTGCAGGGACTCGATGGAGTAGCGGACCCCGTCGCGGCGAACCGCGAAGAGCCTGGGCTCGGCGGCGGGTTGGTCGGCGGGGAGGAAGCGGATCTCGGTCGAGTTGCGGGCCGAGCTAACGACGAAGAGGTAGGCGCGGTCCTTGGAGGTGCCGGTGCCGAGCGAGAAATGCTCGTCGGCCTCCTCGTAGATCAACGGATCGGACGCCGGGTCGGCGCCAAGCTCGTGGCGGTAGAGCTGGAACGGGCGGTGGTTGTCGTCCTGCCGGCAGTAGAGGAGGGTGTAGCCGCCGCCCCGGCCCCATTCGAAGTTGGTGCTGTTGGGGAGTCGGTCGACGATTTCGCCGGTTTGCAGGTCCTTGACGTAGATCGTGTAGAACTCCTCGCCCGTCTCGTCGAGGGTGTAGGCAAGGTAGCGGTGGTCGGGGCTCGGGAGCCAGGCGCCGACGTCGAGGTACTCCTTGGCGATGGCGTTGGCGTCGAGCAGGATCTCTTCGGGGGCGTCTGCCGAGCCCTGCTTGCGGCAGACGATACCGTACTGCTGCCCCTCAACCGTGCGCGTGTAGTAGAGGTAGCCATCCCAGGGAGTGAGGACCGAGGCGTCGGTCTGTTTAATGCGCCCAACGAGCTCCTGGTAGATGGATTCCTGCAAACCCGCGGTCGGGGCCATCGCGGCCTTGCGGTAGGCGTTCTCCGCGTCCAGGTAGGCGATGACAGCGGGATCGTTCGGGTTTTCCAGCCAAGCGTACGGGTCGACGCCGAGGTCGCCGGAGCGGGCGAAGATGCGCGGCACGCGCGGCGCGACGGGCGGCGACGGCGCCGTTTGGGCGACGGCGCGCTCGCGCACCAGCGCGGTGAGCGCGGGCGGAGACAGGCCAAGGGCTGCGGCACGTCGCACCATCATCCGGCGGTCGAGCCGACCGGTCAGCTTCTCGTCCACCCGTTCGTTCGCAGCCACGGTCGACCCCCGTCACCTGCCACGGCAGCCGGTGCCCAAACCGCTACGGTCCGTCGATCATACCCGACATTCCGGCGCTGGGCACGACTCGCCACGAAACGGGAGCTCTTCCGCAGACGAGGTGATGAAGGCCGGCGGGGTGCGGCATCCCGGCCGCCCCACCCCCACCGGGTGGGGTGCGAGATCGGCCTTCGCCAACAGCGCAGACGAGCCCGTTTCGGCTCTCCCGCGCTTCGGGTGAACGGGGCATATGGCCGACCGTATCGCTTCGGGGGCCGGTGGCAGTCCTCCCGGAGCCCCCGCTTGCGCGGCAGATCAACCTGCCTCCGCCCGTAGCCCTCCCGCTTGACCGGCCCTAGCCATTTGACCCAGCGGTAAGTCTGCCCGTTGGCGTGGCGCAGTGTCAGCCCGCCCGGC